>CBDUXL010000245.1:0-5427 GCA_965371155.1 uncultured bacterium | reverse complement strand
AGTCATCGTAGAACTGCACGGACCCTCCCGGATTGATGACGGACGGCTCCGCATGCGCCGCTGCATGAGGCGGGTGGTTCCCCCCGGGCACTACATCAATCACTGTAACATCCAGGCTCTTGAATACGGGATTGGATTCTCCCGAGCCGACAACAACCTGTATCTTGATCTCGGTATCGCCGATCACCTTGGCGGCATGAAAAGTGGTGGTCGACGATGTCTGATTCGTAAACGATCCCGCCGACGGCGGATCGACAGCCCACGTGTACCAGATTCCCGTGTCGCCGCTCGCCGTGACGCTGTAGTCGGCGGAGGTGTTCTCATCAATCGAGGACGGTCCCTCGATCTCCCCCACTACCAGCTTGCCCCCGCCCTTGCACCCGAAAGCAAGCATCATCATCAGCACAACAGCAAGCCAGTTCATCACGCGCATCGAAAAGCCCTCCCTATGGGGTATTAGTTCACTCTCTTCATATACCCCGTAAATCGTCTGTGGTCAACCAAGGCTGATCAAATCCCAGGCTTCTATACTCAAGATACAGTGCCCTCCAGCGGTCCCTGTCACCAGAATCCAAATCGTGCCATGACCCTACCGTACCCAATGGGGTATAATTCCCATCCTTTCGCATGGTGGCGATACCGTCTACAGATAGGGAGATCAAGTTCGGGATGTTCGGAGGAGTTTTCACGCCCAGCATCCTGACCATTATCTGCGTCGTCCTGTTCCTTCGAACCGGATGGCTGGTCGGCAATTGCGGACTATGGGGCGCACTGCTGATTATTGCGATCGCCCACACGGTCACGGTGGCAACCGGCCTCTCCATCTCTTCGATCACAACCAATATTCGGATCGGCGCCGGTGGTGCGTATTCCATTATCGCCAAGTCGCTCGGACTTGAGATGGGCGGATCGATAGGGATTCCGCTCTATCTCTCGCAGGCAATCTCAGCGGCGTTCTATATCGCCGGTTTCACGGAAGCCTTTATTCATCTATTTCCAGCGGATCACCCCCAGAACCAGGCATTTGTCTCCTTCATAGAGAACACCCACACCGTTTCCTACCCGCAAGCCGTAGCGCTGATTACATGGGCACTCATGACATCCATTGCCTATATAGGGGCGCACTGGGCAGTAAGATTTCATTACATAATTATGGTGGCAATCGGGGTTTCGCTGGTTTCGTTCTTTTTCGGAAAATATCCGGGTGATATACAACCGCTGCCATGGGGCAGGTTCGAGTCATCACCTGTCGCCCCCGAGAATTTCTGGACTGCCTTCGCGATCTTCTTCCCCGCCGTCACCGGAATAATGGCCGGGGTGAGCATGTCGGGTGATTTGAAGAAACCCAAGACAGCGATTCCTATCGGGACGATGCTCGCGATAGGAGTGGGGTTTCTGTTCTACGTGGGTGGCGCGATCGCGTACGGTTTCAAGGCCGACTCCGGGACTCTACTGAGCAATTACTCGATAATGTATGACACCAGCCTGTTGAGCTGGACTTTCTATATGGGCGTGTTTGCGGCAACTCTTTCATCTGCGCTCGGATCAATCGTCGCAGCACCGAGGGTGCTCTACGCGCTCGGGAAGCACGGGGTGATTCCGTACTCACGGGTCTTCAGCACCAAGAGCATCACCGGACAGCCTCGAAACGCCGTTTTGCTCACCGGAGCTATCTCCGTGATTTTCGTCCTCACAGGCGATCTCAACTCGATTGCCCAGCTTCTCACCATGTTTTTTCTTATCACTTACGGCATGGTGAATCTCGTCACGTTCATCGAACAGGGCATCGGCATTGCTAGTTTCAGGCCGTCATTCAAGGTTCCGGTCTGGGTTCCCCTGTACGGCACGCTCTCATGTGTTTTCATCATGTTTCTGATCAGCCCAATCGCCGGGGTGATCGCAATCCTTATTACTTCAGGCCTTTACTTCCTGCTGGCGCGTGCTCATCTGAAGGCCAGATGGGGCGATGTGCGAAGCGGGCTCTTTTGCTCCATTGCCGGATGGGCAGCACAGCAGGCCGTGCATTTGCCTCAGAGTGAAAAGTCCTGGAGACCCGATCTGCTCCTGCCTCTCAAGGAACCAAAGGAGAGCCCCGCTGTCGTCCGGTTCGCGCGTGATTTGATCTACCCATCCGGAAGCGTGATTGCATTCAGCGTCACAGACCAGGACCGCCGGAAGAAACTCGAGGAACTGGATAGCGTTCTTGAACCGATCCGAAAGGACAAGATGTTCTTCCTTTCGGCGGTTGTCGAGGGGGATGATTTTGTGCGGGAAACCAGGGTCATCATTCAATTGCTCAACGAGGCGTTCTTCCGTCCAAACGTCCTCATGATTACCATGAGTGACGATCCTGCCAAGGATGGGAAGATCCACGAAATCATCAATTCCGCGGTCGAGGAAGACATGGGCATCGCAGTCCTGAAGCGGCATCCCAAGCTGGGCTTCAAGAATCGTAAGGTGATCAACCTTATCCTGAGGGACCGAAGTCCGAACAAGAATCTCGCCATTCTCCTTGCCCTGCAACTGCACCGCAACTGGGATGCCGCGAGGATAAACCTGGTCTCGCTCGCAGGTGATGAAAAAGATCATGAGACCCAGACCGGTTTCTTCAAGGGTCTGATAGAGGAAGCGAGGTTGCCCTATGGAACATCCCTGAATGTCCAATACGGGCAGTTCCCGGCTGACCTGGAGAATATGCCTGAATGCGATATCGCGATTTTCGGGATCGGCAAGGAAATCTCCACAGAGCAGATTCGTACCATATACAGTGCAAGCAAGGTCTCGTGTCTGTTCATCCGCGACTCAGGCTACGAAAGCGCATATGCATGAAAGGCATCCTCATTTGAATCGGACAAAAATTCTCCTTCGGTGGCCCACAACTTATTGTGGGTTCTTATATGTATATAATTACTCAGGATCCACAACAAGTTGTGGGCCACCGATCCTGTGTCTAGTGAACCTTGGGCGCGGGTTTTCGGGATTTCCGGCACAGGATGAATCCCAGGGGATGCAGGTCACAACATTGCGAATGGTATAGCGGTTGCATCCGGTCCAAGTGACAGGAGCACCTCACCGGGGTGCACAACATAGCCTTTCGATGCACGATTACCCAGGTCTCTGCGGAATGACTTTATTCCTGCTGCCATGGCCGGTAACGATGTTGATGAGAGCTTCACTTCGATTGGGATCAATTCCCCGTTAGCCTCAACGATGAAGTCGACTTCCGTTCCAGTCGATGTTCGCCAGAAGAACACCTGCGGTTCTTCGCCCCGATGGACATATGTTTTGACGATCTCGACGATGACGGCTGTCTCCAGAATTGCGCCTCCCATAGGTCCGGAAGCGGCATGTTCCGGGTCTTTCAAACCGGTGAGATAGCACAAAGTGCCGACATCTGCGAAATAGATTTTCGGCGATTTCACTAATCGTTTTCCAACATTTGCATGAAATGGACGAAGTATGATCACCTGGTGAGTGGCTTCAAGGACCGACAGCCATGCTTTGACTGTGTTCACAGAGATACCGAGGTCGCGCGCCATGCCGGAGATGTTGAACAACTGTGAGCTTCGGGCAGCAAGAGCTCTCAGGAAGGCCTGAAACAGCGTGAGGTCGCCCACCTGGCGTAGTGACCTGACATCGCGTTCCAGGTATGTTTGCACGTAGCTTGCGTGCCAGAGAGCAATGTCGCGTTTCTGATCTGCGGCAAGTTCCGGGTACCCCCCACGAAGGAAGCGTTTCCATAAGTCGTTGTAAGCAACGGTCTCACGCTTGTTTCTCTTTCGTCTTGATTCCCAGGGAAGGTTAGCATGCGGATGGCCCACAGCCTCTCGTTGCGAAAGCGGAAGGAGCCGGAGTATGGCTGCTCGTCCGGCCAGTGATTCAGTCACTCGTTGCAGCATCAAGAGGTTCTGTGAGCCTGTGAGGATATACTGACCATACTCGGTTCGATTGGCATCCACGCGATGCTTAATGTATGGGAGCAGATCAGGGATATTCTGTATCTCATCGAATATTACGGGAGGTGGGTGTGTCTCGATGAATCCGCGTGGGTCGGATGTAGCTATTGCATGGATGTCAGGTAGTTCTAGAGAGACATAGCTGTACTTTTTCTCGAACAGATGTTTGAGTGTGGTTGTCTTTCCCGATTGCCTGGGCCCGGTAAGGACGACCACCGGGAATTCCCTTGCGGCTCTCTTCAGGACAGGTTCGATGCTTCTTTCAATGTAGCGGGTTAGCATAAGCCCTCGCAATAGTATCTTGCAATTATGCATTTAGAATGCAAATTTGCAAGGTTCGAAAAGAGACTTCCCTGGTCCTTGCGGACGACAGGGACCGGTTCTAGGATTCGGCATGTTCGACGGGGCTTGCTACGAGCATGAAAATCGGGCCGCGAGCGATGAGTGTGTCGACCTTGAATCCCGATCGCGCGCACAGGTCCCGGATCTGCGCCTCGGTGTAGAATCGGAGATAGCATTTCCCCATCATACGCCAAAGCTTGCGGAAAGGCGTGCGGAACGCCCATAGCGGAGGGAAGGACGCGACGAGTTTGTCGGAGGTAATTGTGCGCAGGTGTTTGAGCACAACCAGGGGGTCGGGAATGTAGTCGAAAAAGCCGATCGCGGTCACGATGTCAAAAGGCTTGTTCGGTTTGAAGTCCAGAATATCGCTGAGGACGAACTCGCATGGGTCGGAAAGGCCGTTTTCATCTGCGACGCGCTGGGCGATATCGAGCATTACCTGCGAGACATCCAGTCCGGTAACTTCCGATGCGCCACGACGAGCGAACTCGACACAGTAACGCCCCGATCCGCAGCCGACATCGAGGATTCTCCTTCCCTCGATCGGCGCGATGGCGTCCAGAGTGAAATCGAACCGCCAGTAGATATTTCGACGGGTGAGCTTGTCCCAGGTGCGGCCGATGATCCCCTTTTTACCGGTGTAGATTGCGTCGAAGTTTCCGGCTTCCTGGTCGAAGCGGGCGGCGACCTTATCCTGGAGGCTCATACTTTCACAACCTCGCGGATGGGGCCGAAACTGAAGTCACGAATCATGAAGGCAAGCCTGCCCTCGGTCTTGTGCAGAGCCCAGTAGTGTCGGACGCGCGGACCGAACGGCGCCTGCATGATCGGCTGCTCAGGATCTACTTCCCAGGGATGAAGATAGAACACGATCTGCTCGCCCCGGTCGTTCATGCGCTTGTACAATTGCCGGAAGAATCTATACGGAAATGCGCGGAAGTACACTCCTCCTCCGCAGGGGAAATTCGATTTCAGGAAGGGGAACGTGGCGATTGGGACCTCAATCGGTCCCCCGTCCGTTAGGTAAGGTGCTCGCGGAGCATCGGGGATTCCGTAGCGATAGTTGACCACGGGGAAGATACTGGAGTCGTACTTAATCCCGAGCTTTTTCAATATCGGCAATGCCCAG
>CBDUXL010000244.1:0-5461 GCA_965371155.1 uncultured bacterium | reverse complement strand
CACTCCGAGATGGACCACTCCGGCTGCCTTCCGGAGATGATCGAAATTGCAGAACCTGAGAGGATGTTCGCTTCAGTCGCGGGTGTGAGGGCCCTGGGACGGCACTTTCATGGCGCGCTGGAGATGGAACCGGTGAAAGACGGGGAGAGCCTCGACCATGGGAATATGGAACTCAGCTTCCTTGAAACCAAGATGATCCATTGGCCGGACAGCATGTTCTCGTATCTTTCGGATGACAAGCTCCTGTTTTCCCAGGATGCATTCGGGCTTCACCTTGCCTCGAGTGAGAGATTCTGTGATGAGCTTCCTGCGGAGCTGGTCGAGCAGGAAGCGGAGAAGTATTTTGCCAACATCCTGACGCCACTCGGCGAGCTGATACTGAAGCTGCTGGACAGGGTCGCAGGGCTCGGCATTGACATCGATATCGCGGCAACCGACCATGGTCCAATCTGGCGGAAGGATGTAGGAAAGATAATCGGACTCTACAGGCGATGGTCGGAGCAGAAGCCGACGAAGAAGGCGCTGGTTGTATACGACTCGATGTGGGGCTCGACAGATATCATGGCTCGCGCAATTGTCGAGGGTCTGAGCGAGGGAGGGGCGGACGGCAAGCTCATCCGGATGGCCTCATCTCACAGGAGCGACGTGGCCACTGAGCTGCTTGGGGCCGGCGCTCTGATAATCGGGTCTCCGACCCTCAACAGGGAGATGTATCCCACCGTGGCGGATGTGCTGACCTACCTTCGAGGCCTGAAGCCGAAAAATCTAATCGGCGCCGCCTTCGGCTCGTATGGCTGGGGCGGAGAAGCAATCAAGCAGGTAGAGGAATTCCTGCGCTCGATGAAAGTTGAGATAGTTTCTGATGCGGTGAAGGCAAACTATGTACCTGACGAGGAAATCCTTGAGCGATGTCGCGAGTTGGGTTTGAGTATTGCCAGGAAACTCGTTGAGACCTGCGGAGTGAGCTGATTCGTACCATTTGCCGGCTTGACTCTAATAACGATTAGACCCTATGCGAACCTGAAAAGGTGCGAGGAGACAGAAAACGATGCAAAAGTACGTATGCAATGTCTGCGGTTACGTCTACGATCCCGACAAGGGTGATCCGGACAACGATATCAAGCCCGGCACCTCATTTGAGGGCCTCCCCGATGACTGGACTTGCCCGATATGCGGTGTAGGAAAAGATCGATTTTCGCCGGAGGAGTGAATTGAGGGTGCAAGCCGGGATCACTCGAGATCCTCGCCGACCTCCACACCCAGGATCGTCATGTCATCCACCCCGATCGGGCTTGACTGCCACGTTGTGACTTCCCGTATCAGTGCCGAGATGCTCTCCTCAAGGCTGAGATTCGAGGCGCCCTGGAGGACATCGCACATTCTCTCTTCCTGGAACCTTTCCCCTTCAGCATTTGCAGCCTCGATGATTCCGTCGGTGTAGAAATACAGGCGGTCACCGGTACTCAACATGAGCGTGTGTTCGGGATAATGGTAGTCGGGAATAATCCCTATCGGAATCCCCCCATCATCGACAAGCTCCTTTCGCTTGCCTTTCGAGAAATGTAGGGGAGGGGGATGACCCGCGCGGGTGTAGGTGAATGTTTTTGCCTCCGGGTCCATAATGCCGTAGAGAAAAGTGATGAAATCGCCCCTTGAGGTGGCGAACTGGAACCGAAGGTTGAGAGCACTTGTTACCTCTTTCGGGGACACGATCCTGGTGTCGTTTCTGCCCATACCGGGTCTAAGAAGCAAGCTGGAGTGAGGTTCATACGGGGAGAGCATCCGACCAAGGGCGACCGACTGCAGGGCTGCAGGAACGCCGTGGCCTGAGACGTCGAATATGTATACGCCGGCGTGAGAATCGTCCAGGCGGACGATATTGAACAGATCACCGCCTATGTCATCACACGGTATAAAGCTCCAGGCGTATTTCAAGCCTGGATGTGTGCCGTGTTCCGGAGGAAGCATAGCTCTCTGGACAGCGGCTGCGGCCTCCAGGTCAGCCCTCATTTGATCATATGCCTTTGAAAGCGCGTCGACATTGTTTGCCAGATTGTTTTCGAGGTCAACTATCCTCTCGCCGGCACGAACTCGCACTTGCAGCTCAGTTTGATTAAACGGCTTGGTAATGAAATCGTCCGCGCCGACTTCCATTCCCGCAACAATGTCATCAATCTGCGTCTTGGCGGTGAGAATGATGAAATACGTGTAGTGACGCTCCTCCTGTTGACGCACCAACTGCAGGAACTCGATCCCGTCCAGACGCGGCATCATCCAGTCGCTGATTACGAGCTGAATATCCCTGTCGGTCCTGAAAGCTTCCCAGGCTTCTATCCCATCCACCACGGATATGACCTCATAGCCCCATCGCTCGAACATGGTTTCGAGAATCCGACGGGACACGGCATCGTCCTCGGCTATTAGCACCTTTCTACTCTTGTTGGTCATCCCGAAAACCGGAGGTTAGAGAATAGTCCTCCCCACGCCAAAACGCCAACGGACACATATGCCCAGAAGCGAATCATACCGGATTCCCTCTGGACCGGACCGTCGTCAGTTTCAGCTACCCTAATAATAATCGGCGATTAGCCGTAGTTCTGGTCTTGGATACCTTTATCGAACGCTAACAACATGATCGCTGATGTGTTCCACCTGGCTTGATTCGCCACCCCCTCTTTCGTCAAAATAGCGCACCTGCAGGAGGCGGGATCGCTCACGCCCGAACAGATGTCACAATTGGAAAGCGTGGGGTATTTGTTCCGCTAGTTCGAAGACGATTGAGACTAATAATTGATCTCAAAATATCACGGCATCTGTCCGCCAAAGCTTCCCGAGTAAAGCCGGAACGGATGCCGGCTTCCAACGATTGGAGTTAGGAACGACTTCCGTATTGCCGAACATTGATGGCTTTCCATTCGAGGAGAGGATGTCGTCTGATGCGATCCTGAAGTTCGATATCGGTGGTCAATGGCGAAGGATCGATCTCGCCTTTATCCAGCAAGAGATTGAGGAACTTCATCTCCGTTTCCTTGAAAGGCAATACTGCGGACAGCGCCTGTCGGCACTCCTCGATGAGCAAGCGTCCGTATCTGGCTAATGCCACTCGCCCCTGTAACGTGCCGGTTCGAAGTGTTGGAGCGAGTTGCCGCATCACTTCATCGGCATCAAAATCCACGTCTCCGACAGAGACGGCTCTCCAGTCTTTCCGGTTCATAGCACCGTAGACGACAAAAGCGACTCGCAGTCGTTCGGGATCAAGTGCTCCAATATGAAGGAGTTGATGGCTGTCAAACAGATCCCTTGCCTGACGACGCGACAGAAGCGCCGCGAGCTTACCCGCAGCGAGTTCATGAAGGTCTAGTATCTGAATGCCAGTGGCTCGGTAGGATCCTACCGAGTGTGAATTCATGCTGGTCACAGGCCATAGCGGGATGCGGTACATGAAATTGAGATCCACTTCGAGGTTGCCGCCTTGGCCAATCGCGCTTTCGTAACGGAGCGACCATTTACCGCCCGCGTGTTCTTCCGGCATGCGCCGGACCGTAAATCCCTCACGCGAAAATACTGCCTGGATGGCTTGCTCAATCCTGGGGCGCTCTGCAAGCATTGCCTCCCGGTCTTCGGCTCCAATGTAGTTCAGGTCGATATCTACTGAAAGCCTCGGAACGTTGAAGATGAAAAGATTCAAGGCGGTCCCCCCTTTGAGGACCAGTTTCCCTTTCAGGAAAGGATGGCTTCGGAAAGCGTCGAGGAGATTCAGTAAATGAATGACTTTCTCCAGTAACTCCGTCCGAAAACCGGTGATCTCCGCTTCGGTGGTCAGTCTCTCGGCTGAGATTCTCATAGCACTTCCCCCCAGGACCGATGGAGAACATTTTCCGGAATGACGAGGTTCCAGTCCGCCACGAGACGACCGGCCTTTCTTTTGCTACGTTCGAGGTAATGAGGTCGGCGTGGGCGGAAATCACGAAGCGGTTTCAGATGGTTATCTTCAACCATCAGGGATTCCCGGTGTTGCTCCAGGAAGAAACCGACCTTGGCGGCAGTGGTGGCATTTCCCAGCAGGAGAACATATTCGATTGTCTTATCAAGATCGAAGTACTCAACCGATTCAAGCGAGCGCCAGATCTCTTCCCAACCTCCCGACAGGTCAGGACGGTCCAGCACATCGACAAGCGTCCGCTCCAATCCCGTTACTCGAATATCCATGCCGACCCTGTCTACATTCACTACTCCGAAGCTTTCTTTACCCTCAAGACAGAGGGCTTTCGGATACTTAACTCCTCGAAATACATAGGAACGAAAAGCCACAGGGCGCAGGGGCCGCCTGGCCAAGTACGTGAAGTGCTCGTGTACCGAGTGAGCTTTGCCGTGGACTGCCAGGGCAGTGTGGTGCGCAAGAACAGTGTCTTTCGTCATCTTTGAAGCCAGGAGAAAGGGATCGAACGGGTACGTTTCGGGTGTTGCGCCCGGTGGAACGACAGCGTAGAGAGCCCGACGCACCCGGACGATTCGGCCGGCCTTTCTGTGGTAGGCCAGGAGAGACTCCTGCGTCCTTGGGCCGCGCCGCCCATCCGATGCAAGGAACTCGGCAAGCTCCTCGTTGGTAAAGACCGGTCGTCTATAAAAAAAACTTTCAAGCCTCATCTTGCTCGTACTTGACATTGAACTTCAAAACCCGCTATTATTTTACGGGTCTCAGACCTAATTGTCAAGTGCATCTCTTATTGAACTTGACAAGGGATCCCAAAACCCATGGTAAGTTATGGGTTACTTGTATTTCTGTCACCTCAAGACCTCGCTTTTGCGTGCTTCCGATGGTCCTTTCCCTGCTCTGGTACACGCCCCTTAGACGGATCCATGAGACCCTTTGAGAGGCCGCAGCAAGACGCATCCCTCTTGCATTGCTTCGCCCTCCCCGTCCGAATCACCAATCTCCCCTGACCGCTCCCTCCACCGCGTCAAGAATTTCCTGCCGGAATCGGTCCTCCCCGAACTTCTCGCCCTGACTCCTCAAAACTGCTGTGTCGAAGTCAATGGTCTCGAATCTCTCTATTGCGGCAACCATTGACTCGACTGTCTGCTCCTTGAACAGAACTCCCGTTACTCCATCGATAACCGTCTCCGCTGCGCCACCCACTCCGAATGCGACTGTCGGAGTGCCCGCGCACGCGGCCTCACAAGGCACGATGCCGAAATCCTCCAGCGACGGATGAAGCACCGCTTTCGCCCTAGCAACCAGGCCCGGTGCTTCCTCTTCACTGGCAAACCCGATAAACTCGACGCTCGGACCCGCCATCGCCTCCAACCTTGACCTCTGGCCGCCATCCCCCGCGACCACAAGCCGCTTCCCCATCTTCGTGCATGCTTCAACCGCCAGATCAAACCGCTTGTACCCTACCAAGCGGCTCAGAATCAGGTAGTAGTCCTCTTTCTCATTCGGTTGGCAGGGCTTGAAGAT
>CBDUXL010000243.1:0-5467 GCA_965371155.1 uncultured bacterium | reverse complement strand
TGAAGCGGCGTTTTACGAAGTAATGAAGCAGTCGAGGGCGTACGACTCTTACTATCAGCTTGGGCAAATCTACGAGAAGCTCGGGGACATGGCAACCCAGGCAGGAAACCCGGATGAAGCGGAAGACCAATACGAAAGAGCCCGACAGATGTATGTCGATGTGTTCACCAATAAAGGCATACCGTCCAACCGACCGCCGTTCGACTATGCATACGTCCTTCTGGGTAGGATATACGAGAAGCTGAACGACCCGAATCGTGCTGTGGATTACTATCGCCAATTGTTGACCGAATCCCTTTACAGCAGGGGCCAGCGTCCGTACCAGCTCGCAAGAGAACGCATCCACGAGCTGACCGGCGCCTGGGAAGGCGAGGAGCCGTCCACGTCGGAGGATACGGCTTCACAAGGTGAACTTCCTTAGGGCAAGGGCACTCATAATGAGTGCCTCGCTCCCGAAGTGAGGAGTTTTGGCATGCTTCATCGTCTTCAGCATGTTATACTATAGAAAACCATTGGTGTGAGGAGTTCGATCATGGCCCGGATAATCCTTTTGCTCATCTCTCTGTCACTGGTGCTTTTTTCGATGCCTGCAGAAGGCGCTCAGGCGCTGTCGGCAATCGAGATATTCGACGGGATGATCCACTACGAAAACGATCAGCTCGACAGTCACCCGTCGATCGAGGATTATCACTGCATCCTGACTGAAACCACCGTGAGGAGCGGTTCATCGGTACGGACGATCATGGAAAAAGACCTCTACTTCATGGTCCCGACTTTCCAACTCCAGTTGATCGATGACAAACCTGCGTTCTATTTCGATGACACGCTCCTGATCGTGCTCCTCGGAAGCGTAGAGTTGAGGAGAGAACGCGACGCGACAATTGACGACGTTGATTGCTATGTCATCCGCACTACGCCGCTGGACGAGGCATTCCGCAAGTACAACCGATTGTATTTCGTCTCAATGGAAGATTTCAGGCACGTAAGGACCGTAAGTCACCACGCTACGAACGAGTACGATGATCTGACCACCGAGATCAACTACACCTACGGGGAAGTCGGGCCTTTCACGCTCCTGATCGAGACCTCGGCAGAGACCACGGACAGGGAGGACAATCCGCTCGCGACGGTCACAACGACATACACCGATTACGAGTTCGACGTGGGCCTCGATTTCGAATGGTTCCTCGACAATGTTGAGGGCACGCCATATCCGCCGTTGAACTGAACTGCGCAATGTCGCAGAATGAAAATCCCATCGTCTGCATAATCCCCGCTTTCGACGAGGAGGCGACAGTAGCCGGTGTTGCCGGTCTGGCTGCAGCGCATCCCGACATTACCCGCGTTCTGGTGGTCGATGACGGCTCATCGGACTCGACGTCGGAAAAGGCCTCTGAAATCGATGGGGTTCAGGTTCTCAGGCTCGAAGAGAACAGCGGGAAAGGCGCCGCAATGCATGCGGGCGTCACCGCGACCGACGAACCCGTTCTGCTGTTCCTGGATGCCGACCTGATAGGCTTTAACGAGCGGCACATCTCGGACCTCCTCGCCCCGGTAGTGAATGGGGATGCGGACATGTCCGTCGGCTTGTTCAGAGGGGGACGTCTGCATACCGATCTCGCGCACATTATCACACCCTCACTATCCGGCCTGAGAGCGGTGAAGAGGTCCGCTTTGAAGGGCCTGGAATGGAACGGAGTTCGGTTTGGGATCGAGCGAGCTCTGACCGAGCTTTGGCAGACCGGAGCAATACGCGTTAAGAAGGTGATCCTGAGGGGAGTCACCCATCGTACCAAAGAGGAGAAGCGCGGCTACTGGAAGGGAGTCAAACAGCGGGCAGGCATGTACGCCGATATTATCAGGTTCGAAACAGGCCGACTAAAACGAAGGTTCAGCGGGGACGATCCCAAAGGCAAATCAAGATAGCAAAGCTGAATCCGTGATTTGGCTTTTCTCTTTCCCAAATCAGTAAATCAGGGGACACTTCATTTCGTCGCGAAATGCAACGGACTGAATCAGGGGAAACCTCATTTCGTCGCGAAATGCAACGGACTGAATCAGGGGACTCCTCATTTCGTCGCGAAATGCAGGTGTCCCCGCCAGTCCCCGGGAAATGCATTCCCACGCTACAGACTTGGGCGAAGATTCAGAGAGCGCGGTATAGGAAGCACGTGCTAGTCCCAGAGCCTGATAATTCGCAGCCCGTAGGTATCGCATGCTACGTACACGTAGTCGCCTGAGACAGCCACCCCCGTCACATCCTCACCCGACAGCCAAAGGTTGAAAGCAAGAAGCTCGTACGCGGATTCTGGCGGTTCGATATCGACGATCTGGAGGTAGCTTGTCGAATATGGCTCGTTACCGACTAGGTACGCGTAATTGCCTGAAACGTCAACATCCATGCCATCCCCGGAAGTCCATGGCGAGCTCACGATATAAGCGTCCCCAACCGGCTCGACATCAACTATTTGAAGATAATCGTAATCATCCGCCACGTAAGCATATCCGCCCTCAACATCAACGCCGTAGGCTTGCCCGGGTGTGTCGACCGATTTTACGATAAACGCGGAGCCAGGCGGCTCGATATCGACAATCTGCAAACCGCTTTCGTTGTTCGCCACATACGCGTATTCGCCTGAGACAGCAACCCCATATGCCGAATCAGGTGTATAGACCGTGCCTTCGATGAACTCAGCTCCAGGAGAGCTAATATCGATTATGTGCAATACTGTCCCGGACGCCACGTAAGCATACGCGCCTGAAACGGCAACATCCCTGGCAGAACCCGACGTACTGACTGCGTTCAGGATATAAGCGTCTTCAGGTGGGTCGACATCGATTATCTGCAAGCCTTCATTGGAATCCGCCAAGTACGCATAGCCGCCTGAAACGGCAACACCCTGTGCCTCTCCCGGCGTGTCGACATAGCTTACATTGCACGCAGCTTCCGGCAGGCTGATATCGATTATCTGCAATCCGCTATCCGGGGGGGCATCGTTATCACTGACGGCAATGTAAACATATCCGCCGCCAATGGCAACGTCATTGGCATTCACAAGACCTCCAACGAAGTTCACATTCGACGCGTCCTCAGGAGGCTCGATATCGATTACCTGCAAACCGCTGTCTCCAGCCGCTACGTACGCGTAACCCAATGAAACAGCGACGTCGCTGGCCTCAGCAAGCATGTTGACCGTATTCACGAGGTACGCATTCTCAATCGGTTCGATATCGATTAGCTTCAGGGCCCAACCACTGAACGCAACATACGCGTACCCGCTTGAAACGTAAACATCATCACCCCAGCCCATCCCCCCCAGATCGACATACTTTACGACTTCTGCGGATTCAATCGGCTCGACGTCTATTATCATCAAATATCCGCCATCCGTCATATACGCATAACCGTCCGAAACGTCAACATCATGGACGTGCCACATTGCATCAATCGTTTTTTCGAAGTGCGCGGTCTCAGGCGGGTCGATGTCGATTATCTGCAAGCCGCTGGAGAGATTGGCGACGTACGCGTAGCCGCCCGAAACGTCAGCACCTTCTGCCGACTGCGGCATATAGACAGTGTTGACAACATAAGCTGATCCAATCGGTTCAACATCAATTATATCAAGAGCCAGCCCGCCGACTATGCATGCATGGCCACTTGAAGCGGCAACGCCCTCAGCATCAACTGATGTACTGACCGAGCCAACTATGGATGCGGTTTCAGGCGGGTTGACATTGACTATCTGCAATCCGCCACTACCATCAGCCACGTACGCGTAGCCGCTTGAAACGGCAACGTCATTGGCACTCCCCGGCGTGTCAACCCAACCCACAGGAAACGGACTTGAGGGATCGGACAATTCGAAAATGTTAAGCCCGTAGGAACCGCAAGCAACGTAGACGTAGTTGCCGTCCACGCAGACATCCTCTGCGGAAAAACTAAGCCAGCCTGGAGTGACATCTTCAAGGTTGAAGGGATTGTAGCCCGCAACTGTTATCACTAACGGCACATCTAGATCATCTGTACCACCTTCATCGTCGGTAACACGGAGGTCAACTATATATATTTCTTCATTGTAAAAGGCATGATCGGTGACTGGGAAATCATTGGCTTCGTCGAAAACCCCGTCATTCTCCCAGTCCCACTCCCAGAGGACAATCTCCTTGCCATCACAATCGTTGTCGAACGAGCCGGAACCATCGAATGTGATCACCTCATCTGTCCAGGCGTTGTATTTGCTCGCCTCCGCAACCGCGGTTGGAAGAGCATTCTCGACCTGCAAAGTGACGATCTGATAGCCAGTCAAATCCAGCCAGTCAGGGCTGACAGCATTCATTTTGTCTTCGGCAGAAATCAAGAACCTGTATTCCCCCTCTACCGCCGACTTCTGGTTCGCAACAGTTACTTCGAATCGGCTGTAACCGTCCCCATCCTCATACCAGGCGGCGGTCAACTCCCCTTCGAACAGCTCAGGGCATTCAAGCACCGGCTCTAAGTGAGTCGCTTTTCCCTGCCAGTCGTAAACATCGATTACCAAGTCTGTTGATCCCGCATAGCTGATCGGATCTCCACTGATCTCAATTCTCCACGGTTCTGTACAGTTCGCCTTGGGAGGGAAATCGTTCATCGGATCCGTGACCGGCTTGTTGGTGGCAGAAGCCCAGCTTGCATCTATGCCGTAGCCGAAAATGAATTGACCATCGGGCATATCGATCTCGTAGGTCGCTATCACCGACGACCCGGCGTAAAAAGCATTACGGGTGTTCGCGGGATCGTCCGTGATGTGGCGCTTGTAGCCGTTCAGTACAGCGTTGGGAGCGATAGCTGTAGCACCCTTGCCTTTGATGTAGCCCTGAAGACCCTCCGGGCCACTCCCAATGGTGGTTAGGTTGTAAAGGGTCGTGTGACCATCGGCATTCACCAGCTCGCCATCACCGGACGTCCGATCCGGCGTGTTCAGGCCCGACGCATCGAAGACGTAGCTGCCTCGGAACATTGGGATTCCCCGAACATCAAATCCGGTCAGGTTTGGGTTATCAAACGGGTTCGTGATCTGGACTTCGAACAGCAAAGTACCATCGGGCGTCCCCGACCAGCCCAGGATATTCATGCAATCCGTGCATGGCGCTTGCTCAAGCCACAACACTACGTTCCAGTGACTGGCAACCTGACGGAGTGGGACAATCTCAAAGCCCTTCTCCTCAGGGTCCACTACAATCATGAAATAACCCCAGAGGTTGTGTCCCGATCGAGCTTCGGATTCCTCGCTCTGGGCTGTAAGGTCCTGGGCGGGCGGAATGATCGCACTATCGGATTGCGGCCCGTTTCCGGAACATGATACAGACACCATCATGGCCAGAAGAACGATGCATACAAAGATCGAGAATCGTGGAGTCATGGCTGCCTCCCATTAGGTTAATACGAGAACCCGCACCAACCTGTCAGGTGATTTGTATATATGGTTAA
>CBDUXL010000242.1:0-5484 GCA_965371155.1 uncultured bacterium | reverse complement strand
ATTAAGATCGAAAGACTCTGAGTGTCGATCCCGCACAACCTCGATGACGTCCTTGAAGAATGCGATATTCAGCGAATCAACCTTGATGGCGTGCTTCTGGAGCCTTTCACGGTAGGGACTTCTGCCGCCGAGCTCCGGGAACACACGACGAAGGACAATCCATCTCAGATCCTCGGCCAGTCGATTGAATTGGTCGGGGGCAGGCTGCCACGAGAACGTTCCCCTCGACACAGGCGCCATCAGGAGATGGATCAGTAATTCGAGCGGCGTGGACCGGCGGCGCGCACTTGACCTAGACACCATGCACCTCCGGGTCCGATTCATCACCCGGATCCCACGGATCGTTGCCTCTGGCCGATCCCAGCTTGCCCAATTCGGCAATCGAGGGCTTCGGGGTAACCGGGCGTTCCTCTCCCGGGTCCCAGGGAGGATCCTTGCAATCTCTGATGACTACGTAGACCACGGGCGCGGGATTGTCCGCATTCGTGGCGTGCGCAATCACCGGAGCGGCAAGCCCGAGAACCAGGACCGCGAGAATCAGGATTGAGAAAACGTATCCAAGTAGAGCTTTCATTTTCATAATCAGAACCTTTCTCCTGTGAATCTTCTATTACAATTGTACCGCATAGTCCGGGATGGTGGGAGCGTATCCAGGCATTATTGCGGTTTCTCCATTTGTCTTTATGACTCCCGGAAACGCACTGAGTTCAGCATCATCCAGCCAAAGTGGCGCGAACTCGCTTCTCGATTGTGTCCGGATCGTGACCGGCGAGCGCACCGAGATAGTAAAGCGCCTCGAAAGCGGTCTGCTCGTCCGGACCCATCCCGCCCGGATACTTCATTCGAGCCTCCAAAGCCCGCTCGAAAAGCGCATTGAAGGCCCCCCGGTATTCACCGACATCCCTGAGCGCGAGTGCGTGCGCGCTTTCGAGGAAGAACTCCGATGGCGGGCGGGCTTCCGGCGCGAATTTCTCAGCCATCACTTTCCTCGCGCGTTCAATCGCTCCATCCATGCCCTCTCGATCGTTCAACCGTCCCGCCACTACCGCACGGGTCCCGAGAATCGTGATCAGATTCGGCCAGGAGCCTGCCTCCTCAAGTTCCCGGATCAACTTATCCAGGAGCGGCGCGAGTTCTCCGGGATCGGAACCTCCGCGAAGCGACCCGAGGACACGATACAGATCGGTCATCGCCTGCACGACCCGGTTTGTCTCGACCCCGCCGGCCTCGATCTGCCGCTTTCGGAGGATTTCAATCTCCTGAAACTTCTCTGGCGAGTCCGCATCGAGCGCAAGCCACTCAATCCACGACCGAGCGGCTTGCGGATACGGGCTTTCCTGCCAGGCTTTGATGGCAGCGGTCGCATGGTCCCAGCTATCGTCCTTGCGCCCCAGTTCTCTTTCGACCTGCGCCGTGCTGAGCCAAAGAAATGCGCGAGTATAGGCTGTTGGAGCGTGCTCAAGCGCTCGGTTGTATGCCTCCAGGCTCGCATCCAGCAGGCCGACCTCGTGGTCAATATGTCCCACGATGCGAAAATACTGGTATCTCTGCCGGGGCAGGGGGCCCAGAACATTTTCCCAGGCTTCGATAGCATCCGACCAGCTCTCCGCGAGCTCACGTCCGCGCTCCAAATCCCCTGAACGGTGGGCGGCATTCACAGCGATATGCAGAAGCTCGTGCCCGGTCTCGGCAATCGCCAGGTCGATGAGTTTCACTTGATCCGGCGGCTTGACCCAGCTTTCCACATTCGAGAGGGCAACCACTCCGCGATCCGTGGCGGATTTCATCTCATTCAAATCGCCCGCGCGAAATGCCCTGGTCGCCCATGCAAGCTCGCCCATCGCCATGGCGAGCGGCGTGTTGCCGAGTATCTCTACAGCCCGAAATCCCATGTATTCCGCGAAATCCGGAAGCTGTTCCGGTATGTCGCCGAGATTGGGCAGGTCCTTTCGCGAACCGAGTCGACGAAGAAGCCTGATCAGCGCGATCAGCTTCGATGCTTCATCAGGAGCCGACTCGACCATGATCGCATAAAGCTGGAGCCTTAGCGGCAACCGTTTCTGGAAGGTCTTGTGGTCTTCGAGGAGTTCGAGTAAATCAAGCAGCTCCGATTCGTCCAGATCGGGAAGCAGGCGCGGAAATTCGGCTAGGACCATCTCATCCGGGCCTTGCAGGAGTTCGGCGAACCTGCCGCGGTTTATCATTAGAAGCTGCCCCACGTTTCCCAAAGAGAACAGGGAAACAATATTGGAGATGATATCACACCCCCGGATTAGGGGCATGAAAAACGGCGGCTTGCAGGCCGCCGTTTGTTGGTAGGAACCATTTCGGATTCTATGAAATCGAAATCAGTGCCCGGCATATGACCGTGCCGGTGTAGGTATTTCCGTTGAAATTGGTTCCCGTCAGGCCAGTATCCGCCTGCATGAACGCGACCTCGTTTCCGTCCTCGTCAATCCACTGGTAATTCAGGAGTGTAAAATAGATTGAAGCGTACTCGGATTCCACGAACGACATATGGTGCCTGATTAGCATGCAGTTCAGCAGCGTAGGTTCGCCGTTCACAACGAACAATGCCGGGCCGGTCCCGAGTGTCTCCATGTCCCAGGTGATATCAAAATCAAGCCCGAGCCAGTTGCCTGTGCCGGCTCCCGAATCATACCAGGGGTGGCAGATCGGGTGGGTGATATAGAAAGTGTCCCCGTAGTCGAAGGCGCCGGTGTGCCACTGGCCCTCAAGAATGAGATCGCCGTTTACCGCGTCGACAAAGTCAAACTGGTGGGGGCAGTACATTACTCCGCCGACTGTGGGTGCATCTTCCTTGAAGAAGAAATCCGCATTAGGCCATAGGCTTTTGGCGCCGCTGGGAATCTCGGGATCGCTCGGAAGCAACCATGAACAGATGGCCGGCGCGGACGGCGGCACAACCGTGAAGTCCCATGGGCCGTCGGGATCCTGGTAATCCAATCCATCGAGTCCGCCTATATGGTCCTGGAAGTAATAGAACGTCCTCGTGCCGTAAAGGCTCTCTGCGGAGTTGTACTGGTCGATCAAATCGACACAGAAGGGATCGAAGCCCTCAACGTTGATTTCCAGCATTGGATCCAACTCATCCTCAAGATCCCACTCGTCGACGACCTTGAGTCCGATGTAATGCGTGCCGCTCTCGTAAAACATAATCTCGACAACATCATCGTTCTGGATGTCCTCGGGATCATCGTAATCGCCGTTGCCGTCAATGTCCCAATAGATATCCTCGATATCGCCGTTACCGTCATCATCGTACGACGTGTTCGTCAGCGTCACCAGCTCACCCATTGAGATATTGTATTTATCGGCCTCGGCGGCGGCGACCGGATTATCGTTGACCTCGATAAGTATCAGGTCATCAAGCGTATCCTCGTGTCCCGCGGAGTCCCTGACCCAGTGGTCCACGTAAACATCCTCACCCTCTGTGTAAATCTTGCTCGCATCGGAGCCGGGCTTCTCGAAAGTCCCGTTGCCGTCCAGGTCCCACTTGAAAGACACGATGTCTGAATAGCCGTCCGGATCTTCCGAGCAGTCCTCGAAATTCACCATCTTGTCTACGTTGACATGGGTTCCGGCGATGTTGGTCGCGACACCGCATGCCATGGGCGGATCATTACCGGAGCCCTGAATTATGATGGACAACGGTGTCGCCAGCATATCCTGGTGATCTGCGGTGTCGGTGACGCGTAGTTGGACTTTATATACTCCCGTCTCGGTATAGTCGACTTCCGGATTCTGCTGGAAGAAACCGGGAATGAATCCATCAACCGGATTGTAGGAGACATCCCATTCCCAGCCGATTATGTCATCCGGGCCATCGGGGTCTGTCGAGTCATCGAACAGGTAAACCGTCTCGCCAAGCATGACCTCGTACTCGGCGGCGTGCGCAGCGGCGGTCGGCGGCAGGTTCTCCTGGGGGATGAACTCGCCCACTTCGAGAATGATGATCTGATAAGCGGTCAGATCGAGCCAGTCTGGCGATGTGATGTTTTCCGTATCCTCAACGGCGACAAGGCACTTGTACTCGCCCTGTTCAGCTATCTTCTCGTTCTCGATCGTCACCTCGAACCGGCTGTAGTCTGGTCCGTTCTCTGTCCAGACGGCATTTGCTGAACCGCCGAAAAGCTCATTGCACTCGACATCCGGTGGGAAATAACTGGTCATTCCCTGCCAGTCGTAAACATCAACAATAAGCTTGGTTGATCCACCCTCGTCGGTCAGCCCTTGATCGACAGGCTCCTCAGTGACCTCGATTTTCCACGGCTCGGGGCAGTTGGCCTCGGGGGGGAACTCAGTCATTGGGTCGACAACCGGGTTGGCAGTCGGTTTCGCCCAGTTTGCATCAACTGCGTAGCCGAATATAAACGAGCTGTCGGGCATGTCGATTTCGTAAGTGGCTGTAACCGCGTCCCCGGCGAAAAATGCGTTTCGCGTGTTGGTCGCATCGGCTGAGATATGCCGCTTGTAGCCGTTCAGGAAAGCGTTCGGAGTTTGCGGGGGAGTGAATGTGCCCTTGATATAACCCTGCAGGCCGTCCGGACCGCTTCCGGCGGTCGATGCGTTATACAGGGTGGTGTAACCGTCGGCATTGACCAGCTCTCCGTCGCCGTTATGCCTGTTGGGGGTGGTCAAACCGGAGACAGGGAACGTATGACTCCCCGCGAACATCGCGATACCCCGCACATCGAAACCAGTGAAATTAGTCACTGTGAACGGGTGTATTATCTGCACATCGAAAACCTTGTTTCCCTGGGGCGAGTCGGGCATCAAGGTTATGCCCACACACGTGGTGCAGGGCCACTGTTCCAGGAAACCGAGAATATTCCAGTGAATTGAAACCTGCCGAAACGGGAGTATTTTGACCTCGTTTTCTTCCGGGTTTACGTAGACCTGGTAGTAAGCCCAGAGGTGATGACCGGTCTCCTGAGTTTCTATTGCTTGAGCGAGATCCGGCGAGGTGTCCGGTGTGGTGGGATTATCGACGCCTGGGCTGGTCCCGGCGCAGGAGATGGTTGCCGCAAGCAAGGCGGTCCGGATGCCGGCGAGAATGGGAATACGGGGGTTCATGGGAGCCTCCATGATATTTGTGATGAACCTGTGCTGGTTGTTTTGCACACTGAATTATCCGCCACCGTTGGGTCTTCAGGGGGGAGGTGGGGTGCCACAGTCCAATTCTACTATTTTTAGATGAGATTTCAAACAAACCTGCTATAAATTGCAATAAAACGGCAGCCTGCCGAATCGGGATGCGCCAGTCGGTGACCCATTTTTCCTCTGTTCCCCCCATTTCCCCTCGGTGTCTCATTTCCTCTCGGTGGCCCACAGCTTGTTGTGGGTCCCTTGATATCCGGTTTCTCTGTAGCTAAAACGGTTTGACCTGATCGCCGCGAGGTCGTAAAATAGTGTAAGCCCCTTTGACAGCCTGAAGGGGATGATTTGGAAAACCTGTTCTTC
>CBDUXL010000241.1:0-5536 GCA_965371155.1 uncultured bacterium | reverse complement strand
GGACCAGCTAACCATCAGCGCCAGGGCCGAGAGCGAGGGTCAGGCAGAGGTGAAGATCCCGGTCGAGCGTGACGGGGCTGACATGAAGACCGCTTTCAATTACCAGTTTCTGCTCGATCCTCTGCTCAATGTGGAGGATGATAAGATTATCCTGTCATATGCCGGTTCGCTTGAACCCGGTCTGATGAAACTTCCGTCGGACCCATCGTACCTCTATGTGATAATGCCGGTGCGCTTGCCAGAGTAGAACCCAACCCGCAAATCCTGCCTATAGACATACGACATGCGTTTTGAATCTCAGAGATGGATCATCCTAACCGCTGCAATGGTGGCCGTGCTGTTCTGCCTTGGTTGCCAGGGAGCGCAGCAGACAGATTCCGATGAGGAACCTATCGTGCTCGAGTACGGTTCGACCGAACCCGGCTCAGATTACATTGTCACCGACACCGGGGACGTGATCTACACCGACAGTCGATCCACTTTGGTTGAAGGAGAATCGGGAAGCTCCCACAATCCCGATTTCCCGCCGATTTTTCCCGAATCGCAACGAGTTTATCCCGCAGATGAGAATCCATCACAGCGGGAAAGCTACATTACCCGCGCGCCGTTCGACGTTGTCGAGGAGTTCTACGGTAATTTCTTCAAATTCGGGAATCCTGAGGGTGTCGAGACCGAGGAATCATTAGTAAACCCGTACGTGCAGAACCTTTCAATGCGGGATGAGTCCGGCAAGCGTTCGACTGCGCTATATATCAACGAAGGCGGCGGTCCGAGGGGCGGGATGAAGGTTCTTCTTAAAGACTTCCCATCACAGCACGCAGTGCAAATTGTTCTAACAACTCTGGATGCGACCCCGCCGGGGCTGAATCCGTACGGCAATTTCCTCACTCCCGAAGAGCTTGAAGTGATGTTCGCCGAAGTGGAGGCACGGCTTGCCGAGCAGGAACGAATCAGGGCAGAGATTGAGGCGCAGGCAATCGATCCTGCGCGTGCCGGCGAGGATGAAGACGATTCGGATACTGATTCCGAGGACGAGGCGGAGAGTCAGGATGAGAGTGCAGAAGATGAGTCGGAGGAGGCGGACTGACTCGTGGCCGAGGGCTGGGTCCTGATTATCGGTGCGGGATACTGGCAGATACCCCTTATCTCTACTGTCAAAAGGCTAGGTTACCGTGCAGTCGCCACCGACCGCGACCCCAGCGCGCCCGGGAAGGAGATCGCCGATCGATTTGTGGCGATTGATATAACCGATGTCGACGGCACTATCGAGCTTGCGCGGGAAGTCGGCATCATTGGCGCGGTAAGCGATCAAACCGATCTTTCCGTTCCGACGCTGGCCGGAGTCTGTGAGGCGCTGTCCCTCCCCGGCCCAACCATTCAGACAGCCCACAACACCACAAACAAGGCAGGCATGCGAGAGCTTGTGAAAGCAGCGGGCCTGAGAAACCCGAAGTATAGAGTCTGCGCAAGTATTGACGTAGCGCTGAGGGCAGTCGAGAAGGATCATCCAAACGCCCCGGGTGGTGTGGGACTTCCGTGCGTTGTCAAACCCACGGACGCGCAGGCAAGCCGAGGGGTGCAGCGGGTTGAGTATCGCAAGGATCTGAATTACGCCTGCGAGGAAGCCTTTCGGTTCAGCCGCGAGGGTCGGATTCTCGTCGAGGAGTACCTGGAGGGAACGGAGGTTACTGTGGAGGGTTGCCGCTACGCGGGCGAAACCCATCTCCTGGCCCTCAGCACAAAGCGCCACACGCCGCCTCCTCACATTATCGCAATCAATCTCGATTTCCCCCCTCCGTTTCCGAAGGAAACGCTGGATGAGATCGAACGGACATACAACAGTCTGGTCGATGCACTCGGAATTGTCTCCGGATCAATTCACGGCGAGCTGATAGTCACCGATGAAGGCATCTACCTGATCGAGATGGCCAACCGAGGCGGCGGAAGCGGGACATCCAGCCATTGCATACCGGCGTACAGCGGAGTCGATGTTCTGGAGGCGAATGTTCATTTCGCTGTTGGCGATGAGAGACCTGTCCGACGGACGAAAAACCGAGCGGGGGTGCTTCGGTTTATGCTGTTTGGTGAAGGACGAGTTGAATCTATCGAGGGTCTCGAAGCAGCTCAGTCACTTCCCGGAGTGGTCGCGTGCGACCTATACATAAAGCCGGGCGACATTCTCGAACCTCCAGTAATGGATACTCAGCGGCACGGGTATTTAATAACGGTCGCGGACAGACTTTCCGACGCTCAAGCCATAGCCGATGATGCGGAGCAGACTGTCAGGGTCAGGTTGGAGCGATAGTAGAGCCGGGGCGCAGCAAATAACCCCCATATAGGTTTTCACCGTCCTGTTAGACAAGACAGGATGCCCTAAAGAATGTCCTCACCTGCGGAGGCAGGTTACGTTCCCTGACCTAATGATCTCCCGTTTTATCGTGTCCCGGCAAGAACGGGGTTATTAGATCAATCGGCAAGGGGAAGAGGATGGTCGAGTTCTTCTCCGCCGCCACCTCCACGAGGGTCTGGAGGTATCTGAGCTGCAGGGTGATATCGTTCCGGGCCATGACATCTGCTGCATCGGCGAGCTTCTGGGATGCCTGGAACTCGCCCTCGGCAGCGATGATTTTACCGCGACGTTCTCGCTCGGCCTCCGCCTGTTTCGCCATAGCGCGCTTCATCGCTTCCGGAAGCTCGACATCCTTGACCTCGACCATGCTGACCTTGACTCCCCAGGGATCCGTCTGAGCATCGATTATGGTCTGCAGGGTCTGGTTGATCTTCTCACGGTTCGTCAGCAGATCATCAAGCTCGTGCTCTCCGAGCACGCTTCGGAGCGTGGTCTGTGCGACCTGGCTGGTTGCGAGGTTGAAATTCCTGACGTTGTTGACCGCCCTGTTTGCGTCCATCACCTGGTAGTAGATGACCGCATTGACGCGGATCGTGACATTGTCGCGGGTGATTACCTCCTGCGACGGGACATCCAGCGTGATTATGCGGGTGTCGACCTTGCGGATCGTCTGAAAAAGCGGCACTACGAAAACCCAACCGGGCCCGCGCAGCCCCTGGTACTTCCCCAGCGTGTACAGAACGATCCTTTCGTACTCGAACGCAATCTTGATGAACCAGCTTATTACGAAAATCAGAACGACTATACCTATTATGAAATTGATGATAACGCCCATGGCTTGTTTCCTCCAGTGTTTGGAATCGCTAGCGTTTATGTATCACTTGACAGTTTTAGATATTCAAGTTCTCCGTTCTTTCGGTTCCCTGTCCAGACAAGGTCAATCGGCCTCAGGACAAGAAACTTCTCCCGAACTTCAACAACCTCAACGTCCTTCCCTGCGTGAATCACGCCGTCCTCGCTGATCGCGTCCCAGTACGCGTCCGCGACGTATACTTCCCCAAGCCTATGTGGCGTGCACTCTGCCTTGAGGGTGCCAACCTCACCAGTCAACTTTCTGGTGTCGACCTTCCGGGTCGTCTGTAAAATGGGCACTACGAAAACCCAACCGGGCCCGCGCAGCCCCTGGTACTTCCCCAGCGTATACAGAACGATCCTTTCGTGCTTGCGCGCAATCCTGGTGAACCAGCTTAATATGAAAACCAGAAAGACTACACCAATTATGAGATCGATGATCACGCCCACTGGTTGTTTCCTTCAGCATTTGAAATCGTTAGCGCTCTTGTATCACCTAACAATCTTAGAGATTCGAGTTCTCCGTGCTTTCGGTGCCCCGTCCGACAAGGTCAACCGGCCTTACGATAAGGAACTTCTCCCGAACTTCAACAACCTGAACGTCCTTCCCTGTGTGAATCGCGCCGTACTCGCTGATCGCGTCCCAGTACGCGCCTGCGATGTATACTTTACCACGCCTGTGTGGCGTGCACTCCGCTTTGACCGTGCCGATCTGGCCGAGCAATCCCTTGGTCGGACTGAAATGGCCAGGCAATTGATAATAGTCCCTCAGTACCCACAGGGTAATCGCGACCGCCGCAAGAATGAGGATCGCGGAGCCGGCCATTATCCATGTTACCCAAAAGAAAGACATCAAAGCCTCCGTGCTGACCGACACAATAAATCAGATTTGCGCTGATTTAGCAACATCTTGCCCTGAATAGACGCCGAAATCTCTTCAGAGTTGCCCCTCTTGCCCCGGTCCGCTCTCGATTTCCCATTTCTGCGGGTTGACCTTGCAGAAATAATATGCTAAACATTCATTACGTATGACCGCGTGCGGCCTCGACAAACTTGCACAGCTTTCCAAAGGCGCTTTGTTCGATGTCACCTGCGCTGATGAAAAGCCCGACCCGTTCGACCTGATCGAGCTTACAGGTTTCCCGCATGAACAACAACCCGAGCCCAGGCCGGACAAAATCCCCGGTGTGGCACATGTCAACAACTGCGGAAGGCGGATGCCGGTTCTTAAAATCCTCCAGACCTCCCACTGTCAATTCAATTGCAGATACTGCGCGTTTCGAAAAGACTGCGACACGCCACGCGAGTCCCTTGCGCCCGATGAGCTTGCCGCCACCGTGACAACCATGGTGCGAGGGGGGATTGTCGAGGGATTGTTCCTTTCGTCAGGCATCGGTCCGGATGTCTGCGAAACAATGACCCAGATGATCGACACCGCGAGAATCCTTCGCGAGAAGCACCTGTTTGGAGGTTACATTCACCTGAAAATCCTCCCCGGCGCGCCGATCGATCTGATCGAAGCGGCAGGACAGGTTGCCGACCGGCTCAGCATCAACATGGAGGCTCCCAGCGAAACCGCGCTCAAGGAAATTTCGCCCAACAAGTCTATCAAGGCGAACATCCTGAAACGCATGCAGTGGATCGAAACTCTCCGAAGGTCCGGCAAGATCCCGCGCAGAGTGGGGCAGGTGACCCAGTTTGTTGTTGGCGGATCCGATGATCCCGGCGAGAACGATCGTGCGCTGGTTGTTGCTTCAGACTATCTATACAGGGAGCTTGATTTCCGTCGCGTTTATTACTCGACATTCAAACCCGTGATCGGAACACCCCTGGAGGGTCGCCCTCCGGAAAACCCACTGCGATCGCACCGCCTTTATCAGGCTGATTTCCTTCTCAAGCAGTACGGATTCCGACCTGACGAGTTAGTCTTCAGCGAGGCTGGACGATTGGACCTCGAGACAGACCCGAAGGAAAAGTGGGCGAGTGCGCACCCGGAGCTTTTCCCGATGGAGATCACCAGCGTCGACCCGTCGCAGCTATTGAGGATCCCCGGAATCGGTCCGGTAACTTCCAGAAGGATTCTTCAAGCGAGAGTGGAAGGACGAATGCAGTCATCGGATGACCTGCTGGCTCTGGGGCGTATCCCGAGGAAGGCGCTGAAATGGGTTGTAATCAACGGGAAACCGGGTGAGCATTCTGCTCCGATCGTGCAGGGATGGGATTCGCCGCAGTTGAAGTTAGACCAATTTTAGAAAGTAACAAGCGTTGTCTTATCTGGTTCCTCTCGGGGACACCTCATTTCGTCCCCGAAATGCAGGTGTCCCCCCCATTTGA
>CBDUXL010000240.1:0-5542 GCA_965371155.1 uncultured bacterium | reverse complement strand
ATCACTATTCTTCTGCTACTTATCATGGTTGGCTGCGCGCGGTCGACGCCGATCGTTCCCGCCCTTGGTAATGACACTCCGGGAAGTCATCTCACCGCGCGGAATCCCGATCCATCCGACCACAATCGCAAGCTGTGGGCCTACGGACTTATCAAAGTCAACAACGATCATACACGTTTTGACTGGGTGCCTCTGCGGTCCGCTGATTTCCACCTGAACGCGGTTAATCTCCTGGAGAACGGAGCATGCTATGACTGCGTTTCAATCAAGAATATCACTCCGCAGGGGAACGGGGTAGTTGATGTCGACATAGGAATTCGCCATCCGTTCCCCGGTCTGCTCAGGTACACGGGTTTCGATGTAAAAGGTATTATTATGTTCGATGGTTCAATCGAAATCACCCACGATGAAAAATACAAGTTGTTCTATTTGCATCCCGAACTATTCCCACTGCGCTTCAACCTCGGCTGCGCGGGCGACTGGGAACTACTGAACGAGGATGGCTTTTCCTTCCGTTGGACGCCCACTTACATCTCCGGGCAAGACTTGCCGATATTCAATTACGTGGAGGGAAAACTCTCCTCGGGCTACCCTGATTCACTCATAAACGCGTACAAGGCGTTTTACACACATGAGGAGCGGCGGATGTTCGTCCCTGGAAACGAGGTGGTGTGTACCTATCGAATACAGACCCAACCGGGCGCGGCCACTCTCGGCTATGCCGTTGAGGCATGCTGGGAACCGCCCCTGGTTACGCCGGTTATAGACCCCTTGAACGATTTCCCGATTTCGGCAAACCAATCTGAGCCGTACATAGAGCGATACTACGTGAACGACGATCAACCCATCACAGTGCCGCATACGGAAATCTATGAGTATACGTTGTGGGTGCAGTATCGTGAATGGCCGGTGGCACCGGGAAACAACGATACGGGGCAGCATAAGCCTATTACCTATATAAAGGGCGAGTGGCACATACCGCCCTGGCACCCCAATGGCAGTGCATTCCCGTGGCTTTTCGGGCCTCATCCCGGGTCAGACGATATCTACTCGTACGGTTGCTACCCCTGCGAGAGCTTCTCACCATTCGGCAAGTACAACGGTTACTACATATGGCTGCGAACTAGCTGGCACGAAGTGAGTTCGTTCAATGTAAGCAACTTCTCGCCGTCCATACAGGTAGTGCAAGTGGACATACCCGGCAACGATAAACCCTGACACCCATCAAGCTCGGAATACCATCAAGAACAACACCCCCCCCGGACATCCCGGGGGGTTTTCTCAATTTTCTACTCTCTCAGCAGCCCAAACTGCTGCCGTGCTTCTCCCTATCGCTTTCTCTTCTTGCCCTTGATCTCTCTGCGATGAGTGAACGGTCTCCGAATTCCGTGCCGGACCTTGCTCGCCGATTCCGCAACGGCACCAGTGATACTCTTCGCGCGCGAGAGTGCTATCTCAAGGTTGGCCTTCGCCTGCTCTTTGGTCGGATCGATCTCCAATGCATTCCTGAATTCCCTCACAGCCTGGGTATAGAGCGCTTCCCGGAAGAAATACGATCCCAGCGCGTTGCGAGTTTCGGCGGAATCGGGCGCTGCCGCTACAGCCATCTCGTACTCCTCACGTGCCCGGTCCTTGTTTCCGCGCTCGTAGAGAATATCCCCCATTCGGATGCGGCCTTCCGCAAATCCCGGGAATAATTCCAGTGACTTCTGGCAGTGCCTCAGGGCAAGTTCTAGTTGACCTTTCTCCTTGAACGCACGGGCAAGATGGAAATTGACCGAGAAGCTGTCGGGCTTGATAGCAAGGCCCTTCTGCAGCTCCTCGATTGCCTTGTCATACATACCCTGCTCGAGGTACGCGGTGCCCTTGGTGGAGTAGTGATGAATAACCGGGGCTGCGGGGAACCTGCCGGGTATTATGGCTTGAGCTTCAGTAATTTCCCCGAACTGCACCACAATACACGCCATGCCCTCGGGTCTCGCTGTACCGGCGCCTTTGTAACGGGAGCTCGCCAGGGAGATAATCCGCTCGCAGGCTTCCTGGGTGTCTATGGTGCTGGTGACGCAGTTCCGGATTTCATTGTCGGACAGAATTCGACCAAGGTCGGACGTGCCCAGAATGAGCACATCTCCTGTTCTGAGTTGCCTCTCCGTGGTTTCAACCTGGACGGTCAGATCTTTTCCGAGCGTTCGTTTCTCGTACGGAAGCCTCATGAATGTCCGAATTGTGGCTGATCTGAGGAGGTAAGCGAACCCAGATCCCACTCGAGCGAGATGCAGACGATTTCGGGTGATCGTGGCTATCAACATCTCCGCACCGATCGAGCCGATCTTGTTTACTCGGAACGCCTCCTGGTTGACCACTCCGTTCGCCCGCTGCATTGCGCTGACAGCGAGTTGGCTGATGTCGTCGAGAATGTCCAGCCGACTTAACGATGAGTAAGTGTAAACCTTCTCCGCTTCTCTTATCGCCATGTCTGCGCACTTGATGGATTCCTCAAGGTTTCCGATACCTGAGGCCACACCGAACGAGCCTCGAATCCCTATATTTGACGGGGGGTAACGCATCGCAAATGTCGCATGGATCCCATCCTCCGAAATCCGGCCCTCCTGAAGGCCCACTACGGTTTGATGACTTGCCAGACCCGGGATGAATGAAAGGTTCGCCTCTTCGGTCTCGCGGGCGACGACATTGGTCCGGTAGTCGTCGAGATCCTCCAAGACCTCCTCCCAGCTTGTATAGCGTGATGTGAAGTCTTTCTTTAGAGCGCGCTCGAGTATTCCTCTCAAGTCGGGAGTGATCTGCGACGCTTCAAGGAGTTCATGTGGATCCTGGTACACGTGCATTCCCGCGATTTCATGCGGTTCGCCGTGAAACAGGTCTTTACCGGTGACCATGTAGTAGAACAGAAGACCCCAACTGTATATGTCAACAGCGCCGGTGAGTTCTCCAAGCCCGGTAATCTGCTCGGGGCTAAGGTACTCGGATCGATTCAGCTTATTTGGCGTGTCGTAGAAAATGTCCCGCTCAAATCCCGACAGCTTTGCTTTCAACTGTGGCTTTGAAACAAGAAAGACACTCTCGGGCGATAGCCGTCCGAACACATCAAAACCTTTCTTCTGCAAGTACCGGATTCCCTCGCCAATTTGACCGGCCACCTCGACTGCTTCCATCTCGGAGAACGGGCCGTGCTCGTCGATGTAGTCCGCCACAGTATGGCTTCGCAATTCGCTGACAAAGAAATACGCGCCTTTGTCGCGACCGTGATCCAGCACCCGTATCAACGCCTGATGTTCGTACTCCGCCGCTTGCTTCATTCTCTCATTCCATGCACTGTCGATCTGGGGTGATTTCGGGATCCGGTAGAACCAAAGCATCACCGGCGTATCGGTGGTGAGGTGGGTGCCGGAGTACAGCACCAGGTCCTCCTCCGGCGACGGCCCATAGGCTCCTCCGATCTTGAGAATGCGCTCCTCCAGGCGATATTTTCCCTTGATAGTGGTTCCCTGGTCGATAAGCTGGATGTTGATCCCGCTATCGGTTCCGCCTATCAGGTTGTCGATGTCATCCGAGAGTTCCTCGTAAGTCTGATAGCGCTTCTCGGGTTCCCGCTCCAGCATCTTGATCATGATGTCATGGAATACGAGCGGTATCTCGAATCTCTCCTGAATCTTTGGAAGCGCATCCACGTCCAAGTGCGCGTCGATCACTTCCTCGGGAAGACCCTCGAACAGATCGTCTCCGGTCACCAGCCGATAAAGCAGGCATCCCAGGGAGTAGATATCCGACCGTTGATCGCATGGCCTGTCGGATTCATCGAGGAGGACCTCCGGAGCCATGTACGGGTACGCCGATGGTGGGACACCGAAAGTATTCCGGATGAACCGGGAAGTGTCGGCCAGGCGGAAGTCCTTGAGAAAGACGTCCTCACTCTGTGGATTGATCAACACGTGATCCGGGCATATTTCGCCGTGGCACTTCAGGACTCCCTTCGTTTGCAGGAAATCGAGAATGGCTACGATTTTCCGAATTACCTTCAGCGCCTGTTCGGGTGCGAGCTTGGGACGTTCAACCAGGACCGCGGAGAGAGAGGATGGCACGTAGCTTTCCACGATGTAATAGCGTTCGCCGTGCCATCCCTGGCCGATCAGGTCTACTACATGAGGATGCTTGAGCTGCGCGCGATGGTACAAATCCTGGTTTATCGCCCGCACAAATCCATCTTCGTGCGACAGCTTCTCATCAAAAAACTTGATCGTCACAAACTTGTCTCGCCCTTTCTCGAGTGCCTTGTAGACCGAAGTGAACTGCCCGCTGCCCAGTTCTTCGAGCACCTCATAGCGGCCATCCACTTCCTCACCCGCCAGGCTGCCCTCGGGACGTGCCCGCTGGAAACTCACCGCCGCAAGAGCGTAGGCGACTGCTTCCTTGAATTCCGTAAGCGAGCTATAGCGTTTGCCCGGGTCCTTCTGAAGCGCTGTGACAAGAATCTCCTTAACTGCCGAGGGTATTTGCTTGTAGTATTCGATGTGCGGCGCGGTGTCGATATAGACCTGCTGGTATCGGACCTTATCTTCGTCGGCGTCATGAAAAACCGGGAATCCACTCAGCATATGATAGAGCACCATACCAAGGGAGTAGATGTCCGCAGCCGGTGTGAGTTCTCCAATACGGTGAATCTGCTCAGGGGAGAGGTAACGCGGGTCCTCCCAGTTCCTGCGCTCCGAAGCTTCAACGATCTCCATTGCGTTGCCGACGTACCAGTCCGCGAGCTTCACTTCGGTCAGCTCTTCATTGATTAGGATGTTGGTCGGCTTTATCGCGAGATGAGGCCCCAGTTCCTCGTTGTATCCGGCTTCCAGAGCCTCGATGATTTTCAGCGTAACTGATAGCGCGCCGGTGAGATCGACAGTCTCGTTCTCGACCAGGTATTCCTTCAAGCTCATCGGCATGAGCTCGGTGACGACTTTCATTCGCTCCGAGTGCCGACCGACTTCCCATACCGCGATCAGGTTCGGGTGTTTGATCGTGCGCATGCGATTCGCGACATTCTCGCACTCGTTCATGAATCCCTCATGGATACCGTACGGCTCCTTGAAGATTTTCACGCACGCTTCCCGTGCATCCTTGGGATCTTTTCCCTTGTAGACTAAAGCAGCTTCGCTTCCGCGGATTCGATCAACGGGTTCGAAAGGCATAAATGAATCTCCTCATCTGCGATACAAGCAATGATGCGACAATTATACCATTATCATTTTAGACACGATGCGTTGCGGCATGGTTCGGGGGTGGGGAGGGGTGATTTGGCCACAGGGAGAGTACCCCACCACAAGTGGTGGGGTTACCGTTGTCCAGGACTGGAGCCCGTCGGCATGAGCGCCCCACCACAAGTGGTGGGGTTACCGTTGTCCAGGACTGGTGCCCGTCGGTATGAGCGCCCCACCACAAGTGGTGGGGTTACCGTTGTCCAGGACTGGAGCCCGTCGGTATCCACACCACTTGTGGTGTGGTCTGAGGGACGGTGTTGTCTGATTTTTAGTTT
>CBDUXL010000239.1:0-5569 GCA_965371155.1 uncultured bacterium | reverse complement strand
GCAAGTTCGATTCATCGGGCAACTTCGAGTGGGCGCGGACCTGGGGTGGATCAGATTTGGATGAGGGCCTTGGAGTTGCCGCTGACGGTTCTGGGAATATCTACGTTACGGGTTGGTTCGTGGGCACAGTCGATTTCGACCCCGGTGGTGGCGATCCGCACACCTCGAACGGTGCATTGGATATCTTCCTGAGTAAGTTCGATTCATCGGGTGACATCGAGTGGGCACGGACTTGGGGGGGATCAGGAGGGGATGTCGGCAATGGAGTTGCCGCTGACGGCTCCGGGAATGTCTACGTTACAGGCCAGTTCTCTAACACAGTCGATTTCGCTCCAACTGACCCGCCCTGCAACGATGATCCAGATGAGCATACTTCGAACGGAGACTGGGACGTATTCCTGACCAAGCACCTGCCGGACGCGTGCTGGTAGGGCTGCTTTGCTCTCGTAAATCACCCTCAGACGATCCCTTTCTTTTCTACTCAAAATTAACCTGCCCTCTTCCATCCACCTATTCAGGCGGACATTTCTACTTTGCACAAGGCGGACATTCTCACATTGCTGCTACACGGAATAAATCCAGCTTGCCCACCGTGCGCGCCTCTGGTAGGATAACTCGTTCGACAGGATGCAGGGCGGCGCGAGGATTCATATGCTTCCGGTACAACCAGCACTTCTGGATTATTACAAGGACATCCAGCCTCGGATCGGCTACATTTACTACTTCCTCGAGGACAACCTCAACAAGGTCTCACGCGACCAGCTCAAGATCGGTGTGGGGTTCTATCGGTCGCCCTGGATCGACGGTGCGTTTCTTTTCGAGGCCGACAGTTACCTCCTCAAGGCCGTCAAGGAGTTCCTCGCCAGCCAGTACCTCCGAGTGGGAGGTTTCGACATCTGGGCCGAGTGGACGGACTACTACGCGAGACTCTGGGCGGGAGTGGGGCTGAGCCGCCTGATGGGCATGGGGAGTTTCTACCTCACGGGTCATGGGCCGGCGATGATCCTCCGAAAGACACTCGAGGAGATCCCGGGCACAATTGAAATGACCGATGTCGAGGGCGTGAAGGTCCCGGCTGCCAAAGAGGGCTACCTCGTGTACCGCGATCCCGGCGGCGGCGCACACCTTCGGAACTGGAAGCTTTTCTACGTCGTTCTGAGCGAGATTCTCGGTGAGGCCGATTTCTACCAGATCGATGATGAGTTTCTGGAGTCCATGGCAGCCAGCGACCCCGAAAGCCGGTTTGTGATTCGCGCAGATGAGCAGGTCTACGGTTTTCCAAGCTTGTTCAGAGTACAGAACCTGACGAAAAAGGAAGCCGAGAAGCTGGAGGCACAGGCCCCTTCTCTCGAATCATGGATCGGAACCGAGGCCCAGTTCGATGCCGGGGGGTTCACTGAGGAGTTCAAGGCTTACTACAAGTTCATGACGGATCACTACCAGCGAGATGATGATCTGCCCGAGGTTCTCGGCATCATCGAGCACGGCATCTCCTGGTTCCTCGCCGTGCTTCGAGAAGATCTAAGGCCGAAATACCGCGATCGATACTACGAGCTGGTCAAGCGATGGGCACCCTCGGAAGATGTCAAGAAGATGACGTTAGGTTGGCTGGATCAGATCACCGTGGTCGAGAAATAACAGGGCAGGATTCGGGATTCATATCGACACGACCCACCGATCGCGGTAACACAAAAAATCTCCCATGCCGGATGAATTCGACATTATCGTGGTCGGCGGAGGGCACGCCGGATGCGAAGCCGCACGCGCCTCGGCCAGGTTGGGCGCCCGTGTATTGGTGGCGTGCGTGAGAGCCGACCGTATCGGTTGGATGCCGTGCAATCCGTCGATAGGGGGCCCCGCGAAAGGGCATCTGACAAGGGAAATCGACGCTTTGGGCGGAATGCAGGCCTTGGTGACCGATGCAACAAGCCTGCATGTCAGGTGGCTCAATACCAAGAAAGGTCCTGCTGTTCGGGCGCTTAGAGCGCAATGCGACAAGTCCCTGTATGCATCCACCTGCAGGCGGATGTTGGAGTCTGAGCCGAATGTCACCGTCCGGGAGGGCATTGTTACCGACGTACTCATTGAGGATGATCGAGTCACCGGTGTTGGTTTCAAGGATGGCGCCGGATTCAAAGCTCGCGCTGTGATACTGGCGACCGGCACGTTCCTTGGCGGTGTCATTTTTCGCGGTGAGGAACGCATCGAGGCCGGACGTGAAGGAGAAGCGCCGGCGAACCGGCTCTCCGAATCACTAAGACGCGCCGGGATTTCCCTTGCCAGGCTGAAAACCGGCACAGTGCCGAGAATAGCGCGAGACAGTATCGACTATTCGAGTCTCGAAAGGCAGGAACCTGATCCCTCGCATCCGCAGTTCAGCTTTCTCGACAAGCCGCCAAACGACCTTCCCCTCCTGCCCTGCTATATCACGCACACCACCTTGAAAACGCGCGAGATTATCCAATCGAACCTCCATCGTGCTGCGCTTTTCGCGGGGGATATCACGGGCGAGGGTCCAAGATATTGCCCAAGCATAGAGGACAAGTACCGGAAGTTCCCGGACAAAGTTCAGCATCCGGTTTTTCTCGAGCCGGAAGCGGCATCGGGCCCCCTTGCCGAGGAGGTCTACTTGCAGGGGCTATCGACGAGCCTACCCGCGGATGTGCAGGACACATATGTGCGGTCGGTCCCGGGTCTGGAGAATGCGAAGATCGTCCGCTATGGGTACGCGATCGAGTACGACTTCGTCGATCCGCTCGACGTCACTGTCTGGGGCGCTTCCAAGAAATACCCGAACCTTTTCTTTGCAGGCAACATGCTCGGGACGACCGGCTACGAGGAAGCGGCAGGGCTCGGGCTGCTGTGCGGGATCAACGCTGTCAGGCTCCTTGGAAGCGCGGAGCCGATTACGCTGGGTCGGGATCAGGCGTACCTGGGCGTTATGACAGATGATCTAGCCACGCGAGGTGTCATTGACCCATACCGAATGTTGACCGGTCGAGCCGAATGGCGTCTCTTGCTGAGATTCGACAACGCGGACAGAAGGCTGACCCCGATCGGTCGCGAAGTGGGGCTTGTGGACAATGAGAGATGGTCCCAATATGTCGAACGAGAAAGAGAAATCAAGGAATTGCTGGAATACCTCAACGAGAAGCAGGCTCGGGCGGAGGAAGTTATTGGAAGCGATGCCGAGGGACGGGCAATAAGGACACTGACCGAATGGATTCGTGTGCCCGGTGTACGGATCGCAGATCTTCAGGAGAATGGGTTGATCCGGGAGAAATACCGACCGGATACACTAGCGACTGTTGAATCGGAAATAAAGTACAAGGGATATCTGAGCAGGCAGGAAAGGGAGGTGAAGCGTCTCGCGCGGGCCGAGAAGGTGCGCATACCGGATGATTTTCAGTACGAAGAAATCACGCCGATGAGCAGGGAGTCGAGAGAGAAGCTCGCCCGGGTCCGTCCCCGGACACTCGGTCAGGCGGCGCGGATATCGGGTGTAAAGCCGAGTGACATAGCGGTGCTGGATATTCTCCTGTCCAGGCAGTCCCGTAAGTCGTAGCCCGGGAACGCATTTCCCGGCAATCTTAGCGGGAATAGTTGGGCGCCCGATTAGACCTCAACGACCTCTTTCACCTCGGGAATCTCCTCCTTGAGCACGCGTTCGATTCCCATCTTGAGGGTCATTGCCGCGTGAGGACAACCCGCACAGGCGCCGGTCAAAGTGACATGAACCTCGCCGGTGTCGGTGACATCGACAAGCGAAATATCTCCACCATCCATTTGCAGCGCGGGACGAATCTTCTCAACAGCGCCCAGAACGCGAGAGCGGAAATCTTCCATGTCGTCTATCTTCTTCGTTTCCTGACAGCTCTCATCAGGACCGCATCCGCAGCACTCAGAACCCATAGTGTACGTCCTCCGATTTCGAGATACTCTGAGTATATACTATATAGTGAGGTTAAACAACTTGCCCCTTGCCGCATCTTTTCATAGAGAGGTCGTAGCCCGGAAGTGCATTTCCCGGGAAATGATGTATTTGTTTATTAATTCCTGGGAAATGCATTCCCAGGCTACAGAACAAGACATAACCAGCAATACCAGGGGACCAAAACTAGGGGACACCTCTTTTCGTCCTCGAAAAGCAGGTGTCCCCGCCAAGCAGGCTACGGACTGTCCGCTTGCCGCGTGTTTTCATGCAGAGTAGAATAGCGGCCTATATTGCCCCTGCAAAAGGAGCTCCAAATGTTCAAGTCCGAACTTTTTGCCGAGCGCCGTCGCCGGCTTCTGCAATTGATGCGTCCGAACTCACTGGCGATCATCCCCACTGCACCTCCGGCGGTTTACTCGCACGACACCGATTACCGATATCGGCCTGACAGTGATTTTTATTACCTTACGGGCTTTCGCGAGCCTGGATCCTGCGCCCTCCTTTCCACCGCCGATCCGGATAAGCCGTACACACTTTTTGTGCGTCCGCGAGATCCGGCCAAGGAGACCTGGTACGGCAAACGCGCAGGACTGGAAGGCGCAAAGGAAATCTACGGCGCAGACGAGGTCTTTGAAATAGCGGAGCTCGAGGAGAAACTGCCCGAGTACCTGCAGAACCTGGATGCGGTATACCATTTCCCAGGCAAGCGCCCGAAGTGGGACAGAAAAGTCCTTTCGGCATGGCAGAAGGTTCGTATGAAGTGGCGCGAGGGAATCGATGTCCCGGTGGAGCTTATCGACCTTGGACACCTGATGCACGAAATGCGGCTTATCAAGACCGAAGCCGACCTGGAGATTATCCGCAGAGCATGCCGGATAAGCGCTGAAGCGCACGAACTGGCCATGCGGACAATCAATCCGGGCCTCAATGAGAGGGACATCGAGGCACTAATTGATCATTACTTCCGCGCAAACGGTGCTTTCGGGCCGGCATTTCCGACGATCGTCGCTTCAGGCCCGAACGCGTGTATCCTGCACCACATCGAGAACGAGCGCGACATCCAGCCGGGTGAGCTTGTGCTGATCGATGCAGGATGCGAGCTGGAGATGTTCAACTCGGATATCAGTCGCACACTCCCGGCAAGCGGGAAATTCACTGTCGAGCAACGCACCCTTTACGATCTTGTCCTTGCGGCGCAACTCGTCGCCCTGGAGCTTTGCACGACCGACCACACCCCTGGAGACATGCACGACGGGGCGGTAAAGGTGCTTACCGAAGGACTTGTCGGTCTGAAACTGCTCGAGGGCCCTGTTGACAAAGCCATTGAAGATGAAACGTACAAGAAATACTACATGCACAAGACCGGGCACTGGCTCGGGGTTGATGTGCACGATGTCGGCAGCTTCCGGAAAAACAAGGAATGGCGGAAATTCGAGCCGGGAATGATTACGACTGTCGAGCCGGGGCTTTACCTCCCGGAGGACGACGAGAGCCTTCCGGAGGATTTCAGGGGGATCGGAATTCGGATTGAGGACAATGTGCTTATTAGGTCTGGAGGTCCGGACAATCTGACAGAAATGTGCCCGAAGAATCCTGAAGATATAGAGGACATTTGCGGATGAGAATGAGAAGTTG
>CBDUXL010000238.1:0-5576 GCA_965371155.1 uncultured bacterium | reverse complement strand
GCACACGGGCAGAAAAAACGTGGAGTTCCGGATACGCATACGAAGGCGGAACCGGATTGCGCTTCTTTAGTTTGACCGTGCCATTGACCCCTTCGCGCCCGTGGCGTATACTGTATGTATACCATTCTATGGCATGGTATAGGAGGCTCATATGTCCCGGCACCGGATTCTCTCCTTCCTGGTGCTCGTATCCATCAGTCTGATAACCCTTGGCTGCTCCACGGGCTCGCCGACGGCTCCTTCAAATCTGGAGTCCGGACGGTTGCAGGCGGACAGACCTGCAATCGCAGGCGACCATGGTCGCTGGAACTGGGGTCACTGGGAACTTACGTTCGACCTTGAAAGCGGCACCGTTTTCGCCGAACCGCTGCGGTCGGCCGAAATGCATTTCAATGTGGTCCCGCTCCTCAACGACGGAACTCCCGACAGCCTGCTCGGCTTTTCAAACCTGCTGGTGGACGGCACCAACCACACGCTCCAGGTCGATATCTCGCTCACACATCCTTTCCCGGACCTTCCTCAGGTTCCGGGTTTCGATGTGCACGGGATACTCTTCACCAAGGGCAACGCAATTACGCTCTATTCAGCCAATGCGGTTGTGGCCGGACCCAACGAGCCCCGGCTGATCAATGCCGACGGGTACACGCGCTGGTGGAATCCGACCGAGTTCGTGGTTCCCGGCATGTTTGGATACATTGACGGAGCCTACGGATCGCCTCACCTTGGCGCTAACTACGAGATCAATCTCGCAGGATACAAGTATTTCGCCAACGGTCTGGGCGCGACAGAGTCCCTTACCGAGTTGGATGTAAGCAAACGAGGCACTTTCCTTGCAGGTAGCACGAACAGAAGGCGGTATCTGATTGATTTCGGTGATGACCCGGCTAACTACCTGAAATTCAATTACGCAGTGGATGCCAACTGGGCCAAGGCCACCGGATTCAAACCCGGAGATCCTGGGCCGATTGTGCCGGATGATTTCCCGCTCACCGCGAATTGCCCGGAACCGTACGGGATAAGGGTAACCGAGACCATGAACACACTCTCGGCTACCTCAGCCGGTGGAACCGGCGGCACGCTCATGCTGAACATCGATGTCTTCGACTGGCAGGCGTTGGATCCGCTCTCGACGGTGCCTGTCGAGGTCAGCACTGTCCAGGTGGATTGCCCGGCTTTCGGCCTTGGACCCATCAACGCAGCGGTTGTTCCCGGGAGCGATCTGGGTGGGCATATGTCGACCTACACTGCAACCTTGACAGGAAGCTCTCTTTATAAGCTTGATACTGTTGATTTCTTCGTCGTGGCAACGATGTCCGGCATGGACTACCAGAATGACTTGACAAATTACCAGGGTGCTGATCCGTTGCAGGCTTATTTCCTGTACAGCGCGAGAGTGCTCGATGCAGATGTTTACGCCGGCTGGACTTATCGCTACACACGTCTCCTGTATCCCGAGTATCCCAACCAGGGCGATAATCCGCCCGACATTGCCGTCTACAAGAAAAACAGCATCATCCGTGCCGCGATGGTCGATCAGGTCAATGAAGACCCCAACCACGATGGAGTGCACCGTCCGGACAGTATCAATGAATGGACCGATGACTATTTGTCCTACTCCCTGCCGGAGCACTACCATCTACCGCTTGGGGGCCTCTCGTTCACCGGACGTTGGGATGATATCGATGGTATCTGTGTATCCGATTCGAGTACTCGCTTTTTCTTCTGCACCACGAACATATTCGATGAGTTCGCCAGTCCGGGATTCGACCCACTGTTTTGCTTCCTGACCTGGTCATCTCATACGTACCTCGGCAACCAGGAGGCCGCAGCCATCAACAGCGTGTTCTTCTCCGATGGTGACTATCCGCGATTATGGTGCACCGACCCATCAAACGGTGTAACCATAGGGAACGACTACATCTACTCGGTCTTCCTATACGATGTAACAGATCTGGCGGGCGGCGATCCGGGTGTCGATCCGCAGAGGTATGTCATCTTCCGATGGGAACCACCTTACGAGGCAACCACTGATTCAGCCGATTGGCAACGCCCGCTTAATGTGCCTCCAAACGGCGATGGCACTGGTTTCGTTGACCGAAGCTGGCCTTACAATCATCGTCTGGCGGTCGATGATTCCACGATCCTTACCAGGTGTTACATTCTCGATTCCTATGGCGAAGTGGAGGTCGTGGACTGCGATTTCACCACTGATGAATACTCGGGATCATATCCTGTGGGGACGGTCACCATTCCGAACCATCCTGCTGAGGTTACCGGAATCGTCGACCTGGAGGTTGTCCAGACCAAGCAACTTGGCGAACCGCGTAACTATGTCGCTGCATTGTGCCGCACAACCGACAATCATTGGCGGGTTTGGGTATTTGACTATGATCCAAGCCAGCCGCTCGACAGCCAGGCTGTCACGCAGTGGCTATCGGATGAATACGAAGGGGAGCCATGCTCGCTGGACGCGGCGGACGGCCAAATCGAGGTGCACGTTCTCCACAAGAACGGCGGACTGGTTTATGTGAGTGTGTTCAGGGATTATCCGTAGAGACTGAAGAAAAGACAGAACTCCAGGGGCAGGTCACGGACCTGCTTATTTCTTTTTGATATGTGAGGGTGAGACTTCTGTCGAGCCGACGCGCAATTGGGGAAACAGCTCGGCGGAAGCTTCGCCCTCCCTCGATTTCAGCTTACTCGAGGAGTTTCAGGTAGGGTTGGTAGGCGTAAACACGGTTGCGACGTTTTCCTGTAACCTCCTCCAAGAGGCCAAGTTTCTCGAACTTCGCGACAAGCGCGCCAGCCGCCATCTTTGACCGCCCGATGACATCTGCAACCTGCTTCACCTTGAGGAAAGGTCTTTCGATAAGGGAATCCAGGAGCAGTTGGGCGGTCGGCGTTCTTGGGACTTCATGGCCGACAAGTGTGCGATGTTCTTCCCTCAGCGTAAGGATACGGTGAGCCGTTTGGGTTGCCTCTTGCGCAACAGTGTCAATACCACTCAGAAAGAAATCCATCCATCCTTCCCAATCTCCGCGATCCCGAACAGCCTGCAAGCGATCGTAGTACTCCTCTCTGTGCATCTTGAAATGCCCTGAGATGTAGAGGAGAGGACGCTTGAGAACACGCTTCCAGCAAAGCAGAAATGTTATCAGGAGACGACCCATCCTGCCATTGCCGTCCAGAAACGGGTGGATTGTCTCGAACTGTGCGTGAGCAAGCCCGCACTTGATGAGAATCGGCATTGGTGTCGCATCATGCAGGAATGACTCAAGATTTCCCATTGCAATAAGTACTTCATTGGGAGGAGGAGGAACGAAGATTGCATCCGAAGGACTTGAACCAGGTGGTCCAATCCAGTTCTGAGATCGGCGGAATTCGCCTGGCTCGCGCTCTGAGCCTCGAACCCCTTCCAGCAGTTTTGCGTGAATCTCCCTTATGAGCCGGAGGGAGATAGGGATTTCCTTCAGACGGGCAAACCCGTAGTTCATTGCTTTGACGTAGTTGACGATCTCCTGGAGATCCACTTCTCTTCCGTTTCGGGCTGCATCCGCCTCGTATTTCAGCAGGTCCACCAAGGAGGCCTGTGTACCCTCAATCTGTGACGAGTACACTGCCTCTCTTCTCACATACATGCTGACGAATAGATCCGGGTTGGGCAGGATGTCGGTAATTGAATCGAGGCGACCGATAGCCCGGTCTGCGAGCGAGAGCTTGACCTGAAGCTCTGGACTCATGTCCACCGGTGGGACTGGCGGTAGGTGCGCAGGTATGAATGCCTCGTAGTGTGAGGCCTGTCTAATATAGACTCCTGCTCGCGACTGGTATTCTTGGGTCATTGCTCTCTTCAGTCTGCCCTATGTTCAAGTGAACTTTCATAAGGGCGCTTTTCTCATTCTATAGTAAAGCCAACGCCGCTTTTACTTTACTATGGAATCGGAGATTTGTCCATACTCAAGTTTGCTTGACATAGCAGAAATTCCGCTAAACGAATGTTGCGTCATGCCTTGAATGGGAGAATCTGACCTCGTGAGGGCTCTTCAATGCCTGGAAAGCTAAGTTCCATCTCAGCACTGAACCTCTCCAAGTAAGGACTTGGAACTTACCGAAGGCTACAGGCTGTTGCCAACTTCCTGCTCAACTTTCTGGTATCATCCTTATCAGAATCCGTCTGCCGGAGGTTGTCAATGACCGAATTCAGACGTCTTACACGGGCAAGAAAGGGGAAAGTGTTCCTTGGCCTCTGCGCCGGACTTGGGAAGCACTTCCGAATCGATCCCATTATCATCCGACTTGCCTTTGTCCTCGGCTTCTTCACGCTCGCATCCGGGCTTGCGCTTGTTATTTTCTACATAATCGCGGCATTGGTGGTTCCATACGAGGAACCCGAGAAACCCGCCTGACACTATGTTCCGCTCCGCTGTGAAACATACATTGCTTCTTCTGATCGCGATGTGCCTTGCGTTCCTGTGCTGCGCCGGATCGGTCCGAGGCGACTACAACCCCGATCATCCCCAGTACCCGCGCCTGACATCCCGCGCACTCGGCATGGGCAACGCGACAGTGGCCTGGATCGACGACGGCTCGGCGATCTTCCACAATCCCGCCGGACTTGGCCGGATCAGAACCCTCACAATTTCCCATGCGCACTCAAGGAACCACTTCCCCGGCGAAATCGAAAACCTCGACCAGCTCGATTGCGACCCCACCAGCTTCATAATCCCGCTTTCAGGCGCATTAATGGGGTATCCGATCGGCTCGGCAGGATTGGGTTGGATCCTCCAGGGCGAACTTGGGTATGGATACCTGGTCAGAAACGATGAATCGATTCCCGAGGAGCGTTATTTCGGAATGGGACCCGGCGACCGCTCTGAAGGCGCCGGTTTCCACCTTTGGCCGGGTATCTATTTCGGTTTCACGCATCGCGCGAACGAGTATCTATTCACGGCAGGCGACGATATTCCGGATGGCGTGACATGGCGTCGCACGGGCGAGGGCTATTCTGGGGGCATTCAGCAGACAATCATCCCCGGTTTGCAGTACGGGTATATCTACGAGCAGATGGACTACGACTACCTCCCGTTCCGAGGCGAGATCACCGGCGAAAGGACGAATTCAAATCGCTCGGGATGGTGCATACGCCCGACCGGTTGGCTGACAATCGCCCGCGATGTCGAGAGAATCTCACGCAAGGAATTCCCATCCCGGGATGTGAGCAAACTCACCCGAATCTACTGGGGATGCGAGATCAAATTCGGATCGTGGATGTCGTGGCGATGGGGTTCACTTGATGGGCACCGGACGCACGGATGGAGCTATAAGATCGGTCCATGGCGAAGCGATTCCGCGTGGGTCGAGGGATTCATGCCGGAGATGGTGGAAGGGTACCCGGATCGATGGCAGGATTACCATGCAACCGGCTTCAACGTGGCCCGGGCATCCTGCCCGTGACATGGGCATCCAGCCCGTGACATGGGCATCCTGCCCGTGACATGGGCATCCTGCCCATGATTCAACGTGGCACGGGCATCCTGCCCGTGATTCGATCATCTATTCGGCTCCAGCAAGCTGAA
>CBDUXL010000237.1:0-5580 GCA_965371155.1 uncultured bacterium | reverse complement strand
GAGCAACGAGCACCAGAATGTACTTCATTGTGTTATCCTCCTCGCGAGGGAGCCCTACACAGGCTAAAAATCCTGTTCCCGCACCTCGCATTAGAAATATAGACCCTATTAGGGACTTCGGCAAGAGGGTAATCCAAAAAAAAACAAAAATCTGCAATATCCGCATAGCCACAAACTGACCCATCTTGAAAAGGCGGGTACCGAGACCGACCTACCGAGACCGTCTCTCTTTTTCAGCGAAATTCCAACACGATATGTTACAGGCTTGCACAGTGGATTATGCCTTTCCGATTCCGGTGCTGTATAATCGGATCAGCGTTTTCTTGAGCTGGGGAACCGTGACCGAACCCGACAAGACAACTTCGGAGTCCCGATCTCCATCGGGACCTACCGGCATACTGCTCCTGCCATTCGCCGTGGCGGGGTGGATCACCACCGCGATATTACAGCCCATCCTGAACTCTTTCGATTACCTCGGTCGAATACTCGTAATGACCGCGCAGGCGCTGTGGTACATCGTCACGCTGAGAATCCCGGTTGCCCTGACCATACAGCAGATGGCGCACCTCGGCTCCGACAGCATTTTCATCGTCACGCTCTGCCTGGGTTTCACCGGAATGATTCTGGCGACGATTCTCGCTCAACAAGCGCTCGAGCTGGGTTTCGGCACGCAGTACGTCGGCGGGGGTGTGGTCTATGCCATGGCCAACGACCTGGTCCCTGTACTCGGCGGTCTGGTGATGGCGGGACGGGTCGGGGCCGGGATAGCAAGCGAGATAGGCACGATGAAGGTGACCGAGCAGATAGACGCGCTCAGAGCTCTCGCTGTCCCACCGGTAAGGCATCTTGTGGTTCCGAGACTGATTGCATGCGCCTTGATGGTGCCGGTGGTTTCGTTCATCGCGGGGTCTGTCGGGGTCTGGGCGGGATGGTTCCCGGTGTATTATTTTGAGCCGGCAGCGCACCTCAGTCAGCGAATCTACTTCGACAGCGTCTTCAACATTTTCAGCGAGAAGCTTCTGTGGACGTGCCTGAGGAAGAGCCTCTATTTCGGCATCATCATTGCCCTTGTGGCTTGCCATGAGGGATTTGCCACCCGCGGCGGGGCAAGAGGAGTGGGGGTAACAGTCACACGGGCGGTGGTGATTAGTATGGTGTTCATGTTTGTCGCGGACCTGATATTGACATTGAAATGGTGAAACCCGTCATTTGCAGTCAGATCCAGATAGGAGCAGCACTTGCTCCGCCCTCTCTACCGAGCCACATCCGGCACTAATTCGATGTATTTCCTTCCACCCTCGACGAAACTATCCCGCCACTCATAGGCGTCGAGCATGTCGAGCAATTCCTCCGTGGTTACCCCGACTTCAACTGCAGTGCGGGTGAGGGCATCGCTACCCTCTGTTATGTTCGGATGCACGTACACTCTCCCGCCGGAGTCGAAAGCCTCCGAAAGCGCCGCTTCCCGCTGCCCTGAGGACATCTTATGCAACGCTTCCAAGGTGAGAGCTCGCGCCGGCGTCAGCGCGGTGATGATCCAGCCATCAGGATAATCATCCCCGCCTTCGAAGATGAGGATGTCGCCTTCCTGGAAATTGTCAACCAGGGCGAGCGCCTGCGCGACCTCGGGGTTCCGTTCGAGTGTTGATTCCGGTGCGATAGCCTCGATGTAGTTGTACACGCCGACAAAAACAACCAGGATGAGTAGTCCCCATTTGAAGAGCAGAAGTTTGTGCGCCCGGAAAACTTCAAAGGCAATCATGATGAGCGCCAGGGATATTCCCAGCGTCGGTTCGTCAAGGAGGGTGAAGATCACGACGATTCCGAACAGTGTGTACTTGAGCCAACGGGTCTCGCGAGAGGTGTCGGTCTTGCCAATCCATGCAAAGAGCGCGAGAATCGGGACAAGGATGAAGATTTTGTGGTTATAACCACCGGGATAGTAAAAAAGCTGGAACGGCACATAGAGAGCAAACCAGCTAAACACGAATAGAGCCCTCCCGGGGAACTGGAGAGCGTATTTTTTCAGGTTGTAGATTGCGGTAAGGACGCAGAAGAACAGGAACCCGAGCGAGATATGCCCGAAGACCACCTTCAGGATGCCTTTCCAGAAGCGACCCTCCTCCCATGCAAGTTTGAGATCGTAGTTGAGGACCTCAGGGCCGATATAGTCACGATGCAGGAAGATTTTGAGATAGCCGTTGAGGTTCTCTTGCACCAAGTTGCTGAAGCTTTTTATCCAGTAGTGTTTATCGCGACCGTACTCGGTGATCCAGAAGAGAAAGGCGCCGGGCGTTGTCTGGCCCAGCACGAGGATGCCGATGCCGATGTACACAATCACGAGCGGAACGACCATACTTGCGAAGTAGATCCACCACCATCTGATCCGCTCACTTCGTGATCCTGGAACCAGGCTGAAGAAAAGGCATCCCGCTACACATCCAATGAAAAGAACGCCCAATTGGTGGAAAAGTATGCAGGAGGCGTGCAGGAGACCGATTTGTATGAAGTCTGAATTGCGGGGCGTGCGCCGGTGTACGATCCCTTCGAGCTTAATGGCCGCGAGCAACAGAAGGCAGGTTGAGAGGATGTAAGCATCGGCGTCGGTCGAGTAGTGCCACCAGGAGAAACTGAAACAGGCAAGGAGTGTAACAAGCAGCGCAAGGACGCGGTCTTCGATCAGTCTCGACAACAGCGTCCACATGAGACCCACCCCGATTGCTCCCAGAACGATGTTAGCCCACTGCATGAGGAAAAGGGCTTGGATGGGTCGGTTCAGCGTCGATTCGATCGTGTTGTGGATGAGGTAGAAAAGCCAGGTGTAGAGGAGGTGGTGAGGGTTAAAGAGCTCCTGGTAGTTTCCGTGCTCAATATGCGCGGCGAAGACCACGCCATCGAACCAGAGCCATCGGGTTGGATGCAGGGCGTAGAGAATGAACACCAAGGGAACAAGTACCCAGGGAATCCAGCCGGAGTCCCTTCTACCAGGTGCGGTTTCCGAAGTGCCCGGTTCGGCAGGCATGGCGTCATTATACCGCAACGCGACTCGGAACGGCGAAGTCGCGTCCCGGCGCGAGGATTACCATTCCGGACTATGCCCACGTTTTCCCAATCGAGGGATGAAATGCTATAATATATAGATGATCGCCCTTGCATGGGCAGGAAACCCTGCCTGGAGGTTTCTGACATGCGCCATAGTGTAATTGTCCTGACAGCAATGCTTGCTTTCGCTCTTGGCTGCTCCGGGGGCGTGCCCACGCAGCCGTCCATTACGCCGGCGACTCCTCAAGCGGTTAAGTCGCAGGATTCACCTCATTTCAACTGGGGCTTGTGGGAGTTCACAGCCGATCCGGAGGCGGGCACGCTTGAGTTCGTTCCGCTGCGTACGGGGGCGCTGCACGCCAACGTGGTTCCGTTCCTGGAACCTCCTCCCGGAGTGAAGCTGAGCATCAGCAATATTGTTTTCGACGGCATGGTGTGCGATGTGGATATCACGCTCGTCCATCCGTTTACCGGAATGAGCCAGTACACGGGTTTCGATGTGTGCGGGATCATGATCGGAAGCGGAACCGGGACAGGTTACCACGAGCCGTTCATCAACATGGCGCGCGAAGGGGACACGCGGCTGTTGAACGCGGACGGTTACTCGCGATGGTGGAATCCGGTGGAGTTCCCTCATAATGGGACAATACTGGGGTATGTCGACGGAATGATGGGGCTACCGGATTCAATAGGGCATTACAACTGCACTCTCAACGGTTACAAACTGTTCTGTGACGATCTGGAAAAGGATGATGAGATTCTCAGCCTTGATCCCACCAACCGGGTGGTCTTCTCGTCAGGGGCAACCAGGATGAGGCACTACACGATCGATTTCGAGGGCGGCGTTTTGTTCAACTACGCAGTCGACGCGAGCTGGGAGCCTCCCGAGGGCACACCTCCGCACGAGATCGATGATTTCCAGACATCGGCAAATCGCCCGGAAGCCTGGGCGCTCTCGATCACCGAACTCGAGAACACGTTCTGGAACGATGGCTCCGCTTCCGGCGGCGGTCTCACGCTTCTGATCGATGCGTGGGATCATTTTGTCGAAAGCGGCGACGATGTGGCTTTGTGGATCGATTCTCCAGGCAATTTCAACTGGAAATCTTTCACGCCCGATGGATATGGGGAGGGCTATGCGAGATTCACTGCTGAGCTTCTTGATGGAGAAGCCAATCCTAAGCCGGGCTCGATAGACATACTTATCGGGGCGCAATCCGACCATATGGATTACGGGGGGCTTATCGACGGGGAGGTTGTCACGGCGTATTTCATGTATACAGCCGAGGTCGGGACGGAAACCCCTGAAATCGAGGTGATCTCACCGAACGGTGGGGAGGAATGGGAAGGTCTTACGAACCACGACATCACCTGGTGGGCGCCGTCGTCTGTCGAAAACGTAAACATCTATTACTCGAAGGATGATTTCGTTTCGGATTCAAACGAGATTGTCACCGACTACCCGAACACAGGTCAGTACGATTGGCTTGTTCCCGACGACCCATCGGATACGGTGAAGGTGCAGGTGGTGGATGCGGGCGGTGCGCTCGAGGACACGAGCGATGACTTTTTCACCATCATCGAATCCTCCTGCGATTTCGGCACGGAAGGATTCGAATTCGCCCAAAGCTATGACTATGTGCCGGGTGTCTGGTCGCACAAGGGTATTCTTGTGACAAAGCAGGACACGGTGCAGCGTGTAATCGGCCACAGTTGGCCGGGCGAAGGTGGTGGAGGTATAATCAAGATTTTCAACGCATCGGACCCGCTTTCAGGCGCGGTTGCTACCTACGATACGGGCGACTTGATCTACTGCAACAACGACCAGGCGATGTGGATCGACTCGTACTCCGAAGCGGGAATCGACCGGATCGCGTACAATAATTTCGGTTCGGGAAGCCCGACACCCGGATACCAGTTGAAAATCATCGACTGGAACGGGACGGGATTCGAGAATCCGGTGACACTTCCGAAGATGGGCAGTATCTGGAACCTGTGTTTCACTGTGGAAGGAGACATGATCCATCACAACGCGCAATCCGTGTCGCCGTCGTTCTATTTCCACGACAAGTCCGACGGCTACAGTGTCACTTTCCTGTTCCAGTTGCAGCAGAGCACGTGCCAGTTCGGGTCGGTTGGGAATATCCGTGGGATGGTGTACGACCCGGTTTTCGATGCGGTGCTGCTGTTCTGTCGAAACTTGAGCGTCTCGGACGGCGGGCAGTTGTTCGCGCTCGATATGGACGGGCAATTGCTGTTCGAGGATCTCGATATATTCGAGACATCGCTGCCTATCCGGTTCCGCATGGGGATCGATATCGATCTTGACGATCCGGAGTGCCGAATCGTAATGTATGCGGGCACGGACGATGCGGTCGCTCATTTCGCTCGCTACTCGGGCGATCTCGATGAGAAAGAGGTCTCTGAGGTATCCGGTTTCAGTTACGGCATATGCCGGGGGGCTCTGCAGGAAGACGGGACGCGGTGGGCGTCACCTGATACGGGTTATGCGAGGTTTTACAAGTTCAATCCGCCACC
>CBDUXL010000236.1:0-5596 GCA_965371155.1 uncultured bacterium | reverse complement strand
ATCGATATTGTGAACGTTGCTTCCGGGTGGGCGAATTTCCAGCCGTTCACCCTGAGAGATGAAACGGCATACCTCCAGCTTTACGGGTCGGTGAGGGCATACAATTTAGGCTCCGGTGCAATGCTGTGGAATTTCGGCGTCGATCCTCCGCTCTTCGGTTCGGATACATCAGTCCGTGGCTCGGTGACAGCGCCGGGAGATGGTCGCGTGTATTTCGGGTGCTATAACGGTTACCACTACGCTTTGAATGACAGTGACGGCTCGCTGGCGTGGAAGCGACCGATCAACGGAGGCACCCTTCGCCAGTTCGACACCGGCGCCTACTCCGATGGACGGCTCTACTACGGTGAAGGAAGCATGAACTCAGATGAGACGACGGTTCCCCGGTTAGTATGCCTCGATGCCGAGAGCGGCAGCGAACTCTGGGCTTACTCGAACGCCTCGGCTGTGGTCGGCGACGGTTGGGGATACTGCACACCGGCCGTGGCGAACGGCGTCGTTTACGCGAACTGCGTAAACGGCGAGTCTGTGGCGCTTGATGCGGTCACGGGTGAGCTTCTCTGGAGCTTCGATGCGCCCGGCAAGATCCAGGGAGACCCGTCGGTTGTCGATGGTCGCCTGCTGTTCGTCAGCGAGGACAGAGTTCTCCGGTGCTTCAGGAACGAGGAATAGCATGCACTGGTGATGGGTGATCGAGACTGAGTAATCAATCTGTAGAATTTTCGACTCAATTTCGGGCAAAAGGGAAGACCGTAACCGAAACAGCTACTACGGGGAAATGGTTAAGAACGCCGCTTATGCTTCTTTGCAGTCAGGAGATCATCCACTAATATATCGAGGGCATCGGCTATCAGCTTGAGCGTGTCACTCCGGGGTGTTGTCTGGCCCTGCTCTATTGTGGATATGGCAGAAGTCGTCACATCTCCGCTTTTGCGAGCGAGTTGATCCTGAGTTAGACCTGCTCGCTTGCGAAACTTGTGGAGATTGTTGGCGATGGTTTGTCGAAGTTTATCGTTTACATGTATTCCTATTCGTAGTAGTAACGCCGCATGGCGAAATAACGGCGACCAACCAAATCTCCTTCCTCATCAATAAATCGTAATACAAATTCCGGAGGTAGGGATTGATCTGGCGCAAAAGCGTAATGAGCTACAAAATCTATTAAAAATTCAGCATATGGAGCCAAATATTCGTCCTCCAATGGTCCCGATACGATATACTCCGTGGTCTCTTCTGAGCTATAAGACCACTTATATGATTTCCAATATTGATCTTTGACGAGATGAAACTGTGAGTAACCCGTGACTACGGTATATTCATTAAACTCCGGCCCCAACTTCAACACATATATATCATCCCCAACACATTCTATGCGTATCGTCGCTACATCGGGGAATATCTCATGGGGAATGTCGGATATTGTGCCGACAGCATTGTATCCACCCAGATCCCAAAGACCTGCAAGGGGCGCAAACAAAGGTTCGGAAGGTTGTGTCGGATCGCTCCCTCCATTGCCGCAACCGACCAGCAATCCGAGGATTAGTAGATAAACAATGTGGCACTGTGCTTTCATAACGGTTTCCTTTCGTTGCCTGAAAAGCTATACCACAGTTTTGCTAGTACTGCAAGAGACTATCCCAAAAGGGGAAATGGTCGACCGGGGAGGCCGACCATCCCGTACAAAAGGGAGACCGTGCGCGAGCAAGTCAAGCGGGCTTGCCGGGGATTCAAGAGTTGCGGCGGCGGCTCCTTCTCGTCTTTTCCGTTCGGTCTCGAATGTTTTTCGAGTTCAGAGAATCCGCATTCACAAAAATCTCGGACCGGGAAATGAATCCCGGTTCATTTTTTGCCTAATCCTATATAGGCCCATTTGACCCTCATTAAATGCTATGATATGCTACCTGTCCGGATATTCCGGAGAGGGGAGCATCTGAATGAGGACGGGAAGGGTCAAGTGGTTCAGCCCGGAGAAAGGCTACGGGTTCATTCTGATCGACGGGGACGTGGAGGTGTTTGTTCATTTTAGCGAGATAGTCGGCGATGGCTTCCGGATGCTGCATGATGGTGAGGAAGTCGAATTTGAACTTCTGGACGGCGATCGAGGTTTCCAGGCGAAAAAAGTCCGACGCCTCGGACCTGACACTCCCCCGGATTCGATGGATCCGGAATCCCAATCCGCTTTTCATCCCTGACTGCGGTTGACGCGTTACTCTTGAGTCGCTATCCTGCCCGGGACAGCGATCGGATGCTTACACTCCGCACCATACTGGGTGCTCTACTAGGCGCCGCGGTCAATCTGGCCATATGCCGGATCATTCCCTTCACTCCCGACCTGACAGATTGGGGTGGACGGGCTTACCCGCGATCGTACCTCGTGCCGCTTTTGATCCTTGCCCTGATCAGCTATGCGTCCGGGTGGCTTGCCGCACGAGTGTCGCCAAAGACGGGTCGGCTTGCCGGAATGCTTGCCGGCATTGTCGTAGCAGTGATTGTGATCCTCTGGGACATCAATGTGCCGCTTATTGCGCCCCTGTTTCACCATCCCGCATATCCCATTTTCTCGGATCATGCCCTCCTGGCGCTTGCCATATTGCTGGTTGGAAGCCACCTGGGAGGAACACGAGTAGAGCGCAGCGCCGCGAAAAATGGTTCGACCGCATCAACATCCGCAGGAAAACCGCCATCCGATGCACCTTGACACCCCCTGCCGTCGGTGATACTATCCGTGCACGTTGAAGGAGATATTTGTGGCCGACGGCATAGTGAAGTGGTTTGATCCTGACAAGGGGTACGGGTTCATTACAACCCAAGACGGTAAAGATGTATTCGTTCACTACACAGCTATCCCCGGCGAGGGCTATCGGACTCTTACCCAGGGTGACAAGGTCCAGTTCGATCTGGTGATCAGCCACAAGGGGCCGCAGGCCAGAAATGTTCTGAGCCACTCGGATTAAGCCCCCGATAAATCAATCAAGAATCTCCGCCCCGGCTCCTGCCGGTTTTTTTTTGGGATTGGTTTGAGTTGGGTCGATTCAACTCACCGATGGGGGGCGATGGAAGCCGGTGAAGTAGATTGTCCCGTCCGATTTAACGATGCACTCCAGGTTGCCCGGAGGAACGAGGTCATCTCTGGTGTAGCGGTCGGTGAGGATCAGCAATCGCTGGTTGGCGCTCCCCCTGAGTTCTCCTTGCACCTGCCTGCTCTCATCATAAGGGCCGTCAACCAGGATATCGACTAGAGACTCAGGCTCGAAGCACGGTTTCGCCTCGGGCATCGCTCGAAGCTCATCGATTGTGAATCCCGTATAGATCAAAATCCCCAGGCCGAGCTTCCTCACCCCAATAAGCAGCTCCCTGAGCGCTATCGGCTGATCGAACGGCTCTCCGCCGGATATCGAGACACCCTCAAGCGATGCCTTCGCGTGCTCGGTTTCTATCGAACTGAGAAGATCAGATACCCTCGCCCATCCCATTTGTGAAAGGGGAATAAATTCACCTGCATCCTCATGTGGCGGTGGCAATGTCTTCGGATTGAAACACCCGGGGCAACATCTGGAGCATCCCTGCACCCAGATGCCATACCGAACGCCCGGGCCATTCATCTCGGTGCGCGGAATGACGGCATGGACCGCAAGGCGCTCGGATTTCTCAGGATCATTCATCAGCCTGGGTAGCGATTCCGGGCCATGTTTCGCGCCAAACGCATCTTGAAAGCCAGTCGGCGCAGTTGGACGACCACGAGTCCAGACGGTGCAAAGGAATCAAACCATCGTAAGCAGGATGTTCTTCCAGGAAAATATCCCCCGAGAGAGCGACCGAGTCCTGGAAATTCTGTTTAGCCAGCTCGTATTCTTCCTGATAGTAGGCGCAGATTCCGAGGTAGTAGAGACATGTTCGACGGACAAACGTATGAAGCGGGGCCTGTCGAAGGCAGTCCAGAAGATACTCCTGCGCGGTTTCGTACTCTCGGTCGCCGGTCAGCTCGATCCCGAGGAAATACGCAGGCAGCCAGGTGGTGTCCACGGCTCGCGCGCGTTCATATCGCCATCGAGCGTCCTCAGGTTCCTTCATTGCGGCCAGGAACTCCTCCAGGGCTGGCGAATCGAGCATCTCGAGCCTCAGAATTGCCCTTTCGTCTACGGTGGCATTCACACCTTCGTCGATGGCTTCCTGGTACAGTCTTGCCGCCTCCAATGGCTGGTCGGCTCGAGCCTGGATGTCACCCTCGAGTAGAAGAAAATATGGTTTCCAGCCGGAGTCGCACTGTTCCCAGGTCTGAAGGTCACGGACAAGATCGAGCGCCTCATCGAACTCCTCCGCGTAATACAGCATCAAGGCCTGGCGGTAACCATAGCGGATGTTCCCCGGCGAAAAACCGAGAAGGATGATGTACTCATCCAGCGCCGGCAAATATCGCTGTTGTGCGATAAGCTCTTCGGCAATTCTCTCGTGCTCCGAAAGCTCATGCGCGCAGACCCGTACGGCGAATTTCGGCAGCGCAAAACCCATGGCTGCGAACTCGATATCATCGGTGGTCAGGGGGACGTGATCGAGGAAGTTCATCCAGGCGTCGGCTTCATCCTGCTGTGACATCCCGACAGCCTGCATCGTGTTGTTTCTCATATATGCGGCCTTGTAGGCTTCGATGCCGTACATATCAAGCATCCATCTGGTGTGGCTCGCCGCGAGGTAGTAGTTCATACTGATCCGGCCCGCGTAGAAGCCGCCGGGCTGAACGTTGCTCGTCAGAAGTTTCAACGGACCGGAGTCTCTGGGGAAGAAAGGTTCGCCGGTCAGGGGGTCGATTGCCTCCCGGAGCGACGCGGCCCATTGATGGTATGTCAGATCGTTACCCGTGCGCCACTCGATTCCTTCCGCGATGCCCTCACCGAATGCTCCCAGCAACGAAGAACCGAAAAACGGGAGACCCATCGGGGCGGATACCACGTGCACCAGCTCATGTTTGAGCGAGCCGATACGATTGCGCTTATACTCGACATGTATTTCGCCGGTCCAGGGCTTGGCATAAACGCCGCGACCCACACCTGTGAGACGGCTTTTTGTTGCACGATCCGGGTAGATATACGCCCGTATAAGCCCCTCGGGAGCGACCTCGATCTCATTCACTATTGACCAGTAGTAGAACTCGTGTTGCTCCGCAACACGCTCGATATCCTCCTCAACTTCACCACCGGTGGGGTAACGAATGACGAAGTGCTCGGTGACAATGCGCCCATCGAGAACATGCTCGAGGTAGTTCCTGGTGATCTCGATTCCCAGCGGGCCCTGGAAATAGAACGTGAGTATGACCAGCACCAGGGAGATCAATCCCGCATGGATTTCGGGGAGGAAAATGTCGGCCTTACGCAGGTTCGAAAGGATGTTTCTCGGACTGTAGCGCTGGAAACGGGGGTCGGCGAAGAGAATTGAGAGACTGATCAGGAAATACCCCACCAGGAGAACAAGAAGGCGGCTATTGACAAATCCTGAGTCCAGGTTGGCCTCGCTTTCGTACATCGGCAGGCCGAGATTACCGACCAATGGCTCATTCATCCCGTAAACATGGCCGTGAGCCAGCCTGACAATGATCCTCGCA
>CBDUXL010000235.1:0-5612 GCA_965371155.1 uncultured bacterium | reverse complement strand
ACTTGCAGTAATGTCTGGAACCCTCCCCGTAGAGGAAATAGACGGTGGGCTGGGGATCCATATCATTTAATTCCCTGATGATCGGCCAGCCGAAAACATTTCCATCCAGATATACCTCGCGCTCTTCGGACGTGAGCGGAACATAGGCAAGGCTGATATCGGTGGTCGGTCCCACCATGTGCACCATCGCCAGAACGCATCCGACAAATGTCGCCACGACAGTCACCCTTCGTTTCGGCTTGAGAAACGAGAGCCAATCAGCGACTGTCGCGAATGAGAGTAGGTACATCAGTCCGAGGATCGGAGTCAGGAATCTGAGATAAACAAGACCGTGCAAAACGACCCACGACAAAGTGGCTACGAGCATAAGCGCATAAATTCCGATGAGTGCCCTCTGGCGCCTTACAGCATGGATAATCGCAAGCGGCCACAGAATTCCCAGCCATCCGACCCACTTCCACGCGGTCTGCTCATTCTCAGCAAATTCCGGAGTCGGATGCACCAGCAGTCTGTACGGCGCGGACAGCCATCCGGTCAACGTGGTCGGACTCGCGAACTGATCGAACTGCGAGTACACATCCCACACGCATTCTTCAGCACCTTCCGCGCGAGGCGAGCCGAGAGCCGAAAAATACCCATGGAAATACGGGAAGATCGGGTTTGCAAACAGGTAGACATTCCGAACGTACCAGAATCCCGCGACCAGAACCGCCGTGCCGATCGCGGCAAGTGCGCCTCGCCATCCGGGACGGGTTTGTATCACCCAAATCACGAAGGCGATCGTGCCGACTTCCACGCCGTAGTACTTGCAGCCCGACAGCCACCCGATCGCGGCCCCGACCACCCATCCGGGAGCTTTCATCACGATAGCAAGCGCCAGGAGCGCTATCCCGAACGCCATACCCACCTCGTTGTACGGTACATGGGTAAGCTCGAACCACAGCGGAGTGAGACCGATGGCGATCGCGGCCCAAAGTCCGACCGCGTGATTTCCAATCCGGTTTCCGATCGCGATCAGCACGAACGCCGTTCCAACCGAGAACCACCAACTCACCAGCGAAGCGGCCGCGTCTCCGCCGACAGCAAGCCCGATCGCCTGAAGGATCTCATAGTTCTTGGGAAATGCCGAGTTGAAGATGTATGGGGTCCATGCGATGGTGCCGTTGTCGAGCATATGCTGCGCGAGCGGAAGATGATAGCAGACCGCGTCGAACGCCATCACCGGCATAAGCGCGTACAAAGCCTGTCCAATAAGAATTATCGCCAGCGCCGAAATCCTCCAGTCGAACCATAGCCCTCCCTTCAGCCCATTCCACCAGTCCTTCCCCCACACAACCAGTGAACCGATCCCTCCGAAATATACAAGCGCCCTGATGACAACCGGTTTGAATCCATGAAACAACGCAAGAACAAGAGCGAGCAGAATCCAGATCAAACAGCCGAAAAGGAAATTGACCACGATGGACTCAAGACGGCCGGCGCCTTTCAGCCATCGTCCGACGAATGATCCGAGCCCCACACAGGAAATGGCCCAAAGAAGGCTATGGAGGAAGGAGCTTATGTATCCTGGGAGTAGGTCCATTATGGATTATTCACACCGGCGCACATGCCGTGCGCCATACACGGGCGCATGCCCTGCGCCATACACGGGCGCATGCCCTGCGCCATACACGGGCGCATGCCCTGCGCCCCTACAAGATGTCTTCTTCGTAATAAACGAACATCGTTGTGTCCTGATACGAAACGACCGCCGGCGGGTACCTGGAAATGAAATTTCTTTCCATCAATATATCGAGCGTGTCGTCCTGAAGCTGCCTTACGCGCCGTTCATTGATGAGAAGAACATCGACGCCGATCTCCTCAAGCCAGTCGGCAAGCTCCGCGCCCGACGATGAATGCCGGCGGAACTCTCCGAAATCGTACGGATTGTTCCATCCCGCGTAGAGGGTAAAATCGCAGTAGTGCCTGACCCCTTCGCCGTAGAGGAAATACACAACCGGTTCAGGTTCGACCTCGTTCAGCTCCCTTATGAACGCCCATCCGTCGATGTTTGCCTCCAGGAAAATTTCTCGCTCGTCGAAGTTTAATGGAATCTGCACCAGACCGCGATCGGTTGTCGCTCCGATAAGATGCGCGATGGCCAGCAAGCAGGCGAATGCAATCGCATGCCTGCCCTCAATTCCCTTGATACGTACTTTTGAAAACAGGTCCGCGAGAAACATCAGCGCGAGGATGTACATCAGCGGCATGAGCGGAGTCAGGTATCTGAGGTAGGTAACCCCGTGGATGACGATCCACGAAAACACGGCAATCAAAGTGAAGAAATACATCCCAAGCATGGGACGGTGTTTTCGAATTGCCGGAATTATCGCAAACGGCCACACGGCGGCAAGCCAGCCTACATATTTCCACGTACGAGCGGCATAATCGGCGTAGTCCGGTACAGGATTCACCATCAGCCTTACGGGCAATCTTAGCCAGCCCTCCAGGTCAGTAGGGCTGGCCTCCTTCCTGATCACTTGATAGGTTGTTTCCAATGCTCCTTCAACTCGAGGAGACCCAAGGAAGCTGAACAGATCCAGGTAGTATGGAAAAAACGGGTTGGAGAAAAGGTAGAGGTTTCTTGCATACCAGAAGACTGCGACTGCAATTGCCGTCAAGAGTGCAATGATCGCCTGCCGGCCTCCCGGACGCGTTTGGATGAACCAAATAACCAATCCAAGAAGCCCGGCCTCGATTCCCCAGTACTTGCAGCACGCGAGCCATCCAGCCGCCATCCCGACCGCCCACCCCGGGCCATTCATGAGGGTCAGAAGGATGAGCAGTACAATGCCGAATGCCTGCCCGCATTCCATGTACGGCACATGAGCAAGCCAGAACCATAGCGGAGTGAGGCTCAATGCGATCCCCGCCCACAATCCGATCCGCCAATTCCCCAACCGCCCGCCGATCGCAATCAATGTCAAGACTGTAGCGAGCGCAAACCACCAGCTCACCAGCGATGCGGCCACATCGCCGCCGGTCGCAAGGCCGATAGCCTGCAGAAGCTCGTAGCTCTGGGGAAACGACGAGTTGAAAATCCAGGGCGTCCAGGAGATGGTGCCCGTTTCGAGCATGTGCCTCGCCAGCGGCAGATGATAGTAGAGCGCGTCGAACGCTGTGACCGGGATCAACGCGTATAGAAATTGCGCCGAAAGAATTATCGCCAGCGTAAGGACCTGCCAGTCGAATCCGGGCCGGCCCTTCAAATCGGCGAGCCAGGTTCTTCCCAGCAGTACAAAAGACCCAATTCCCCCCAGGTAGACCAAAGCAATTAATACACCGGGCCTGAACAACCTAAACAGAAACAGGATCAACCCGATCCCCACCCAAATAAGGCAACCCGTGAGGAAACTCACGAGGAGTCTTTCCAGTTTACTTGCATCGTGGAGCCTGCCTCCAACCAGGAAACCCAGTCCGACACAGGACATTGCCCAAAGCAGACTCTGGAGTACGGAGTAGATGTAGGCGGGAACCAGGTCCATCCGCTACATTGTAACGGAGAATGCACCGGAACCTCCAATTCTCCGGCGGGCCTTTCTCATGCAACTCACAAAGCTCAATCAGATACCGATGTCAGCACCAGTATCACGCCATCCGGGTAGCCGTCAGGAGCGCCGAACATCCACTCGCGTGTGCCCGACTCGTAATATGGAAACTGAGGCATGAGACCACGCTCACCGCCGCCAAAAACCTCAGGGGTTGAGTAATGGACCATAACATCAAAATCGGGATGGCTTCTTTCCGCTTCGGGGTCGGAGTGGTCCTGGTAGAACTCACGGTAATGATATCCATTCATCATTCCGCCGATGCTCGCGTTTCTCCCATCTTTCAATGTCAGACGAATCACATCCAGTCCTTCGGTGCGAAGTGACCCATAGGCGCCAAGCATATATTTGTTGATCCGGAGATAAGGCCAGTACCAGATGTGCTCACGGACCGCGATAGGCAGACCATTCTCTTCGTCGAGATCAAACTCTCCTCCAGCACGATAAAAAAACTCCCCAGGCCACCATGCTCTGAGCGTTCCACCTTCCGGATTGCTTTGCCCGCCTCCTCGTCTCACCCACTCGGGGATTCCCCCCATGCAGTAGAATGGGTTCGGGCTGTGCTCGTTGAGCACACCTAGGTAGGCACCGCAGACAGACCACATTGTGTTGGCGAGCGATGTGGGGCGTCCGAGGCTATCGAAAAGGACCCTCGGGTCGTTAAGGCAGTTACCCATCACCTCGCCATCCCAGCCGAAACGAACATCGCCGTCGCCAGGATTCACGCTGGCCCCGGTTGCCAGTATGATTATATTGACTCCATCGCCTGGATGAATGAAAGGATTGCGAGGGTAGGAATCCAGATACCCATTCTCGATAAGGGGTTCCGGTGAAGGGCTCGCAAACCCCGTGCCCGTAAATGTCCTGAACATTGCCTCGTTGAAAGAATCCTCGGGAAGGGCTTCAGGCAACGCTCTCCTGACCGCCCTACATCCGGATTCCCGGTCCCAACCGCGCAGGTCTCCCCCAAGGATGTACGGAGGGAAAGCACCCGAGTGATCCACGCCGTAGCGCTCGAGAGCAACCTGTATTATGTGAAGGTTCGCCTTGACCTCGTCTTCCTTCGCATCCTCATATGCTCTGACGAAACTTGGCAGCGCAACCAGGGTCATCAGGGCCAATATTGAAAGCACAGCCAGCAGTTCTATCAAGCTGAAACCACGTTGCTTCTGGTTCATTGCCCATCCCTCCTTTCAGAATAATCGGACCAATATCTATCAGTCAGAACGAGGATTACACCGTCAGGAACGCCGTCTGGGGAACCGTACAGGAAATCCCCAGAGCTTCCACCACCCTCGTTGTAAGGCCACCAGGGGCCGGTCCACTCATCACCGCCGCCAAACACTTCCGGGAGCCCGCCCGACTCTCCAAAGCGTGTCAAGTCCTCATAGCCGAGGTAGAAAGCATCACTATCAAAAGGGGGACGAACCCGCCAGGCAACAGGAGTGTGATCCGGGCTGTCCGCCTCAAGCCGAATGACATCCATCCCTTCTGTACCCGTGGCGCCATAGCAGCCAAGTATATAGCGCGTACGTGTACCCCCGATATTCGTGTTGGGAAGAGGAATGGTAAACCCATGGCGACAGACCAGAATGCAGTCGAAGCTAGCTTTGTAAAAGAAATTCCCCGGCCAGAACGTGAAGACGGTATTCTGCGGAGAGCCAATCTCATCCGCCCGGAAACCTCCGAAAAGGTAGTACATGTTCGTCTCAGGATTGATGAACTCGTCGGGGACATTCATCCAGTCACCCCGATCGAGGCTGCGCCGCGTTTCGATGGGGCTCCACATGAAGAGCCCCGAGTGTATCGCGCCTTTGAAGAAGTTCATATCGTCCAACCCCTGCCCCATCAGAGCGCCGTACCGGCCGAAACGGGGGTCTCCAATGTCCGGAAACCTGGACCCACCAAAGCCCTTGCGAAGCACCATCCCCCTTCGTCGCGGCACAAAAGGGTTTTCGGGATAAGAGTATAAGTAGCCGAACTCAATCAGAGGGTCACACAGCATATCATTGCACGCCGCGCGAC
>CBDUXL010000234.1:0-5682 GCA_965371155.1 uncultured bacterium | reverse complement strand
CGTAATCGTATTGGTTCAGGCAGTCGCCACGCGCGAAGTGCTTTCTGCTTATTACGCTGTACTGCTGCCCGGCGACCATGCTGTCCGCTGTCGGCGGCGCGTAGATTGTGAATAGGTCGTCCACAACCACCGCCGGTATGGGCATGTTCAGCTCTATAGGCTGATAAGCGGTGAAGACAATTCCGGGGAGGTCGGATACCAGATAAAAGGTCTGGGTGATTTCGTCTCTAATTTCATCTTTAAGGAAATTAGGGTCGGGAAGGATGCCCGCTTCGGACAGGTCCGCCCTTCTGATCTCGCCGTGGTGAGAAGTCCGTCGCGCGCCCGGAGGGTCGAAGCTCCAGGTGGCGGATATGGTCTCATCGGACTGCCGCCAGCCCCGTCCGGTGTAGGTGTCGAAACATTTCCCGCGCCAGTAGGAGGGCAGGTTGCTCTCCACCTCCAGAATGACCTGCGTGGAGGTCGAGTCCTCCACAAGCCTGCCGTGGGCGATATCGAACTCGTCGTCGAATCCGACATAGTGCTTGGATTCACCTGTCCCGCGCATGCCGGTCAGGAGATCGGCCTCGCCTCCAAGGTTATCACCCATTGCCGATCCGCCGAACGCGTCCAGAAGTGGCGAATAATGCCCGGGCGTCTGGGTGTGGTCCACCATGAAATAAAGCAGGCTGGACAAGACAAATGCGGCAAGAACCGCCGGGATGCATGCTCGCAGAGATGGACCCACAAATCGGGCAAGTCTCATGGGGGTCTGTTGAGAGACCGGCACGAGCGCATATTCCTCGAGGAAATCGTACGTATATCGCCACTGGGAGGCTTTTCTGCGCCTCTGAGGAAGCCTCGCGAACTCATCCACGTTTCCCAGGAACAGGGACAGGCCAAGAAAGGTCAGGAAAATAAGCAGGCTGTAGACGAACTCGGCTGAGAACGACGGGATTGCGGAGAAGACCATAAGGGTCAGACTGATGACCAGTGGGAGCATGAAATCCTGATACCGGAACAGCTTGAAGGTCCTCAGGACAAGCATGACCGAGAGCATCTCGCCGAGGTAAGTACCGAAAGCGAACCTATCGACGTAGATTCGGTGCGCATAGTAAATGAAAACCGCCAGGCCTGCAATGTCGAGCACAAGGCCGGTCGTGACGTAATGCCGGTCGCTCAGTATCCTCCCGGTCAATACCGACACCATCAACAGGCCTATCAATATCCAGCGGAGCGACTCATTCGGCAGCACAAGGTAAACGGTGTTGATCGCGACCGCGAACAGGCCGAGAAAAGCCAGGTAGACGAGGAGATTGGGTTTCTGCTGGGTATCGGTCATCTATGCATACAAAAACGCTCTCCTGCGGCTAAGCGGAGATTACCCATTTTACCACGGAAACAAGGATCCAGGGCAACCACGAGGGCAACCACGAGGGCAACCACGAGGGCAACCACGAGGGCAACCACGAGGGTTGCCCCTTCTCCGCAAAAAACCTTGAAAATGAATCGCATTTCCCCTTGACGGCCTATCATCAATGAAGTAGTCTTATATTGATTTGCAGAACCGCGACGGGGTTCAGCGAAATTTGGTGTGCTCGCCAACCAGGTTATGGAGGGTTGCACCCCGAATGTGTGATTGTGATGTCTTTGCGGCTCCGCTTTGCGGGTGTCGCAGATGCTTTGACATATAAGACAAGAGATGTGGTGCATCAAAAACCAACAGGGAGACACAAGATAATGCGCAGAATTTCATCAGTAGCATTCATCGGCGCTTTTATTTCGCTTTCACTTTTAACGGGAATGATCGGTTGCTCGGGCGGCGGCTCGGAAACCACTCCTCCCACAACGCCCGACCTCACCGCAAACGCAACCCTGCCCCTTAATTCATCAGGCGAAGGGGTGATTCTGGGGTATTTCCAGTTCGTCTTCGAAGAGGATTCGGTCTGGGTGGAAGAGGTCGAGCCCGAGCGCGAGGCCGAGATGGACGTCGGCGGCTATGCGCTGCTGATTATCGATGATTTCTTCTTCAAGGAAGATGAGCGGAACTGGTACATCACCGCCACCATCAAGAACGTCTCACCGTTCACGGGCTACGATGTCAGGGCGGTGTTCCACTCGATGGGGAACAAGTTCGTTATTAACCCGGACGGGTTTATTTGGGCCTTGCCGCCCAAGTTCCCTGTACCCACCCGATGCCCGTTCATCGCGTACGGAAAAGACATGCCGAACCGGATTTTTCCTCCGATGTATCAGGACACCCGAACGGTCGTGATCCATCAGCCTACCGGAATACCGAAACTTGCTCCTATCGGGTTCTGGATCGATGCGATGGGAAAGAATCGCCCAGAGCCGCTGGTCGAGGACCTGAAGGTGGAGGAGATCGATGATACGAACTACCACCTGACCGGGCATATTTTCGATCACCAGTCGCCATCGGGTGGTCTTGTCGTCTGGGCAAACACCGCCAGCTTCAATGGCAACACCTACGTGCCGCTTTTTGACGACGGCAACCATGGCGACGGCTATCCCAACGACAATTTGTGGGGCTGTAGTTTCAGCGGTGATCCCGACGATGGATTGTACGTAATCACGATCTACGCGTTCGATCCGCAACTCAATCAAGGCGAGAACGATGTCGCCTTCCTGCACGGTTTCCCTTGTGATGAACCTCTTCAGCCCTTGCCATTCGAAACAATCGCCAAAGGCGAACACTCCGGGATTGAGGACCTCAAAGAGATCGTAATCAACGACCCGGATACCTGGGAGTCAGTCTGGCAGGATCACACCTCCTGGATCATCCCGCCTCCGCCTATCCCACCTATAAACTTTGAAAACCACACGGTGATCGGAGTCTGGCTTGGTGCGAGGCCCTCGAATAATCACCATGTGACAGTCCATTCTGTGCTCTACGATCCGTGCGAGGATCTCGTCACCGTGCAATATGTCCACACACCGTATGAGGCGTGTGGTCCGCTGGACGTGGTGACGCATCCATTCCACATCATCGTTCTCAAGAAATTTGACTCTCCCGTCTACTTCGTCCCCGAGGAAGTTCCCTGTCCTGAACCCCCTCCGGAGTGTGTGGAGGAGATTCCTTTTGAGACCTTGATTCAGGGAGTCCACTCCGGGATTAAAAATCCTTACGAACTTCGGATATCCACTCCCGATCAGTTCGCTGACATTTGGGAGAAGCACACTCAGAACATGTGGCCCCCGCCACCCCCTCCTCCGATCAATTTCGAGCAGGTCAATGTGATCGCGGTGGCGACAGGTGAGCGCAACACCGGCGGGTTCGAGTGCATTGTCGAGAGAATATGCTTTCTGGCCAACGACCACATCGGGGTCTTCTACAAGGAGCGCATTCCCGGACCCGACTGCAATGTTCCTCAAGTGTTCACGCAACCATATCACTGGGTGCTGATGCCCAAGTTCGACGCTCCGGTTATGTTTTTCAAGCACCCCGAAGTCTACAATTGCGGACCCGGTGACTGCGAAGAGCCGCTGCTGTTCTGGCCGATCGATCAAGGCCCCCATACCGGACATGGACCGGTCGAGTTCTTGTTCATGGGCCCGGATCAATTCCATGCGTTCTGGGAAGTTCACAAACCCGGAGATCCGCCTCCTCCCGTCAACTGGCAGGAGCACATGGTCCTTGCGATGTTGGTCGGCGAGCGTCCCTCAACCGGCTACTGGGTGGAGACAGTCGAGGTCTGCCTCAATGGGCTGAACGATCCCACGACGGAGCCTCGTATTGACGTGACATACATCGAGTGGCAGCCCGGAGATGACTGTGAAGTTCTCTGGGTGATGACTCAACCCTATCAGATTATCGTCGTTCCGCGGTTTGATCTCCCGGTGTTCTTCCACCACGAAGTCGAGGTCTACGATTGCCCGCCCACCGATTGCATACCGGTGGACTTTTGGATCAAGGCCGAAGGCATGCACTCCTGCGAGCCACCTGAGAGATTCCCGATGTTCAACATTTATCAACTGATCAACGTTTGGCACGGGATTCATTGCGAGAATCCGGAAATGCCGCCGTTGCCACCGGTCGGTTGGGACGAAGAAGTTCCGTTCATAATTCAGGACCATACATTCCAGACAACGGGATTCTATCTGACTGTTGATTTCGCCTGTATTGATGAAGTCGCGGGGAAGGTCGTTATCGAGTACACCCGGCATGAGCCCGGACCGGACTGCCCGGTTGAGAATATCGAGACCCAGCCCTGGATCATCGGAAGCGTCCCCTGGGTGCCGGGAATCAATGACTTTGAATGGGTTTTCGAGGGCCATGAGGAAGTCTACGAATGTCCAGGTTGCGTACCGCTCCCCTGGTATCAGCTTGCAGAAGGAATGCACTCTTGCGCCGAGCATGGAGAGTACGGTTTCCAGGGCTTCAATCAGGAATTCGAGGATCTGTGGGTCAAGATCCATTGCGACGACCCGGTGCCGCTTCCGCCGATCCCCGACCCGATAGAGAATGGCGAGATGAAACCGTTCGTCGTGCAACTCGGCGAGCGCCCGTCAACCGGCTACTACGTCACTATCGATGATGTATGCCTCGATGGTTGCACCGGAATCGTAACTTACACCGAGCACATCCCCGGACCGGATTGCAATGTCGATTGGGTCGTCACCAAACCCTGGGCGTTCGGCGTGGCCGAGTTTCCGCCGATCGACTGCGAGATTATTTGGGAATTCGTGGCCAATGAGGAAATATACGAGTGCCCACCTTGTGAGCAGGTTCCGTTCTGGAGCCTCGAGGAGGGTAACGAATCCTGCGCCGAACCGGGCGAGTACGGCTTCCAGTATGAAGAACAGTACCACCAGTTCTGGAACCATGTGTTCTGTGACGATCCGCCCCCGCTACCGGCGAATCCCGAGCCCACACAGGATGGGATAATCTACAATTTCGGCATTCAGCTTCCACCACGCCCGACCACCGGCTACTACATGACAATCGAGGAAGTCTGCTTCGAGGGCTGCGACGTGTTCGTAACCTACACCGAGCATATCCCCGGTCAGAACTGCGATGTTGAGCCTGTCGAAACCAAACCATGGATGGTTGCGGCGGTCGAGCTTCCTCCAGTCTACTGTTATTGGCAGTGGCATTTCGAGAAGCTTGAGGAAGTCTACGATTGTCCGGATGACCCGTGTTGGGACTTCGAGACTGTTGCCGGCGGTGCTCACCATGGCACCGAGGATTTCATGGGCTTGCTCATCGACAGCCATCCCCAGTGGTACGAATATTGGACGACCTACCACCCCGGCCAGCCCATGCCGCCTATCAATTTCGAGGGAGGCTGGGGCGCTTATGTAATCCATCTCGGTATGAGGCCGACCACCGGTTATGAGGTCGAGGTCTTTGAGATCTGCGAGTCCGAGGACCCGTTCGGCGTCGCGGTAAGGTGGGTCGAGTGGATTCCCGGCAGTACTTGCGATGTCCTGCAGATTGAGACCATGCCGTGGACTGCGGTCACTTTCCCGCTGGTCGATTTGCCCTATTTCGACGAGGGCTTCGAGGAAGTATATGAGTGCGATTAGCAGTTGGGATTTTACCTGAAAGTCAATTGCCCGCCGGTATGGCGGGCATTTTTTGTGCTGAGGTGTTGACAATGGGCCCATTCTGTGGGGATATTTTCTTTAGTGCATGTTGCACCTCCTCCTGAGTGGCGCCCGCCGTGAAAGCGGCGGGCATTC
>CBDUXL010000233.1:0-5712 GCA_965371155.1 uncultured bacterium | reverse complement strand
CTCGCCGGATTCCGGATCGATCTCCACATCATAGAAGCCCCACACCAGACGGTAGCCCTCACTCGGCTCCGCCTGGGCGCCGGGCTCGACGGGAGTCGAGGCGCTGACATCCGGGCTGCTATCCACGGGTCCCGGAGCCGTGGGGATATTTTCCGACCGACCGCAGCCCACTAACATCAGCAACATCAGAACTAGAATGCATTGCGCGAAAGAGAAGTATCGGGTAAACATGGGAGTACCTCCAGGTTTAGTTCGAAATGTCTCCGGCGATCAAGCCGCCCAAGCTCCGAGACGTTCGTCCAGGGGCGGCGCCCGATATGGTCCTCCCGGCAGGGCAATTATAGCTTGTCGCCTTTTATATGATTTTATATCCTACACAGGAATTGGATGATCGTCAACCCCGTCACGAATGACTCCGCACCAATTCAAACGGTTATCCGCTCAAGTAGAGGCATCAGCGCCGGGCAAATTTCAGACGCCCTCCGACGGACCTCATCCGCGAGACCCGAATCAGCATGACCTTCCGAAAGCCGCTTGATCACCGGTATAAGCTCACATGCAGGATCATCCGGGAAATGTTTCCGGAGACGCTCAAGCGACGCGAGCGGGTTCAGCCAGTTCTCCTGCGGCTTGAGTGCAACATCATCCAGATGCCCTTCCTCACCGATCGACAGGTTGATAATGTCGGTGTCCGATACCTTGCGTCGAATCTGAATCGGCGCTCTTTTCACAAGACCCACAGGCGCCCAGGCAAGCGTCTCGGAGAGAATCCTCCAGGTAACCGGCCCGAACTCCGTTTCCACACGCGCCCTGCGGATGTGCAGCCTCGAATGCAGCGCCCAGAGCTTCACGAAACTCCGGAAACGCATATTCTTGATAATTGTTCGGTAAAGGTTCCTCTGAATCAGGTGGTACTTGAAGAAAAGCGATTTCTCCCTGGTTGTGAGTGAGTGATGGTGCCACGCGACAGCCCCGGGTTCGTAGGCTATCTGATAACCCAGAAGATTCGCGCGATAGCACCAGTCGATATCCTCGTAATACATGAAATAGCCGGTATCCAAACCGCCAACGCCGCCCTGAGAAAGCGGCTTGAACGCGTTCCTTCGAGCCAGGAACGCCGCGAAACAAGCGCCCATCGGGCGATCGCGGATGTCGTACTGCCCGATATCAATCTGCCCGACGCCCCGGTTGTACGCGAGCATCAACCCGTTTACGAGCGTACCGGTATTGTCGATAACCGCGCCGGTTCCCCTGCCCCTCAACAGAGGCGGATCATCCGGACCCCGTCCCGGCCAGTCAGGATCGCCCACCGGCGGATAGAAAAGCGTTTTCCCTGCAACGCCCACAACTTCCCGTCCGGATGATTCAAGGCGTCCAAGCGCGGTTGCCACGTAACCGGGGTCATAAACGATATCGAAATTCGAGATAAGGACGTAAGGAGTGCTGACTCGATTGAGCGCCCGCATTATTGCGCCACCGAACCCGTGGTTACGATCGCACGCCAGGACCGTGCAATCATCGGACCGTCGACCGAGCGAAACCTCGTGTTTGGGATCTGACGGGCTGAGGTTATCCGCAATAAAAATGTGCGGCGCGGGCCTCTGAGCACGCAGTGAATCAAGGCATGCGTCGAGGACATCCGCCTGCGGAGCGTACGTGACAACAATAGCGGTTACTGGCGATGAGTTAGACATGAAGCGCTTTTCAATCCCCGTAGGGGCGCGGGGCACGCGCCCTCACCAACCCGTGCGCCTGGACATTCATAAGCGTTTTCAATCCATGTAGGGGCGCGGGGCACGCGCCCTCACCAACCCCTGCGCCCCTACAATTGCCGCGTTTTTACCGCATAACGCAACGCGCCCAATACCCAAAACAAAATCGCCGCACAGCTAATGATCCATCCCTCCAACAGTCCCGGAATCCTGTAGCGCAATTTGACCTCATGCTCACCCGGTGGCAATGTAACACCCATCAATATCCCATTCACCCGATTCACACCCAGCTCCTCACCATCGACAGTCGCACGCCAGCCTTTCGAATAACCCTCGTTGATAATCAGCCTTCGATCCCCCGCCGATTCCGGACCGGATCTGATCACCTGGTGGCCCGGTTCATCAACCACAATCTCCGCAAAATCCTCGGATTCCGCGTGATTGTCCGGTAATTCGGTCAGACTCCATTCGCTGGTCGGCTCGTGTTCAATTGCATCAAGCGGCACGACCGCCACTCGCGGCCACGCATCGGGATTCTCGTAAACATACAATCCCTCTCCTCGGTAGACCGGTTCATGGTCTGAAAGGGGCTCTATAGTCAGTATGTATCGAACCCCGACCCTTTCCAGCACCGGATCGAACGGATCAACGGGATCAGTGTATGTCGGAATCCCCCTGTGCCCGAGTATCGCCTCATCCTGGATTTTGCACAGGTAGTCGAATCGCGACTTCGGCGCAAGGTTATGATACCCGAACGCATCGGGAATACCGAAATATGTCCCGAGGTTGGGATAGAAGCAATATGGTTGCTGGTCAAGCAACATGACATTGACCGGCTCCGGATGCCAGCGGATCATCCGCCCCCACTCGCCGCCACGAGCGGGATTGTTAAAATCTCTCAACGCGATAATTGATTGTGTTGCCTTCATTGCCGGTTCAGGTGTGCTTCTTAGCAAGTATGTCGGGATCAGATACAACCCCATCAGAACCGCCTGCAGGAGCAGAATCATCTGCATTGACGTTACGAAAATGTAAACCCGTCGCCGTTCGGCTTTGTATCCTTTCAGGGCCACAAGAATGCCTGCCGCGACTAGACCAAAAACAGCCGTACCCCACCCAAATAACAGGGACTCATGTCTGACTACGCCAATGATCAGGGCAATAACAGCAGAACCCAGTGCGAGTCCGTGCCCGACATGAAATCCTTTTGCCCCAGCCCCCGTCTTCCTGTCTTCTCTATGTAACTCATCACCGCATTTTGAAAGACGTAGAGCATGCTCCTTACACTGGAAGTCCACCCCGACAGCCATAAGCATAAGGATAAGGAACCCAAAAACCTCCAAAGGGGGATTTGGATCGATGAGCACCCCTCGCGTGATCCAGTAAAGAGCAAAATTCAACGCAGGAATCAGCGCAAACGGCGCGACAATCAGAGATATCCAGAATACATGAACCGGATATCCTTTCTTTCTGAGCCATCCCAGAGACATCAACGCAAAAAACACCGGAAAAAACCCTGCATATCCTCTATTGAGGAAATCGTTTCCCCGCCACTTGAACGGTATAAACGTCTGCAACAGTCTCTTCGCATGAGTCTGCCACGGTTCATTCGGCGGAACTACATGCGACGCCTCACGAGCAAGATCCTCGCTCGTCTTGAATAGCATTCGGTCACTATCCATCGAGGCCATCAGTGTCGGCACATTCTGAACCGCGCTAAGAAACATCGCCAGGACAAACGGCCAGATCAGAATCCCCAATCGCGATCTCCAGTCGGGCCTGTTCTCATCCGCCATCATCTGCCCTCGAACCAGAAACCAGACCGCGGTAAACAAACTCATCTGCCCGGTAAGCGACGGATACCCCGCCAGAAACGGGCCCGCCCAGCATAGCGCCATCCACAGCCCCGCCCACGGATTCCTGTGCTTCAGCCATCGCTCATAGAAAAACCAGATCGCCGGGAACCACGCCAGAGTCATCGGCCATGGCTGGTAATGCGGGCTCGGCAGTAACGAAACCACCAGGAAACTCGCTGACAGCCAAGCGGCAAGCCGGCTCCCTAGCCACTCTCTTATAAATAGATAAAAGAAAACCCCCATTATCAGCGTGTGGACAAACCCGGAGATGCCGAGTATGAAGAGCGGCGATGCGAGCCACGCTGTCAGTGCATAAATGGGATGGAAAACCGGGACCAGGTGATTCGCAACCAGCGGAACGCCCATCAGGCAGTACGGGTCCCAGGCCGGGATGCGCCCCTCGTTCAACTCCCGATGCGCGAGCGCATTCCAAGGGATGTAGAGCAGAATCGTGTCGTTGTTTGAGTTCGCAATTCGCTCGTCCAGTGGACCCTCATACTCCAATACCGAGTTCCACGGCTCGTACCTTTCCCAGGTGTCGGGCATGACCGGTCGCCCGAAGAACATCGGGGCATAGAGAACCAGCGCAACAAGCAAGATCCCCGCAAGCGGCCCCAAATCCGCTTTCGATAGGGGTAACGTGGCTTCGACTTCAGTTGTTTCAGTGGGGGTTGTCATCCGATCCACCCGAGTGTGCCAGGCAAGGAGGATACGAGGTCAGATCATGCTGAGTATTTTACTGAAAACCTCTGGGCCAAGTGCGAGTTCAAGAAAAATCCAGGCCGGGAGGAAGATGTATGAAATCCAACCGGTGAATAACAGCCCCAGAAGGACAAACAGCCCGAACGGACGTGTTTTCTCCCATAACTCCGCGAGATTCTCTGGAAGCAGCCCCTCCACTATGTGGCTCCCGTCCAATGGATACACCGGAACGAGATTGAACGCCGCGAGAACCATGTTGAGAACCAGGAAAATGCCAAGCAACTTCGAAATCGGATTGGCCTCTGCAAGCAACTGGCCCGCGAAAGCTTTGAAAATCAGGATGAAAACCACCGCGAGGATGATATTGGTCACCGGACCCGCCAGCGCGATCAGCATGTTATCCCATCGCGGATTACGCAGGTTGTACGGATTCACCGGAACCGGTTTTGCCCAACCAATACCGACCCCGCTCGCCGCCATGAAAATAAGAAAAATCAGGCCCACCGGATCGATATGCACAAGCGGGTTGATTGTCATCCGTCCCGCCCTGGCCGCGGTATCATCGCCGAGCTTGTACGCACTCCAAGCATGAGCCGCTTCATGGAACGCCGCGGAGATCAGGAACGCGATCACCCAAAGAGGAACTTCTTTCCAGTTTTCGCCACTAAACATGGCTAAAGCATTCCCTCCCGTTTCAGTAGTTTCGCGAGCTTCTTGAAATCCTTCAGAATCGGCTCCCGAAGACTGCCCTGATGAAGCGCCGCTGCGGGATGATACATCGGGAAGAATATCGTCCCGTCCTTTCTCCTGATCGCCCTGCCGTGCACTTCGCTAATCTTCATGTCCTTCTTTACAAGGTGTTGGAGCCCGAATCGTCCCAGCGGGCAGATGATTTTCGGCTTGATGAGCGCCATCTGCGCTGTGAGATACGCTCCGCAGTTATCGATTTCCTCGGGAAGGGGATCGCGGTTCTCCGGCGGACGGCACTTGAGCACGTTTGCGATGAAAACCATTCTCCTTGGAATACCCGCCTGGTCCATGGCGGCATCCATTAGCTGCCCGGCCTGCCCGACGAACGGGATGCCCTGCAAATCTTCATCCCGTCCAGGCGCCTCGCCCACGAACATAACCTGCGCCTCGGGGGTGCCGTCACCGAAGACGGTCTGCGTGCGCTTCTCAGCAAGCTCCTTGCACCTTTGGCATCCTGAAACCTCGGATTTGAGTTCTTCCCAAAGACCCATCAGCCGAATTATAGCAGGCTCGCTTAACTTTGGCCAAAAGCCCTCGCAGGCGGCATGCTTCCACAACCGGGACCGCGAGCAAGAGGGCAACCACGAGGGTTGCCCCTACACCTGATGAATAGCGGAACCCGTAGGGGCACCCCTCGTGGTGGCCCTGGTTCGGGATTTTTCAACTACCCCGATGCTCTCGCCGAGCATGCG
>CBDUXL010000232.1:0-5735 GCA_965371155.1 uncultured bacterium | reverse complement strand
GGGGGGGGACACCTGCATTTCGGGGACGAAATGAGGTGTCCCCGAGAGGAACCTCATGAGAAAACGCTTGTTACTTTCTAAAATTGGTATCAGAAGCGGAGGCGCCATCCGGCTTTAGGAAAACTGTCTGCTCATGGCAAGAGTAATCCTGGATAACATCAACAAGATCTTCGCGAACGGCGTGCATGCCGTCAAAAACCTCCGGTTGGAGGTCAAGGACAGTGAATTTCTTGTGCTGGTCGGACCGTCCGGATGCGGCAAATCCACCGTGCTCCGAATGATTGCAGGGCTGGAAGAAATAACCAGCGGGCAGGTAATAATCGGAGACCGCGTGGTGAACGATCTCGAACCGAAGCACCGCGATGTCGCCATGGTTTTTCAGGATTATGCGCTCTATCCTCACATGAACGTCCGCGAGAACCTGGAGTTCGGCCTGAGAATGCGCAGGGTGAAGGCGTCCGATCGGGCCGAGTCGGTCGAGCTCGTGGCCGGGATTCTGGGTCTTACCGAGCTTCTCGGACGACGGCCTTCACAGCTTTCCGGCGGGCAGAAACAAAGGGTTGCGGTCGGACGTGCCATCGTCCGCGAGCCCCAGGTATTTCTTTTCGACGAGCCGCTGAGCAACCTCGATGCGAAACTCCGCGCCGAGATGCGCACCGAAATCGCAAAGCTGCATCAGAGGCTCGGCGTCACCACGATCTACGTGACTCACGACCAGGTCGAAGCGATGACTCTCGGCGAGCGGATCGTGATGATGGAATCCGGAACGGTGCAGCAGGTCGGGCATCCGCTGGCCGTTTACGAGAACCCGATAAACAAGTTCGTCGCCGGATTCCTCGGAACGCCGCCGATGAATTTGATTGAGGGTATGGTGGATGAGGATGTGTCGAAGGGATTTTCTTCCGGAGAATTTCACCTTCCGCTTCCCGACTCCTTCGCCGGTTTGCCCGAGGATGTTCTTCGTACAGCCTCAACTTATGGAATCAGGCCTGAGCACATAAAACTGTCGCCGAAAGGCGGCGGGCTCGCGGTTTCCGAGGGCGTTCCCGGTGAGATCGTGGTTGTTGAGCCCCTTGGTAGCAGGGCGATCGTGATTGTGAGGGTGGGAGAGCACGAGCTTACGGCCGAGGCGGAACCCGAACACTGGCTTCAGCCAAGAGTGAGTGCGCTTCTGAGCGTGACCAAATCGCACGGGCACTTGTTTGACGGGAAGGGTCGGAGTCTTCTGGTAGTATGAGAGCCTATTGAATCTCCCTACAAAATCCCCCACTCCTCCGGCTTGAAATTTCCTTCGATTACTCGCCTGATCTTGTAGGAGGGCTTCTGCCTGTGATTGCACGCACAATCCCGAGGGACTGCCGTGGTGATTTGATTATCCCTCCCCAATCGGAGGTTTTTTTTGATAGGGAATCGGGATGTCAGCACTGTTGCTTACTAAGTTACGGGCTGCTACTGTATTTCCACAGTAATTATTCAGCAAGAATCGGAGCTGTATTCATGGCACGGACAAATGTACTTTTGACCATGACGATTGCGTTCATTTTCTTCCTAACTGGTTGCGCACAGGTTGGCGGTAATCCAACATTCCCCGTTGGACTTCCAACTGGAGATACCGGTATTACCGGTCCCGGCTCAAGTGCCGGCCAATTATCAAACAGGGCCCTCTGGGGTGTATGGGATATTGTATTTGATCCGGATAGTGGCACTGTAACCACCCAACCCGACCGACAGTTGAAAGTCCATTTCGACGTCACCGAATACATCCTGCCGCCTTCGTGCCTTGACTGCATCCAGATAATCCAGAATTCTTGGAACCCTGTAACTAAAATCATCGATATCGACGTGACCCTACGCAATCCGTTCCCAGTCCCCGGTTACGACGTCCGCGGTATCTACTACACGAACGATTACGGCCACGAGCTCCTGAACCCGGATGCGTGGGTTTCGATCTGGGACATCCCCGGCGGGGATGATATCAACCCGTTCATCACCTTCGCGAAAACCGTCCCGAACCGCATGTTTGATGAGGGGGCTGAGTACACCGAAAATTATGTCCTCTACCTCCCGGATTTCCTTGCTATCAAGTACGCGGTCGACGCGTCCTGGCCGGATAACTGCGAGGAACCATATGAGATCATCCCACCGTCCGAAACTCCCGCGTTCGATGAGAACGGCTACGAAATCGCCAAATTCGATATCACCGTAAAGGACTGGCAGGAAGATGATCTCAAAGTGACAATCGACGCTTCCGAACTTGGGTTTACTGAGCCTGTCGAAACCATCAAGGTTAGCCCAGATACCTTCCAGGCCTCTTTCAGCAATGAGAATAAGAAGGTTCAGGGCACCTATGAATTGATGATTGAAGCGAGAAGCCCTGAAAGCCCAGTCAGCCTGTTCCAGAACATGATCATCGAGATTTACCCATACTCCCCGCACGACATTGTCACCGAGGGGACGAGCGAGATCTGCAGCGGGCTCTCAGTGAGCCGTGTTAGAATCATTAGCGAGAAGGCAGAGCCCGTCGTATGGGCAGGTGAACTTGCCACAGGCGGTGACAAACTTGGGCTTCAACGCACGCTTCCGGTTCCCGGATGGGTCGGGCACTTCGGGATGGGCAGGTTTGCTGTCTGGGCGGGTCACGAGGGTTTCTTCGGAAGCGGGAGTGACGGCCACCTGGATAACAACCAGATCCGGAGGCAGATCATCGAGTGGCTTCTTAACGAGGGACACAGAATCGGCTTCACCGACACTCACGGCGAATGGCTGACTGTCGACGGTTTCTCGTCTTACCTCAAGTCCTGGTTTGACTCTGAGAGCATCACCTACGAAAGCATCGGAACCGCACCTACCCCTGAGATTTTGGGAGATTATGAACTTGTCGTTATCGGAAATCCATGGGCTGATTTCCCGTCGACTGAAATGGACGCCCTGGAAGAATGGGTGGCCGGTGGCGGATCGATCCTCGTTATGGGGCTTGGCTGGAGTTGGTACGCGTACCACGACGACCCGGAAGGTGACGACTATCCTGTGAATCAACTTGGGCAGAGGTTCGGTTGGGAAGTCATGAACGGATGGATATACGATCCGGATGCCCCCAACGGAAATCCAGGCCAGCCAAGCTTTGAAATCCTCCTGTTGGATGAATTTACACCAGCCGAGGTGGTAATCCTCAGGACAAGTGAAACTGATGTCGACATCGTTACTGAACTCGCGGTATCAAATCCTGAGGACATCTACGTCGTCGAGAGCGAATACATGGGCATCCAGTTCGCGAACGATGATTGGCCGCTTCTGGCCTCCCCGTCTGAAGCAATTCAGATCATGGACAACTATTACTTGGCCCACATCGATCTTGTTAGCGATAACAACCGACCCTACGGTGGCGACATCATCTGGGCGATCTCAAAGGTCGACCCCGACGGTGCCTACTGGATGCACTCCGGCAACCCGATTGTCTTCAAGAAACAGGCCGCCCAGGCGGAAATCATTCCCAATTTCAACAGCAACCAGATGCCGGGATGGGGTCTCGTTCACGAAAACGGCCATAACATGCACCTGAGCGCGTGCGGGCACCTGTTTGGACGGTCCGGAACAATCGAGGAATGGTGCAACGTATTCACTGTCTGGGCCTACGACCAGCTCTCGTGGTCATATGATCCCTCTATCTTCGACGATGGGCATGATTACCATTACCAGGAGAATCCCGATTTCTCCGAGCTGACCTCAAGCTGCTGGATCCTGCTCGGTTGCCTGGAGCTTATCTGGGACAAGTACGGCTGGGGAGGAATGCAGATTTTCATGAGTAAGGCTGCGGAGGATACCGCAAACGGAATTACATCGCCGGACGATGAAACCCGTACGGCATACTTCGTTGAACAGTTGAGCCACGCATACCAGCTCGATTTCGCACCGCTCATTATTCACTGGGGCTTCCCCGTCACTGGGCAAAGCCAGGACATAACGAGTGTCTACCCGCCAGCGGATATCCCCTGGCAATAAATGATTTGTGCTTCCGAGTTTAGCATGGGTACAAATTAAGGCCTCCGCAGAAGAAGTAGATCGCAATTTTGAGGATTTCCTTGTTCCGGTAGCCGCAGGCTCTCTGCTTGATTGCAGGAATCCGGCTGTTCAAGCCCTCAACAGTGGCATTCATAATCGGTGCGCCACAGTACCGGTGAGATCGTGGTTGTTGAGCCCCTTGGTAGCAGGGCGATCGTGATTGTGAGGGTGGGAGAGCACGAGCTTACGGCCGAGGCGGAACCCGAACACTGGCTTCAGCCAAGAGTGAGTGCGCTTCTGAGCGTGACCAAATCGCACGGGCACTTGTTTGACGGGAAGGGTCGGAGTCTTCTGGTAGTATGAGAGCCTATTGAATCTCCCTACAAAACACCCCACTCCTCCGGCTTGAAATTTCCTTCGAGTACGCGCCTGATCTTATAGGCAAGCGTGTTTGTCAGACCCAGCAACTCGCTTACAGTCACGAACGAATAGCCCCGTTCGCGCAATCCCTCAACAATCAGTGGAAGGGCCTCCCGCGTCCTTGCATGACCTTCATGGAAAAGAACGATCCCACCGGGCCCGACCCTGTCAAGCACCCGATTGGCAAGAGTGGTTGCTGAGATGCGGTCATAGTCACTCGGATCGACACTCCACATGACGGTTTTCATGTTGCGGTCGGTGGCGGCGTCAAGGACCCGCTGGTTGTGATTTCCGTACGGTGGACGAAAAACGCGAGGGGTTCTGCCTATGATTGAACGTATAGTCGCATTGGTCTCGTCCAGTTGCCATGCAATTTGCGCATCGTCGAGCCGGGCCATGGCTGGATGGCTGTAAGAGTGATTCCCGATCTCGTGACGGGCTGCGGCTATCGCACGGAGCCCGTCCGGAGCCGCTTCGCAGTAGCTTCCGCACACGAAGAAAGTCGCGCGCACGTTGAGTTGGTCGAGTATCTCAAGTAACTGGGATGTGCTCGCTCTCGGACCGTCGTCGAATGTCAGAGCGAAGAGCATCCTGCCCGATGATGATTCCCTGTAGAGCTGCGTCTTGCTGTCCGCATCGTTGACATCCCTGGCGCCTTTCGGGTGTGCCCAGGCGGGAGTCGAAGCAAACAGCACAGCCAAAGCCAGGAAGGCTGCAAAATACTGAAATCTCATTACGACGTCTCTCGGTTCCGAAAGCCTTGGAGACGACAATGTAGCACTTCAGCGAAAATTAATCCTCTTTAAGAGTCATTAAGTGGCCATTTTTTCGGGAATGTCGCGGACCTTCACATCAATGTCTCTCCCATCCCACCTCACCGCATGCCACACTCGGCCGTCGGGTTCGAGCCTGGGTAGCGGTTTCGAGTCGACCTCATTGGCGAAATACAGATGCGCACCACGGGACTCTCGTCGCCGAGCCGCCGCACGTGCAAGAGCCAGCCCGATAACCTGGGCTGACCTCGCCGAGATTGCCTCAACCCAACTTGAATCCCCTTTGCGAACACCGCGGTCGTGCATTTCCCCCAGTGTAGATTCCGCATCAGTCAAACCTGCAGGTGTTCGCACAACACCGAGTCGCGCTGAAAGCGTTTCCTGAACACTTTTCAATGCATCCTCGGCCATCAGACCGGATTCAGAATCGAGTTCCGTAACGAGTTCCCGAGCCTTTGCCTCCGCAAGTGACTCAACATCAGACGCTTCAACAGACGTTGCCCATTTGGACGCTTCGATCCCCGCGACATGCCCCATACCTTG
>CBDUXL010000231.1:0-5770 GCA_965371155.1 uncultured bacterium | reverse complement strand
TCATATTCTCCAATTCCCGGAAAATGCATTTCCGGGCTACGACCGCTGAAGGTCCGCTTGCTGACGCGCGCGGTTCGGTTCGCACTTGCGGTCGCGGTTTTCATGGGGTCTGAAGCGTCAGGGAGTGGACACAGGTGATGCGCTAGTTCGATGTCGGGGGGATGGCGCCGGAGCCGGGGGTTAGAGGGAGTTGCGTCTGGGCCGCCTCGCCGGTGAACCCTGCAAGGAGTGGATCTTCGGGAGAGCTCCCTGCCAATGATTGCTGTTTCTCGTTCCAGTTGGTAACATTAGGTGCATTGGAATTTCGATTGCAGACGGCACCGTTTCAGGACCGTAAGCAGGTAGATGATTACAGCTTAGGAGGCACTGATATGAATCAATGGACAACGTTGCTCGCTGTGCTTGCTGCTACAGCACTCGTCGCGATTGGCTGCTCCGGCAGCGGAAGCGCTGTGACACCAACGGCTGATCAGGAGCCAATGACGGTTTCAAATCCCACTGGGCAAACCCAGACTCACCTCTGGGGCTACTACGATTGCGTTATCGACATCCCGTCCAAGACCGTGATCGCGGTGCCCAATCGCCATGTGATGTTCACCGCGAACGTCGTGAACATCCTGAACAGCAATCCTGCAAGCTTGGCGTTTCACGTCAACGAGGTGATTCCTAATCCTGATTACGTGGACGTAGATATCGATGTCAGCCTGACCCACCCGTTTCCTGGAATGAACCAGTTTGATGGCTACGATGTTCGCGGAGTGTTCATGGGGAACGGCTCGGGAACGATGGGCTACAACACGGATCTGAATTACCCGGTGCTAGGGGTGGACCAGTATGAATTGGCGAGCCCGGTCACGGGATTCGGCGATCCGGACGGCTACACTCGCTGGTTCAACAGGACGGAGTTCGGCTCGCAATCGAATCCGCTATTTGGATACACGCAGGGCTGGGCTGCATCGCCGGGATTCGCTGGAACGGCGACGCTTTGCCCATACAAGTACTTCTCCGAGGACCTTGTTTCGAATGAGAATTTATGGAGCTGGCTTGTGGGCAATCCGGACCTGGAAGGACGATTCAGCGCCGGGGCGACCGCAACCCGCAATTACTACCTGCGTTTTCCCACCGACACAGGTGTGGACTTCGGCTATGCGGTTGTCGCCAACTGGGATGGGCCTGATGAAGAGGACCATCCCGCCAATGCTCCCGAGGCGGTCGCGGTGTCTGTTACCGTGACCGACCATGTCTTCTACGTCGATCCTGATCAGAACGGGGGCAACCTGATACTCGACATTAGCGTTTTTGACTGGGACGCTCAAGTAGCACCGTCGGGCATAATGGAGGACTACAAAATACTTATCGAATCTACGGTTCTCAGCGCGGTTCACGAATTTGACGCGACAGAGATGACCCCATTCGACGGTAACGAGCATTACTCCACATACCATTGCGAGATCCCGGCGGACAATGTGACCAGCGTCTATGGAAACGAGTTCTGGGTGATTGTCGAGTGCTCGGATGCCGACTACAGCAACGAGTTCGATGTGCCCAACACAGCCTGGGACGACTCGCTCGCGGCGTTTCTCCGATACGATCTCAAGATTCTGTCCGAGCCGCCAAGTGCCCCCCCAATTTGCGACTTGCAGCTTGTAACAGCAATTGATATGCCGTATGTAGGCTGGCCGGTGAATCTGGAATTTGATGCGTCGGGCTCATACAGCCTCACCGGAGATCCGCTGACTTTCGACTGGGACTTCGACAACGATGGAGTATTCGGCGACAGCTACAATTCCGGCACCGATGAGATTCCGACCAAGTTTTTTGACTTCAGCAATCAGGAGCAGGTCTGCGTGAAGGTTTCGACCATCTATGGCGAGTCGATCTGTTGTGTTCCGGTCGATCTCTTTGTCTATCCATCGAAGAATATCCCCCTCGAGGCCGGTCTCGAAGCAATCGATCTCGGAGTCCGTGAAGAAAACGGCGATCTGTACATACTCTACAGGAACCATGTGACGAACGTGAGTCAGGCCTGGAAATATGAGGAGAGCACCTACTATCAAACCGGCACCTACGATTACTCCATGCCGACAGATTGGCACCCGGACTCGATGGATGTGGCTCCCACCGGTTATGCAGGTTTCGGTGTGGAAAGGGTATACAAGGTCTTCACTCCCGGCGGCGTGCAGTCGGTCTCGATGTACCTGAACCCCTGGGTCTCTGCGATAGACATTTCCAGTTACAACGATGCTGGAACCTGGACGAATGACTTGTTTTTCTTACTTGGGGGCACCGACAATGTCGGCCAGCCTGATGAGTACGTCAAGCAATGGTGGCATCTCATCCGCTATCCGAACTACGACTACGCCAGTTTCGAATGGTGCGGGTGTAACTACCAGACGTCCACAGGATTTGGGGGCCTGGACAAGATGTACTACGACTGGGTGCGAGGTGTTGAAACCGATGTGGACGGCGATACCATCTGGGTTCTCGAACAGCCGGACTACTACGGCTCCAACTGGACCCGGACCACCAACATCTTCTTGACTTTTACATCGGAATACTTCGGCGATGGAACGGACAGTAGCTGGACAGATGCAAGGGACCTTGCCCGCGATCCCGACAACAGGTTCCTCGTTCTGGATTACGCCGATGATCAGGGTTTTGTCAGCGTCTGGACCGGCGATGTCGCCGGAGGAAGCTACATCGGCGAGTTCGGCGATGCTGCAAGCATCAGTGAGGAGCCACGTAGAATGGACGGTAGTGACTTTGACGGGTGCGCATTTGTGCTGCATGGTGACTCGTACGCCGGGACCGACTGCTACAAACTGAGCATTTTCTTACCGGATGAAATGCCGGACTGAGCAACGGAATTTGTCTTTGAATCAACTGGAGGCTGTTATGAATCGACGGATAATTCTCGCAGCGGTTGTGATGCTGGGTTTATTCATCGCGCTTGCGTGCGCTGGCGGGAACGATCCGGTATCGCCGGTCACGGGCCCCGAACTGTCTCACGAAGCATTGATGGAGGCGGGGTGCAGGACTCATCTCTGGGGTTACTACACCGTTTACATCGATGTCGAGAACCAGACCGCGACCGCGGCGCTCGCCAGGCACGGGATGTTCACCGCCAACGTTGTGAATTTCCTGAATGAGAATCCCATGAGCATGAGTTTCGAAATCCTGGAGATTGTGCCCGGCTCCGACTATATCGACATCGATATCAATGTGATGCTCAGACATCCATTCCCCGGGATGGACCAGTTCGATGGATATGACGTGAGGGGCGTTTTCATGGGCGACGGTTCAGCTTCGCTCATCACTAACTCAGATCTCATTTATCCGGTTCTCGGCACTGACCAGTTCATGCTCGCCGATCCGGATGACCCGATAGAGGGCAACGGCGCGCCTGACGGTTACACAAGGTGGTTCAACTTCACCGAGTTCTCAGATGGTGGCATGCCGCTGTTCCTGTACACGCAAGGCAAGATGGCGCATCCGGCGTTTGCCGGCACTGCGACCCTTTGCCCGTACAAGTATTTCGCTGATGGTTTGGGCCCCAGCGATGATCTTTGGGGATACCTGGATAGTCCCGCCAATCATCATGGTGAGTTCACGTCCGGAGGAAGCAGCACTCGAAATTATTACCTTCGATTCCCCGATGACAAGGGAACGGTCTTCGGCTACGCGGTTCTGGCCAACTGGTCCGGTCCGGATCCTGAAGATCATCCATCAAATGCTCCGGAGACGATCGGTTGCCGGGTTGAAGATGACAGTACCGTCTTCTATGTCGACCCCGGCGAAAATGGCGGAAATCTTGTTCTGGATATCAGCTTGTGGGATTGGGGAGTGGAGGCAGCGGGTGTCGGTGACTATGCCATAATAGTCGAGTCGAGCGTGCTGAGCGCTCCACACGCGCTGGACGCCATGGAAATGACGCCGGTCGATGGGAACGAGAATTACTCAACCTACCACGTTGAAATCAATGCCGACGAAGTAACCGGTACTGAAGATCAAGAGTACTGGGTGATTGTCGAGTACGAGAACTTCGATTACTCGAACGAGTTCGGCGTGACAAACGACGCCTGGGATGATCCTTTGACGGCATTCTTCCGTTACGATCTCTACGTCTCACCCGAGTCCTTAAATCAGGAGCCGATCTGCGATGTCGAGGTGGTCACACCGATGCCGTACGAGGGCTGGGCAACCGCTATCGAGTTCGATGCCTCCGGCTCGAGCGACCCTGACGGCGACGACCTTACTTTCGAGTGGGATTTTGACGACGATGGTGTGTTCGGCGATTCATATGAAACCGGAACCGATGAGAATCCCGGTAAGGTGTACGAAACCGACTATATCGGCGATGTCTGCGTAAAAGTGTCGGATGGCAACGGCGGTGAGGCAGTGTGCTGTGTGGCGGTGGATATCACTCCGCATCCCTCCAAGAATCTGCCTCTACGATCGGGCGTGGATGCGGAAGATATCGCCATAGATCACACAAATGGCGATCTTCTGGTGCTCTACAGTGATAAAACCGTCTACAAGTACCCAAGGGTTGACTGGTATCAGTCCGAGGAACTTTTCATCTCACTATGGTTCGCCACAGTGGCTGCATGGTACATGGACATCGCTCCGAACGGACACATTATAATCGCCGGAACGTACTCCACGTCCAACGCGCTCTCGCTGATATACAACCCCAGCGGTGTACTCCTTTACGCGCCATCACAGGGTGGTCCCGGATACTCGCTCTACGAGGCAATTGCGATGACGGCAGGATCTTATGAGGATGATCTTGCAGTGATACTCGACTGGCCTTCCACTCAGACTACGTACTTCATCCGTTATCCCGATGGTGACTGGTTCTACGGGCACAGGTGGCACGGGTTTGCTGCAGGCGGGACCACGACGGGGGTCGATCGCATCTTCTACGACTACATAACCGGCGTCGAATCCGATGGGACAGGCGACTATGTCTGGTTCCTGGAGGATGATCCGGATTACTACGCGTCCCGGTGGCATGTTTATGAAGTCGGCGTTACAGGCTACCTGGTCTACGATGACGCTTATTTCGGGACCGGCAGCCAAACCGACAATGACGAAGGGTGGAACATCGGATTGGACATCACTCGCGACGATCAGAATCGTTTGTTTGTGCTCGACATGCTCTCCACTGGGGATCCGTTGGTGAAAGTGTGGACCGTGTCCGGCGACGCCACCACGTCGATTGGGAGCTTCGGCGATACGACTACTATCAGCGCCGATCCGAAGAGAATTGAGGGGAGCGACCACTCCGGTGAGATTGTCGTTCTGCACGGCGATTCGCCGCCACACATGATCAGTGTTTTCATCCCGAGCGAGATGCCGGGCTGACCGGCTCGATGGTGGTTTATGTGTTCGTTGCGCTTGGCGAAGCTAGGCAGGACCGTGGTGTTGCGTGCCGGGGCAGTTGGTGAATTCAGATTTAGCGGGGGCTGTCTGCGCGGCCATTCAGGAAGCCTTCAGATCGTGGTTCCATGAGGTTCGCACACTACCCAGGGTGGGCAGAAGATCTGCGTTGAAACCTTGTTGGCCATCACCAACCCAAAGATATCACTGATCTGCTCGTACCGTTGCAGGAGCTTCGGTGAGTGTCATCAAGCACATTGAGAATCATGAGTTTCACCCTCTGGAATGCCCCTGAGAGGCCGCACGATGCGATCTGAGGGCTCCGTCCCCGATATGTGACATTGGAGGTCGGTGAATTAGATCCAGATCGATTTTCGCGCCTGATTCA
>CBDUXL010000230.1:0-5798 GCA_965371155.1 uncultured bacterium | reverse complement strand
CGCCGAGAGCCAGCCTGACAATCATCCTCGCAACGAGAATGAGCACAATCAGCCAGTACAGTACCAGCGCGGATTTCCTCGATGATGTCCCCAGACCACAGAGTGTGCCCAATCCGGCGCACAGGAACGAGCTGATCAGCGGGATGGTGAAATAGAAACCGAATCCGGTGAGAAGGTCGCAGTTCCTTATTTGCCTGATCAGGTCAAGAAGAAGAATCCCGATCAGGGGAAGGAAAAGCAGCCATCCGACCGCCGCCATAATGCCGAGCACGACTCCCCAGACAACAAGCCTCGGATGAGGGCCCGGCGAGTAAGGGCTTCTCTGAGTCAGAATCGGCCTTAGGCGGTCAAGTTCGCGGATCACAAGTATCGCCGTGAAATGGCAGACAAAAAGGCTGATTACCGCCGCGAATTCGTATGCAAGCAGATTCAAAAGGGAAATAAAGCTGCACGCGATGGTCAGAGCAACCAGGAAGCACAGCATCACCTTGTAGCCGATCCAGCCGAGCGCGCCGAAATACGCACCGCGGAAGATACCGGCCAGGCTGTTACCGGAAAGTTCTTTGTGAGACGAGGATTCCATCGGATGCACTGTTAAGATCGGAACGAATTCAGTATAACACACTGACTGATGGTGGGTTCTTCTTGCGAGATAACCTTTGATCCAGGCAGTCAATCGGTGCTAAAATCAGGCCGGAAAGCCCATGAGTCGAATGTGCGACCCAAGAAAAGGAGAACAAGCATGTTTCGAACATCGATCGTAATTTTCGCCATAGGTCTGTTGTTGCTTACATCCTGCACCAGCGGAACCCAGCAGACAGAATCACCAGGCGAGGAAGTGCAACCTGCAGACGTTCAGGACGATGCTGCCACCACCGAGGACGAAGCGCTCCCGGGCACTCCAACCGAAGAGCCGGTCCTGACAACCATGGATGAATCCGGTGAAGGAATTCACGCTGCGGGCACGGTTACCGACTCCGGCGTTGTCACGCCGGTCGATTCGGGCACCGAGGACGACCAGATTATGTACGCGATGGAATTGCTGCAGATCGGCGATGAGGAAACCGCGCTGAGGATTCTCGAGGGAATCTACCAGGCGGGCTCGGAGAGAGAGGATCTGCCAAGATTCCTATCCAGGGCTCACTCCCAGTATGCTGAGAGCATTCGGGGGAATCGGGAAGTCAGGGCGGAGTTTCTCAACGAGGTTTTGTATTCTCATTTGATGAGGATACTCGAGTTCGAGCCTGAGAACGAAGAAGCGCAAGCGGGCTTGATGGTGGTCATGGGCTGGTATGAACGTCAAGAGATTGCGCCTCCTGATCCCATTGATCCGCTGGCCTTTCTTCCGCCTGATGAACCCGGGGAAGAAGAAGCTATCGAAGAGACTGATGAATCAGAGGACGGGAGCACTTCCACAACCGACGACGGCTTGACGCACACCGATTCGTAGCATGCCGGAATACGCTATACTTGTGACCATCACGCATGCCCGACAGCATTGTATTTGACAGCAAAGGCTCCTCTCCGCGCAGAAAATGCCGGACGGTTGTTGTCGGAGGTCGGGAGGGCCGGAAGGCTGTCCCGATCGGCGGCGATGCTCCTGTGAGCGTCCAGACGATGATCAAGCGGCGTCCGGATGATGTCTCAGGCATAATTGAGGATTGCCGCCGCCTGGATGCCGCCGGTTGCGATCTGATACGTCTGACGGTTCCCGATGAAAAAGCAGCCACTGTTCTGCCTGCAATTCTCAAAGAGTGTCCGGTCCCTTTAATCGCCGATATTCATTTCAGTGCTCACGCCGCTCTGGCTGCGATAGAGGCCGGAATTGACAAAATCCGCCTGAATCCGGGGAATATCGGTCGTCCATCTGATGTGCGGATGATCGCCCGTGAGTGCAAGGAAGCCGGCGTGCCGATCAGGGTAGGGGTGAACTCCGGGAGTATCCCGAAGGACCTTATGAAAAAGCACTCAGGGAGCCGTATCCCGGCTTCGGTCGAGGGCGCCCTGAGGCACATAGAGATATTGGAGGACGCCGGTTTCGATCAGATTGTGGTTGCCGTCAAGTCGAGCCACACCGACGAGATGGTCCACGCAAATCGTCTTTTGGCCCATCAATGCGACTGCCCCATTCATCTGGGAGTAACCGAGGCGGGATGCGCTTGGGAGGGAAACATCCGGTCGGCGATCGGCATCGGGACGCTTCTTGCGGAGGGTATCGGCGATACAATCCGGGTCAGCCTTACCGACGATGCAGTCGAGGAGGTGAAGTCGGGTCTGGAGATTCTCAGGACGCTTCGGCTTCGTGAGCACGGAATAACATTTGTATCATGTCCGACTTGCGGGCGTCTTGAGGCTGATATCCTGCCGGTGGCAATCGCCCTCAAGGAACGCCTTGGACACCTGGACAAACCGCTGAGAGTGGCCCTGATGGGATGCCCTGTAAATGGTCCGGGCGAGGCTGCGGGGAGCGATGTCTGCCTGCTTGCAGGGAAGGAGAAAGGCGCGATCTACCGGGGGGAGAAAGTGGTCAGGACAGTGCCGGTGGAGGTTTTCGTGGAGGAGATGGAAAGGGAAATCCTTGCGTTGTACAAAGAGATGTACGGAATCGACCCGTAGGGGCGCGCGGCGCGCGCCCGCCGGCTGTGCGCCCACGGCAAGGCGAAGTTAATCGATTGATCCGGACGATCCGTGCCACCCTCAAGCGAGTCTTCGAGCTTGTGGGTGTCTTGAATTACCTGTGCGCTTCTTGAATAAAGGGATTGCAGCCCTCAGAGGACCCGTAGGGGCGCGCGGCGCGCGCCCGCCGGCTGTGCGCCTTTCATTGTATTCCAACTAATTAATTCCAATTCAGTCAGGGCCTGAGAATCCGTCGGAATCGGCGGATTTTTCTCCGGATTTTAAGTCCTATAACGCAATATAGCGCTATAGCCCGTGATAGTAGATATGAAATCGGACGCTATAGTTTGCGAACGACACCATCAGACGGAGGACTTAGACCATGAAACCCACTACACCTCTTATAAACCTATGCTTTATCCCGCTCATCTGTGTTCTTCCATTGTTCGGATCCCTTGCGTGCAGCGTAGTCGAGGCGAGCGACATCGCCGCCGACGGCGTCGAAGCGATCGGCAACGGTCTTTCCGAACTACCGGATAATCTTCGCGAGGCCGGACCCTACCTCCAGGAAGATCTTGAAATCCTCTGGCAGGAAATCAGCGATGGAATCGATACCTACGCTGAGGAGTTCGGTGTTCAGGAACCTCACCATCCGCTTACCCGGTGCAGGGAAGTGCGCGAGCGGCTGATTGCAGGAGAGAGTTTCAACGAAGTTATAAGGAATGCTATGAATGAGTTGACGCGCGACGACCTTGAAAACATGCCGATATCCGACCTGAACGCCCTGAACCGTGTTCTGCCGTTCGAAGTCGACCTGGCCGAATGCAGTGGAAACCTTGCCGACGTGTTGAACTCGCTGGATATCGGGCAGGTATCGGCGGTGCTCAGGTCAGAGGCCGGCTACCATCTGATTCAGCTTCTCGACCGGGAGGGCGGACAGGTCAAGATCGGGCACGTGGTGTTCGCGATCACACCCGCTATCGAGGACGAACCCGAGCCCGAGGAAGAAGAAGCCCCCGATTCGCTCCTGGAAGCGATTTCGAAACTGAGCGAAGCAGTCAATAGCCAATAGAACCCGAACATCATCTATAAAATTCTCTCCTCTCTTTCTGCTGCGTGTCTACTCCTCCAGACGACCCCTCCCCGGGGGTCGTCTTGGTTTCAGTCAACGCAAAAGACCGCCCCCTTCGGTCGATATTGCGTTCTATCGTTCTTGCTGATATCATAAGCACCTGTTACAATCCACGAGAGAAGCAAACACCTGCTCAACAGTAGGACAGTGCGGACCTAGGAGGTCATGACATGAATCGATGGATGGTATTGCTCGCGTCGACTGCTATCGCTGCATTTGTCGCGATCGGCTGCGCCGGCGGGGGCGGCAATCCAGTAGCGCCCGCTGCCGATCCGGATCTCACCGCTCAAGCGCAGAGCAACGGAAGTTCCTCGCATACCGTGCTGTGGGGGTTCTACGACTTTCACCTCGATGCCGTCGCAAACACGCTTGAAGTGGTGCCCAACCGCACCATCCAGTGGTCGGCGAACGTTGTTCAGTTCATGAACGCCGATCCGGCAAACATGCAGTTCGTCATGAACATGCTGACCATCGGGTCCGAGAACATCGAAATTGACATTGACGTCACCCTGATCCACCCGTTCCCCGGCATGAACGAGTTCGACGGGTACGACGTCAAGGGCGTTTTCATGGGGCTGGGCTCCGGTGCCCTGAAATATAACCCCGATCTCGAGTACCCCGTTTACGGGTTCGATCAGTTCATGATGGACGACCCGGTGAACGGCGATGGCGGCGGACCTGACGGTTACACCCGCTGGTTCAATCAAAAGGAGTTTACGGCTAAGGGGCTTTTTGGCTACACACCCGGCGTATTCGAATCCAAGGGCTTCCACGGCAGTGCCACGCTCTGCCCGTATAAGTATTACTCTGATGGGCTGGGTGCAAAAGATGACCTTTGGGCCTTCCTGACAAGCATTGACAATGATGGGGTTTTCACCGCAGGCGCCGAAAACACCCGCAACTATTTCCTCCGCTTCCCGAACAGCGTGGGAGTGGAGTTTGGGTACGCCATAGTCGCCAACTGGGAGGCGGTGGACGTGCATCCCGCGAACGCCCCCGAAGCGTCTGGGTGCAATGTGGTTGACAACAGCAATGTCTACTACATTGATCCCACCACCAACGGCGGCAACCTGATCCTCGACATCAGCCTGTTTGGGTGGGAGTATCAGCCCACCAGGATTATCATCGAGTCAACAGTGCTTTCCGCTATCGCGGAGTTCGATGATCCCGGCGAGGTGGCAACCGGCGGAGGAGATCACTTCTCGACGTATCACGTGGAAATCGCTGCCGACAATGTCCAAGGCATCGAAGGCCAGGAGGTATGGGTGATCGCGGAATATGAGGGTTTTGACTACGGCAACGATTTCGGTTTTTCCAATGCGGCCGGAACCGACTCGCTTGCGGCGTTCTTCCGATTTGATCTTCCGGTTAAGGATGCGATGGTTGAGGTCTCGACCCCCAACGGAGGCGAAGAATGGGCGCCCTGGACAAGTGAGGAAATCACCTGGACCTCACAAAATGTCTCCGGCACAGTACTCATTGAGTACTCGAAGGCCAATTTCGTTTCAGATCTCAATGCAATCGCAACCGACGAGGTTAACGATGGCAGCTACATGTGGGATCCCATCCCGCTTGACCCCTCAACGACCGTTAGGATCCGCATCAGCTCAACCGTCAACCCGCTTGTGTGCGATAAGTCGGACGCGGATTTCACGATCCTGCAGCCGACGATCACAGTTAATAGCCCAAATGGCGGAGAAGAATGGTGGCCTGGATCCAGCCAGTCCATCTTGTGGGAGTCGAATTATGTTCCCGGCACGGTGTTTATTGAGTACTCGAAGGACGGTTTCAACTCGGACATCAATACAATCGCAACCGATGAACCAAACGACGGAAGCCACACATGGAGTCCCATTCCATATGATCCTTCAACAAACATCAAGGTGAGGATAAGTTCAACGGATCACCCCGGCATTTGCGACACTTCCGACGAAAATTTCACAATCGTCGGGCCCTCCATTGATGTCCAAATCCCGAACGGAGGAGAGGAATGGGCGCCTGGAACCGACCATGAAATCACCTGGACTTCGCAGAACATCTTCGGAACAGT
>CBDUXL010000229.1:0-5814 GCA_965371155.1 uncultured bacterium | reverse complement strand
TTCGACTTCGCAACTTTTTCCTCGTACACATCGCCGCCGGCGTCCCTGAGCCAGAGCATTCCCTCTTGCTCATCGATGTCCCATTTCACGCCGTACTTGATGATTTGCTTGATTTCATCCATTTGCATTCTCCATGTGCATTCTCCATGAAGCCCTCGGGCTTTGCTTTTTTATGTGGTGCCCTCGGGCTTTGGTTTCTATATGGTGCCCGCACCAGGAATCGAACCTGGATCGCCGGTTTAGGAGACCGATGCTCTATCCGTTGAGCTATGCGGGCTCGCTCGCCAGCCGTAGCCTTGCGAAGGCCCTAGCTTGCCAGCCATAGCCCTGCGAAGGCTAATAGTCTTGGCGAAAGCTCTGGCTCGCCAGCCGAAGCCAATTCCGATTTGCTGGCTCGCCAGCCGAAGCCAATTCCGATTTGCTGGCTCGCCAGCCGAAGCCTTGGCGAAGGCTGGTGCGCTCGCCGGGATTCGAACCCGGATCGCCGGCTCCGCAGGCCGATACTCTATCCATTGAGCTACGAGCGCATGCCGCGAAAATCGCACCCACCAGGACTCGAACCTGGATCGCCGATTCCGGAGACCGGTGCTCTATCCTTTGAGCTATGGGTGCACACAACACCTGCCCCTCCAAAGAAGGGGCTTCGAATATACCAGAGCATCGAGGACGATGGCAAGTTCCCGGCCTCAGCCATCAGCTTTCTATTATGCAATTCGGCAGCTTTTCTTTTAGCGCTTTGACTTGACTCGCAGTAACCTGAGTGCCTGAGAGGAACAGATACTGCAGGTTGGTCAGGCCCTTTAACGGCTCGAGATCGGCGACCTGTGTGCCTGAGAGGTCCAGATATTGCAGGTTGGTCAGGCCCTTTAACGGCTCGAGATCGGTCACCTGTGTGCCTGAGAGGTTCAGATAGAGCAGGCTGGTCAGAACCTTTATGGGCTCGAGATCGGTCACCTGTGCGCTTTCCAGGTCCAGGATCTGCAGGCTTGTCAGACCCTTTAACGGCTCGAGATTGGCCACCTGTGTGGCTGAGAGGTCTAGATGCTGCAGATTGGTCAGACGCTGCAGCAGATCGATACTGACGACGCCGGTGTGAGCCAGGCTCAGCATTTCCACCTTCGAATAATCCTCTTCGACTAGTTCATCAATTTGCCTGCCTAAGCTTCTCGCGATGACTTCGAGGATAATCTCTTCATCCGGCGATCGACCGACAGCTTGGCTGATGGCTTCGGTGTCTCTCGGATACTCGATGCGCATCAATTCACCCAGATCCTCATCCGAAAGCAGCTCAAACAAGGACGCAAATCTCCTTTCCCTGAGAAGGTCATTGTACTCAGGCGGCCCGATATAGAGATCGACTATATCTTCCTTTCGTGTGCCGGAAGCCTCAATTCCTCCAGGTACATCTAATCCTGCAAGTTTCGCCGCTCTGGGTTCAGCCAAGGATTCGATGTACTCTTTTGGCACGTGAAGGCATTTCTGGATGTCAGGTTTCTTTGTGACGATGCCCGACCAGGCACTGAAGAAGTCGTCGCCCAGGTTATCCCCTACAAGCCAGCTCTTCCCGTAGCGTGTCTTCAGGATCTGACGTATGAAGAATAGCTGCATCCCTTGCTCAAAGCTGATTTGCTGCATCCTGTCCTCGCCAAGCAGCTTCGTCGATCCGCTACCCGTCATCAGAGCGCTGTTAATGAGCCGCTTGATCTCCCTTGGGATCCTTCCGGCCAGCCTGTAGATGATTTCCCGGAAAACGGTCCTTGCAGTGTCGTCAAGCGCTTGCAGGGGCTCGATGTCGGCGATTTGATCGTCGAGAAACCGTCCTATCAACTGCTCACTGGGGCTTAACTCCACCTCAACCTGGAACATCTTCGCAAGGTATTTCTCGCTCTTGTCCTCCTTCAGGCCGAGCCTTGTGTAGTGCTTCTTTACGAGTTCGTCGATCACCTCGCGGTCGACACCAACAACGAAGATGAGCTTATCGATGTCAAGATAAAGCTTGAGCGCTTCAAGGACCTGCAACGCTACATTCGGCATGCAGCGATCCAGGTCATCTATGAAAATGAGCATTCGTTCGCGCTCGCCGATAACATCGTTGATCCAGTTAGAGAGAGTCTGCTCGAATTCGTTCAAATACCCCTTTTCCGGAGTGATTGTCCTCTCATACTCGCTCACGATTTCCCTTATGCTTGAAAAATCAAACTCTGCTCCTGAGCCGCCTACATCGGCCTTCAGTTTCAGACTGCTGAGCGCATGGATGAAACTCCTGCCAAGGAATATGCCGAACTGCTTGGCAGCTTTGGTTACGGTCTTGATGTCGGCATTCTTGATTTTGATAGACTCGATGACGACTTCAGCGATAAGCCCACGCCACACATCCTCCTTGGAATGATATTTCCAGGGATAAAACCAGACGGGCTGAACCTTGACCCCGTTACCCTTTTTTACCTTATCCAACTTGTTCCAGTCGTTCAGGAGGCCGTGCAACCACTTCATCGCCGACGTTTTGCCGGTTCCCCAGGTCCCATAGATGGCGATTGCCATCGGCAACTGGGTATCAGGGTGACGGACGATATCGTAAATGGGCCCGACGTGATACCTGAGCGCGAAGCAATCGCGTTCTACCTGTTCGGGCTTCAATGGATGGTCGCTCAGAATGGTTATCTGGGGATCGGCCTCGATCAGGTCGAGGTGCGATTGACGGGTGGGATCCTGGCCCTCTCTACCATCATCTTTTCGATTCGGCATATCCACATTCTATCCGTTGCGCAGGTCCTTTGCAACGGTCACGCCGATTCAAACCGGGTGCGCCTACCAGCACCCGTCCGACAGGTGCTTCAGCAGGAATGCATCCTGGTACCCATCTGAATTCTGGACATCCGGAGAGTTGCCGCAGGCCGGGTCGCTGGGAGCGAAGTCCGCGGAACCCCTGAACCAGCCCGCAACATAGGAGGTCCCCGACTCGTCCACCGCGACTCCGCGGCCCTCATCGAAGCTCGTCCCGCCCCAGGTGTGCACCCATTGGAACTCTCCCGACGGATCGAACTTACTCAGGAATGCATCGTCCTGACCGTTTGGGCTGTGATTCTCGATGCCGGATCCTGGATCGAAGTCAACTACGCTGGAGAAGAAGTCCCCCGTGACCCAGGCGTTCCCGGTGCTGTCCACCGCAACGCGACGTCCCCCATACTCGCCCTGGGTGCCGCCCCAGGTGCGCGCCCACAGATAGTCGCCGGAAGAGTCAAGCTTGCTCAGGAAGACATCATTGCCCCCGTTCGAGGCTTGGTTGTCGGTACCGGATCCTGGGTCGAAATCCACATTCCCATAGAACCAGCCTGTGATATAGACGTTTCCCGAGCCGTCGATGGCGACCCCGCCTCCATGATCCAGGCTGTTCCCGCCCCAGGTTTGCGCCCACTGGAAGTCGCCGGATGAATTGAACTTGCTCACGTAAACGTCACGCCCGCCATGATAAGTGTGATTTTCGACTCCCGAACCGGGATCGAAGTCCACAGTGCCCGTGAATTCCCCCGTTACACATATACTGCCCGAGCTGTCCGCGGTAACACCGCGACCGTACTCGTTGCTTGACGCGCCCCACGTTCGCGCCCACTGGAAGTCGCCTGACGAATCAAATTTGCTCAGAAAAACATCGGCGAGGCCATTCGACGTGTGGTTATCTGTGCCGGAGCCGGGGTCGAAATCCACAGTACCTCCGAAGAAGGAGCCCGTCACGTAGATGTCTCCTGAGCCGTCCACAGCAACGCCATACCCTCTGTCATTGCCGCTTCCTCCCCAGACGCGAGCCCATTGGAAAGTGCCTGATGAATCGAACTTACTCACGAAGACTTCGTATCCTCCGTTCGAGGTGTAGATCTCATTGCCGGAACCGGGATCGAAATCCGCAGTTCCCATGAAAAATCCCGCCACATAGACATTGCCTGAGGGATCGACGGCAATCGCGTTTCCTTCCTCCATTTCGATCCCGCCCCAGGTTTTTTCCCAAAGCAGATCTCCACAGGCACCGTATTTCATCAGGAAAGCATCCACGTAATTCGCAATGGTGTATATAGATCCCGTCGTGTAAACATTTCCATCCTGGTCAATGCCGGCTCCGTAACCCCATTCACCGTACATACCGGTCGAAGTTTGCGCCCAGCCGGAACCGATGATGCTGAAATTCTCATCAGATACGTCATTTATGTCTGGATTGTCGGTCGAGCTAATCCTTACCAGGATGACATCGGAGATATCGCACGGGATGTCTGTCCACATAAAGCTGCCGTCGTTCGTCTCATCATTGGCGATCGTATTGATATCCGTGACGAAGTTGTCATTTGAGTACTCGATGAACACTGTACCGGGTACGTTGTAGGAATCCCATGTGATTTCTTCATCGGTTTCAGGCACCCATTCCTCGCCGCCGTTGGGGACCAGGACCTCAATCCAGGCGGGAATCTCATCTGTGACAGGTACCTCGTGCAGGAAATAGCTTGCCAGTGCTCCGTCAGCATCATTTTCGACCCCTAGCTCGTTCGTGTAGTCCAGTAAGGGGTAGTTGACCTCGATCCAGACCGGCATAGGATCGCTGGACGTGAGCACGTCGACAGCGATTTCGGTATGGAAAGTTGAGTAGTGCTCCCCTCCCCCGACTGAGGTCATGTCTACCATGTACGCGCCTGTCCACGCGTCTGAGTAGCACTTTATTTCGTACTCTCCCACGACCCCGCTCTCATTACAGGTTGCCGACCAGTCCCACGGACTGATGTCCAGTATGACCTGCCCTCCGAACGATCCGCTGTCGTAGTAAAGTGTACTGGCGTCCTCGATATCGATCACCGCGGCCTCGTCGGAATTGGCCTCTGGTGGGAAATCACCCAGATCCGGATTGGGGATACCTGCATTCTCCCAGTGCGCAACCACCGCGTATTGGAACGCGATTCCGGAAGCCGAGGGGAATCTCAGGTCATAATGCCGGGTATTGACGCCGCCCGGTCTGAAGCAACCACGATCACTGGCGCTACTCACCAGGAAATCAAATGCGTCCTCATCTTTCTCCAACCCGTCCGCGAAGTACCTGTAAGGATTGAGTTCTGCTGTCGGCATGAACCCGGGGCTTCCGAGCTTGCCTGGAGTGTAGCCCAGGAGAGCCATCTGTAGTCCTGCGTCACTGAATTCCGGAGGATTGAACCAGCGAGTGTAGCCGTCCGGATTGAGAACTCGCTGGTCGTTCTCGCCGGCCACCGGGAATCCACTCGGCCCGGGGTAGGCGTCGCTACCGAGACCCATGAAAACCCCGAGCACATCGAATCCGGTGTACAAATCCAATCCCGGGAAAGGGTGCTCCAGCCCGACATCGACCGGGATGTCCGTGTAGTCGGGCTGGGCGTCGATGGTGCCCAGATTCAGGATCAAGTGCGAAGGCGGTCCATCAACGAAGCTGGTCACGTTGACAGTGAAAGCAATTCCCCTCAGCGGGACAGCCTCGATTGTTTTGCTGGAGGGATCGACATGAATCTCCCATATACCCCACAGATGGGCGCTTCCCTGATTCATCCCCGCCCCACGTCCCGACAGCTCCGTCGTCAGCGTTGGCTCGGACGGTTGGACAAGATCGTTGCCAACCGGCCCACCGCTTGAACCGGAACAAGACAAGACGAACATCAGCAGGACTGCTACGGTTGGCTGGACGACATTGCGTTTCATGATAACCTCCCCGGACGCCGGTGCGTCCGGTGCACGAAATCCAGTTACCCACCACTCCAGTTAGTCAGTTACCGGACTACTCGATTGATTTTATCCTATATCATTTTGGAG
>CBDUXL010000228.1:0-5858 GCA_965371155.1 uncultured bacterium | reverse complement strand
CCGTCATGTTCGACCGCTGTGTACACCATGTCCCTCAGCTCGGCTTCGTCCTTCGGAGCCATGACGGTGAAATTAGGGATCATGCGGAGGAAGCCGAGGTCGAACACACCCTGGTGGGTGGCGCCATCGGCCCCGACAATGCCGCCGCGATCCATTGCGAAAACCACCGGCAGATTCTGAATGCCGACATCGTGTATGCACTGATCGAACGCCCGCTGCAAGAATGTGGAGTAAATTGCGCAGACGGGTTTCATGCCCGATGTGGCGAGCCCCGCGGCGTAAGTGACCGCAAACTGCTCGGCGATACCGACATCGAAGAAGCGCTCCGGGATTCGGTCGCGGAACTTATCAAGCCCCGTGCCCTCGGCCATCGCGGCCGTAATCGCGCACACCTTCGGGTCGGTTACCGCAAGCTCCAGAAGCGCGTCGGCGAAAACATCGGTATAGGATGGCTTTGGGGCAGGCTGGTCCTTGCGGGGAAGCTTCTCCACCTTTCCAAGATTTGGATCGAACGTCCCCACGCCGTGGAAGCTGGTGGGCGCTCCCTCGGCCGGAACAAATCCCTTGCCCTTGGTTGTTAGTATGTGTATCAGGATTGGACCCGGGTCCGACCAGTTCTTCGCCGACCGGAGCACATCCATGAGGATCTTCAGGTTGTGCCCATCGAACGGACCAAGGTACGTGAATCCGAACTCCTCGAACATCACGCCCGCACGAGAGGGCGAGACGAAGTAAAACAGGCTTTCGGAGGCGGTATCGATCGATCTTGCGATCCTTTTGCCAATTAGCGGAATCCTTCGAAGGGCCTTGAGAGTGCCGGCTTTGATGTTGCGGATAGTGGGGATCGTACGAAGGTATCTGAGATGCCGACTCATGCCGCCGACGTTGGGGCTGATCGACATCTTGTTGTCATTGAGGATTACGATCAAGCGGCTCGGGATATTGCTTGCATTATTGATCGCCTCGAGTGCGAGCCCACCGGTCATGGCGCCGTCGCCGATGACCGCGATGACGTTGTGGTCCTCGCCCTTGAGGTCGCGTGCTTTCGCGAAGCCCATCGCGGCGGCAAGGCTGGTTGATGCGTGTCCGACCACATACGTGTCGTACTCGCTTTCTCTGGGGTTTGGGAAGCCGGAAAGCCCGCCGCGTTGCCTGAGAGTGTGGAAACGGTCTTTGCGTCCGGTGAGAATCTTGTGAGGGTACGCCTGATGGCCGACATCCCAGACGATCTTGTCGCGGGGGGTGTCGAAGACCATGTGAAGCGCGACGGTAAGCTCCACGGCCCCGAGGTTGCTCGCGAGATGACCGCCGGTTTGCGAGACGGTGTAAACCAGGAACTCGCGCACATCCCGACACAGTCCCCGGAGTTCCGAGAGCGAGAGTGATTTCAAGTCGGCAGGGGTGTTGACCCTGGCGAGTATGGGATATCCGTTCGGCATTAACTGATCAATGACCAATCCTGCTGGTGGCTACAGATTATATCGGATCGGGGGTGCATAGTTCAACCGGAAACGGACCCGTGCTATCAGGTCCGTCGAAAACGAATTCGTGTTTGGAGGGACGAATCTAGTCACCGAGTGCCATTATGTCTGTGCCGTAGCCGAGATAGAGCCAGTTGTCCTCGCCGATAACCGGGGCGGTCACGAAATGGGTCTCGCGCGTGTAGGTCCAGAGGCTGTGGCGGCTTATAAACGGGATGACGCTGTAATGGTGGATCCTACTCACCGCTTGCAGGCCCTGGGCCGTAACATAAATCCTGTCTGCGCCGTCTCTTGCAGCACCTGCTCCGCGAGGCGGTGCAAACGAGGTCCTTTTCAGAACAAATGTATTTGTATCCCCTACGGCAGTTCGTGTGAAGAGGACGGGGATGTAGTGATAATCGTATGGCCAACTTATATGCAGGATGTCGATGGCATTCCGACCCCAGACAGCGGTCTCGTCTCTCCCAGGATCATACCATGAAGGCTCGTAGTAATAAGGGGCACTGACTGCAGATCTAACGAAAGTTCCATCGGAAGTGTACAGGGGCCAATCCGCATGATTGAAAATGATTAGGCCCTGCCTGCCTATGCTCGGAGGCCCGAGAGCATCGGGTTCGTAGCCCAGGCTTGGTGGGAACCGTAGGACTGCCAGTTGCTCGCCGTCCGGGTCATACAGATGTCCGCCTGCTCCACTGTTAATGACGACATCGCCCGAAGGCGTTAGAGCCGGGATCAGAGCAGCTGGGCCCATTTCCTCCTTGTCAATACGGATCCAAAAGTGAGGTATCACGTGGGACCATAACACCGCTCCGTCCAAAGACAACGCGAAAAGCCTTCCTCGCTCATCCAATGTGACAGAGTCGGTGTCGAGGTAACCCCCGATGTAGAGATTGCCGTTCTGCCCGACATTGACCGCTGAATCCAGAATCACCGTTTCACCAACTTCAGCAGTTAGATTCTTTGACCACATGACGTCGCCAGACTCAGAGACACGGTGAACCCGTCCCGCTTCAGTGCCTACTACAATGCTGCCGTCATGGAGGATAGCGGGCCAGGAGGCGATTTTCGAGTCGGCCTGCAAATCCCAGAGTGCAGCACCAGACGGCGTTCTTGCCCTGAGCCATTCGCCTTGCGCGTAAACGACCATCCCGTCATAGCCGATGCAAATCCCGCGAATGAGGTCGTTATTGAGTCCGCCGCGCCAGTAACGGGCCCAGGCGCCGCCCTCGTCGGCGTGCTCGAGATCCATCATCGGACCTTCATTGTCGGTTGAGCCGCTGTTGCGTTCGTCATGCGCGAACTTGGGCCATGGAGAATCGGCTAAGCCCCATGAATAGATTGTTACAGGACCGCCTATGTCGGTGAGATCGGCAGGGTCGCTCACAATGAGAAGGACCTCGTATCGACCGCTGGAGGTGAACTCGTATTGGACGACTGATTCCGTGAGAACCTCGCCATCGGGAAAGGACCAGAGATACTCCAGCGGATCGTCGTCCGGATCGTGCGAGTCCGACGCATCAAGGTGCACGGTAAAGGGCGTAGGACCCTCCTCCGGACCCACGACGGAGAGGACTGCGACCGGAGCATGGTTATCCGTAGGTGTGCCGTTGCCGTCGTCCGGACCGTTGCCGTTATCGGGAGTGACAACGCCGTTGCCTCCGCACGCCTGGATTACGCCGAACAGGGGAAGAGCGAATAGCAGGAGAATCAGAAGAACATCGGTGAGCCGTGTTTTCATGTCTTGCCTCCCGTCACATTAATGATGGTCATTTCAATCGCCGATTGCAAGAATATCGGTGCCGTAGCCGAGGTAGAGCCAGCCGTCCTCGCCGATAACCGGCGCGGTCATGAAATGAGTTTCCCGCGAGTAGGTCCAGAGACTGTAACGGTTCACTGAGTATGGGTAAAGGGTTTCGTAGCTGACTGGGCTGATGGCACGAAGCCCGAAACAGGATATATACTGCCGGCCGAGTGAGTCCTCCGCTGAACCTGCAATCACGTCAGCCGTTCGGTGGCCACCCGGCAGGTAGTCAGGGTTTGTATACAAGTAAAGCTTGTGCATTTGGCCTTCAGTCGTGCGTGTGACCAGGAAGAGCTCATCCAAATCAGGATAAACCGGAAGGACCAGGCTAACGCCTTCGGCTCCCCATAGAGGTGCTTGCACCCCTCCGGTATTCCCGTAAATCGGGTCACCCCAACTGATGGAGTCTCCGAAAAGATCCATGTAGAAAGAGCCATTCGGCAAGTAAATGGAACATCCTGGATTCGTAAATGCGATGTAACCGTCGGAGCTCACGGAAGGCGGGCCACAGGTCCATTGTGACAACTCCGCCATCAGCGTCCCGTCAGGGCTGAATATTCTGCCTTTGTCACCGTTAATGACAATTTCACCTGAAGGAGTTATTGCGGGCACGGCTCTTTCACACGCCATCGGGTTCTCCGGAGAGCCGAGGGGAGGATGATAGGGGAAAGCGTGCCACCACAGCACTGATCCATCGAGTGACAGAGCTGCCAGCAACCGATATATTTCATCGTCCACGGGTCCGTCCTTAAATCCCCCGAAATATATGTTTCCGTTTCCGGCAATGTTGACAGCAGTGCGGAGGATGAACGGATAACCGATCTTTGATGAAACATCCGTGCTCCACATCACGTTCCCTTCAGCATCGACCCTATGCATCCAGCCCTCCATCGTGCCCACAATGATGCTTCCATCGTGGGCAATTGCAGGCCAGGCGGTGATGGTGGATTCGGCCTCCCACTCCCAAAGGAACGCGCCATCAGGCGTGCGCGCTCGGAGCCATATGCCCTGTGTGTAGATAACCGTTCCCTCATATCCCACGCAGACGCCGTAGATGAGGTCATCAACCACACCGGTTCTCCAATAGCGCTGGAAAGCTCCACCTTCAGGGGCATGCTCGAGGTCCATCATTGGACCCTCATTCTGTGAAACGCCGCTGTTTCGCTCGTCGTGCGCGAATTTCGGCCACGCCGAGTTGGCCAGGCCCCATGAATACAGCGTGACTGGACCATCCTCGTCTGACAGGTCCCATGGATCGCTCACGACCAAGCGCACTTCGTAACGTCCGCTTGAAATGAATTCGTGTTCTGTCACGGATTCACTGGCGTAATCGCCGTCGGAAAAGAGCCAAAGGTATTCAAGCGGGTCGTCATCGGGATCGTACGATGCGGACCCATCCAACTGAACAGTAAAGGGTGTTGGTCCTTCCTCGGGTCCGACAACCGAGAGGACAGCGACCGGGGCGTGATTGTCCGGCGGGGGGCTCTCGCCGGGCGACCCCGGCGCGACAGGGCCGTCATTCCCACAGGCTTGGAACACGCCGAACAGGGGGAGCCCCAGCAGCGTAATAACCAGAAATGCATCTGCTATGCGGGTTTTCATCTCCTTGCCTCCAATCAACAGCAGGGATCATCAATCGCCGATTGCAAGAATGTCGTTGCCGTAGCCGACGTAGAGCCAGCCGTCCTCGCCGATGGCGGGAGCGGTCATGTATGCCGACGGCCTGGAATAGGTCCAAAGACTGTAACGGCTCACTGAGTACGGGAAAAGGCTACTGTAATGGATCGGACTGACGGCGTGCAGTCCGAAGCATGAGATGTAGAGTCGGCCCAGGGAGTCTTCCGCTGAGCCTGCAATTACTTCGGGTGTGTGCCAGGCTCCCGGTCCATAGAAAGTCTCAGTGTATAAGTAAAGTTTGTGCAGGTCGCCCAGGGTCGTACGCGTGGCAAGATAGAGTTGGTCGGAGTCAGGGGTGATCTCTTGAACCTGGCTGATTCCACCGGGTCCCCAAACCGCGGTTTGCACGGCACCAGCATCGAAATATCCAGGGTTCTTCCAAGATATATACTCTCCGAACAACTGCATGTAGAAGGAGCCATCTGGCAAGAAGAGGGGGCAGCGTCCATGCGTGAACACGATGGCGCCATCCGTACTGACGGTAGGCGGGCCGAGGGGTTGGGGGGAAGTATCGTAGCCGGTCGAGACAGAGAATGGCAGTTCTGTTTCCAGGGTCCCGTCGGGATTGAACATTTCTCCGCTGTTGCCATTCACGAGAATTCTGCCCGAGGGAGTGATTGCGGGCACGACCCTTTCCGGTGACATAGGACCATCGGCACGGTGTGAGATTGGACTGAAGGGGGAATGATTCCACCACAGAATCGACCCATCCAAAGACAACGCCACCAGTGAACGCTGGTCACTGCCATAGCCAGTCTCGAAGAATCCGCCAGTGTAAATATGACCGTTCCCGCCGATGTTGACCGCGGAGCGCAGAATGACGGGGTAATTCATCGCCGATCTCACATCCGTGCTCCACATCACGTTCCCTTCAGCATCGACCCTATGCATCCAGCCCT
>CBDUXL010000227.1:0-5923 GCA_965371155.1 uncultured bacterium | reverse complement strand
TCTCTCAGCCCTACATCCGCCTGTTATGCGCTTGGAACACTTGCAGATCCCGGGGATCAGAGAGTAATCGAACGCTTGATCCAGTTTCGCGACAAGGTCTATCCAGTCCCAAATATTGTGCTGTGGCCCCGTGTACTTGCAGCTCGGTCCTCTCTATATAGGCTTGGCTGGGAGCAAGAAGAGAATTTCGCCGTTATTGCTGAGATGGCAATCAGCGCAGGCAGCATCACCGATCCCGATGCACATACCGCCTGGAAAGCCCTGGTCAGGATTGGCGACGAGCGGGCCATTGGAGTATTGGCCGATGCATTCACCAAGTCACAGGACCAGGTCCTATTGCTGGGTTTTACTTACCTTAGATGGCTCGGACCAAGACCCGATGTAATCCAAATCCTTATGAGGGCTCTAGACCACCCAGATCTTCCCGTGCGTTTCGTTGCCACAAATGTGCTCGGTCGCTTCGGTCCGGACGCAAGCGATGCACTTCCAGCATTGCTTGAAGCGTACGACCTTTACAAGGGCGAAGACGAAGACGAACTGAGAACTCAGTTGCTGACAGAAACTGAAGAAGCAATAATTCGGATTTCTGAGGGTAAATGAAGGAAAGGCTCCAAGAAAGCGTCACTTTGTACAAAGCAGGGGCCGATCAATCTCGCGGCCGCTTGAAGCCCCTCCAGCCGACTGTATGGATCGAGGTGCTTCGTCAGGATTCAGCCGGTGAATTACACTCCATATTTCCAGAATTCCCGGCCTGATGCTACAATCCCCACATGCGCGTCGCGGTAATAGGCTGCGGATATGTCGGTCTGGCCACGGGAGCGGTACTCGCCGACCTGGGTCACTCCGTCACCGGTGTCGAGATCGACAACGAAAAACTTGAGAAGCTCAAACGGGGTGAGACGCCGATTTTCGAAGCGTATCTGGATGATCTTCTCTCATCCGGCACAGCAGCAGGAAAGCTTTCATTCACCGACGATCACCTTTCGGCCTGCCGTGAATCTGATGTCATCATTCTGGCGGTGGGGACTCCGACAAGGGAAACCTGGGAGATCGATTTAACGCAGCTTGAAAGCGCGATTGACTCCATCGCATCAGCGTTGGACGCTCGTGAAGAGAATGCAAGTCCTGCCGTTGTGGTTGTGAAATCCACTGTGCCGTCCGGTGTCGGCGACTACCTCAAGGAGAGACTGGCTGGAGAGACCACCCGGTCTTTTCGGATGGTGTCGAACCCGGAATTCCTTCGTGAAGGACAGGCAATTCACGACACATACTACCCGGATCGGATTGTGATCGGCTCCGACGGTGAGGAGGGATTCAAGGCGCTCGAGGAATTGTACGCGGGAATTATCGCGCAGGACTTCGATGCCGATCCTCCGAGACCCCCGCGTCCGGAAGGCTTCCATGCGCCGGTGCCGGTCGTGAAGACGTCGCCCAGGTCGGCGGAGATGATCAAGTACGCATCCAATGCATTCCTGGCGACCAAGATCAGCTTCATCAACGAGATTGCGAACCTGTGCGAGGAGGTCGGGGCCGACATAAACGATGTCGCGGAGGGGATCGGGCTCGACACCCGAATCGGCCCCCAGTTCCTTCGTGCCGGGATCGGCTACGGCGGATCGTGTTTCCCGAAAGACACGAAGGCGCTTCATCATCATGCGGGGAGTCGGGGCTATACGTTTACTCTCCTGAACGCAGTAATCGAGGTCAACAGGATTCAGCGTTACCGGTTTCTGGCGAAAATCAGGAGAGCACTGAAGCCACTTCCGGGAAAAACGCTGGGTGTATTGGGACTCGCTTTCAAGCCGGGAACCGACGACATCCGTGAGGCTCCGGCGATCGATCTCATGCGCGAGCTGCAAAGGGAAGGGGCGGTTCTGAGGGCGACCGACCCCAAGGCAATCGAGAACGCAAAAGAGGAATTCGACGGCTGCGAGTACGTGGAGGACCCTTATGAAGCAGTCAAGGGCTGCCACGCGTTGATTCTCGTCACCGAATGGCCGGAATTTATCAACCTTGACTGGAAAAGGATAGCCGAGGCGATGACCGGAGTGCTTGTCTTCGACGGCAGGAACAGTCTTGACAGGAGCAAACTCTGGGATGCCGGCTTGCAGGTGATCGCGGTAGGTCGATAGGCTCCAGTTTCGATCCCTCTCGGAACGGCGACTTCCAGCCGCCGGCATCGTGGGTCTCTGCCCCATCCCGGAACGGCGACTTCCAGCCGCCGGCATCGTGGGTCTCCGACCCACACTGGTGATGAGAAAGATCCCCGTCAAAATCGAACAATCCCCCGAAGGCGACTGGTGGGTGCAATCATCTGAAGTGCTTGACGTTTTTGCGTGCGGCGAAACGAAAGAAGAAGCTCTCGAGAACGCCTTGGAAGTGTTCGCCATATCTTTAGGGGTGGATGAATCCTCAATCAAGCTGAAGATTGTCGAGACGAGGATTGCCTCGAACGGCGAGGACGGCTAGAAAACAGTGCCCCCTGTTGCCGGGCATAACTTATGTGTATAATATGCACATCCTGTTAATCGGACTGAATCCCATCGTCCCGTGGAGGCCAACAACGTGCCTTTATCCGTTCCCCTTAGAGATTATCCGCTGATTTTCATCACGGACCGGCATCGCTCTTTGGACCGAGGCAACCTTGAGGTTGTCCACGCAGCATTGCAGGGCGGCTGCCGATGGGTCATGTATCGCGAGCCTGATCTGGATGATGCCACCTTCTACGAGGAGTGTCTGAAAGTAAAGGAGATGTGCGACGAGGTCGGTGCCGGCCTTTTGGTCAACGATCGTCTCGATATCGCGTCACTTGTCCGCGCCGAGGGCGTGCATCTCGGGAAGGGAGATCTGCCGGTAAGGGTCGTGAAGGAGTTCATGGGGGAGGATTTCATTGTCGGATACTCCGCGCACTCCATTCAGGAAGCGATTACGACCGCCTGGGAAGGCGCGGACTATATCACATTCAGCCCGCTATTCAAGCTGGCGCACAAGGAAACGCAGCAGGAACCGCACGGGCTCAAGGGCGCGAATGAGGTTCTCACCAAGGTGGAAGTACCGGTTTTTTTCCTGGGGGGAATCCAATTAACTGATATCAACGACTTGAGGAAAGCGATACATCCGCTGAGAATCGCGTCGGTGAGCATGATCAGCGAGGCGGAGAACATAGCTGAAACTGTCGAGCAGGTGCTGGGCAAACTTGGGATTGAGATTGACAGGGGTACTAAGAGCGGGAACAACTCGGGTCCCGGGTTGTAGGATTCAGCGAGGACAGGCACAAGGCCAGTCCCTACAATTCCATCGCACAAGCATCCCAAATCACTCGACAGGAAAGGTGTTGGAATGAAGTCTCTTCAAATCTTGGCGGGGATATTCTTTTTGATTATCAGTGTAGTCAGCTACGCGGAAAATTCCGAGGATGAAGGTGATCCGGTATCACCTGCAGGAGGAGGCAACCTTATCTGGGCGAAAAGCGCCGGAGGTTCAGATTCGTATCAGGCTTGGGCAATCACGACACTATCTGATGATTCGACAGTCGTGACCGGACGTTTTATGTATTCAGCCACATTTGGCAAGGGCGAGCATAACGAGATTGTCCTGACTTCCGCTGGAGGTTGGGATGTTTTCGTAGCGCGGTACAGCCCGAATGGAACTCTTGACTGGGCTAAGCACCCCGGAGGTTCAGGTAGGGATGAGGGTTACGCAATCACAACTCTCTCCGACAATTCGACAGTCGTGACAGGATCTTTTAGTGATTCAGCCATATTCGGCAAGGGCGAGGCGAACGAGATTGTCCTGACTCCCATTAGATCTGGGTTTTCATATATTTTCATTGCGCGGTACAACCCGGATGGAACGCTTGCGTGGGTCAAGTGCGCTGGACCTTCGTATTTAGGTTCGGGTCAGGGTTTCGCGATCACAACTCTATCTGATAATTCGACTGTCGTGACCGGAGCATTCTATAATTCAGCCACATTCGGCGAGGGCGAGGCGAACGAGACTGTCCTGACCTCCCCCTGGGAAAACCGTATATTCATCGCGAGGTACAACCCGGACGGAACGCTCGCCTGGGCTAAGCGTGCTGGAGGTTCAACCTATTGGGATTGGGGTTACGGAATCACAAATCTATCCGACAATTCGACAGTCGTGACCGGACGTTTTGTGTCTTCGACCACATTCGGCGAGGGCGAACCTAACGAGACTGTCCTGACTTCCGCTGGAAGTTTGGATATTTTCATTGCTCGGTACAGCCCAGATGGAACGCTTGCTTGGGCTAAGCGTGCTGGAGGTTCAGATTCAGATTATGGTTACGCAATCACAACTCTCTCCGACAATTCGACTATCGTGACCGGAGGTTTTGATGAATCAGCTACATTCGGAGAGGGCGAGCCTAACGAGACTGTCCTGCATGCTGGATATCAAGATATTTTCATCGCGCGGTACAACCCGAATGGAACGCTTGCTTGGGCAAGGCGCGCTGGAGGTTCATATTTTACGGATTATGGTTACGCAATCACAACTCTCTCCGATAATTCAACTGTCGTGACAGGAAAATTTAGTAATTCAGCCACATTCGGCGAGGGCGAGCCTAACGAGACTGTCTTGACTTCCGATGGAGATGGAGATTCAGATGTTTTCATCGCACGGTACAACCCGGATGGAACGCTTGCGTGGGCTAAGCACACTGGAGGTTCATCTTGGAATCAAGCTCACGCGATCACTACGCTATCTGATAATTCGATAGTCGTGACCGGGTGGTTTTATGCATCAACCACACTCTGCGAGGGCGATTCGAACCAGACTGTCCTGAATTCCGATGGATATAGAGATATTCTCATCGCGCGGTACAACCCGGATGGAACGCTTGCGTGGGCCAAACGCTCTAGAGGTTCATATTCAGATTCGAATCAGGCTTGGGCAATCACAACTCTATCTGATAATTCGACGGTCGTAACCGGAAATTTTACGTATTCAGCCACATTCGGAGAGGGCGAGCGGAACGAGACTGTCCTGACTGCGACTTCCTACGAAGAGTCCGATATTTTCATCGCGCGGTACAATCCGGGTGGAACGCTTGCTTGGGCAAAGCGCGCTGGAGGTTCATCTTCAACTTGGGATGAACGTACAGCAATCACAACGCTAACTGATAATTCGATAGTCGTGACCGGAGGTTTTCAGGGTTCAGCCACATTCGGCGAGGACGAGCCCAACGAGACTGTCCTGAATTCCTATGAAGAAGCCTTTATTGATAGAACAACCGATATTTTCATCGCGCGGTACAACCCGGATGGAACTCTCGTATGGGCGAAACGCGCAGGAAGTCCATATTGGGATGTGGGTCGCGCAATCACAACTCTCTCCGACAATTCGACAGTTGTGACCGGAAGTTTTATGTCTTCAGCCACTTTCGGCGAGGGCGAGCGGAACGAGACTGTCCTGACTTCCTATGGAGATGGACAACCCGATATTTTCATCGCGCAGTACAACCCGGATGGAACGCTTGCGTGGGCTAAACGCGCAGGAAGTCCATATTGGGATGTGGGTTCCGCAATCACAACTCTCTCCGACAATTCGACAGTTGTGACCGGCAAATTTGCAGGGTCAGCCTCATTCAGCGAGGGCGAAGCCAACGAGACCGTCCTGACTCCCACTGGATATCCTGGAATTTCAGATATTTTCATCGCGCGGTACAACCAGGATGGAACTCTCGCATGGGCGAAACGCGCAGGTGGTTCAAATATAGATTCTGGTTCTGCAATTACAACTCTATCTGATAATTCGACAGTAGTAACCGGAAGTTATAAGTCTTCAGCCACATTCGGCGAGGGCGAGCGGAACGAGACTGTCCTGCCTTCCTATGGAGAAGGACGTCCCGATATTTTCATCGCGCAGTACAACCCGGATGGAACGCTTGCGTGGGCTAAAC
>CBDUXL010000226.1:0-5937 GCA_965371155.1 uncultured bacterium | reverse complement strand
GCCACCGCCACCTCGGCCGCCGCCCTCACTGCCGCCGCCACCACCATAGAACCAGTAGCCGTAGCCGGAGGTCCCAGGCATGAGGTCCATTGTCTGGAGGAAGTATAGCGCGTCCTCAGGATGGACGTAGTGGGTAGTAAGCAACCTGATCTCACCAAGCCCGAGTTCCATCTCGAGCCGCTCGCGGGTGCCGATGTAGAGAATTGGCTCCGAATCGGGGGTGTCGCGGAAGACGACGTAATCCATGTTATACGCCTGCATTAGCTGCCCGAATACGGTATCAAAAGGCATCTCGGAGATGTGCATCGTGACCGTGCCGCCGCTGCTGGCATCGCGAGGACTGAATCCGCCTCCGCCGCCGAATCCGCCTCCGCCGCCGCCGGCGTCAGGACCTCCCGGCGGGCGGAAGCCCTCGCGGACATGCCCCGACGGGAGCTGGTTCCAGTAGGCGTCGAGGATGAAATTCACTCCGGCCTGCTGGGTGAGGATCATGAGAACATCAACGAAATTCGCCCCGCTGACGTTCAGGCTGACAATTGCGTCTGAAACATGGCGGGGATTCCAGACCGGTTCGGCCTCAGGGAACTCGTATGTTCCCGCCTCGACAGCTTCCTGAGTGATCGGGACATCCGGGTATTCCTCGGCCGTTACACCCATCGGAAGCAGAAAAAGCGCGATAAACACAAACAGCGCCGGAAACGCAGGATGGTAGTATCTCATTGTCACACCTCTTTCGTGATTGCGGCCCCTCAACAAGGCCCACATTACTACTGATACAGCATCGATTGAAAGGGTTCAAAGTTTAACTGACACAATTATATCATTTTCCCCGGTTACGTATTCTACTGGTTGATTCGTCAGGACCGGGATAACGGGATCGATCTACAAAAACAACTGAAATGAGAAATCCGGTTCCTGCCATGTGACGATTCCCGTGTCATGAACCACGAGATCGCAAGGTCTCCACCAGCTTGCAGTGGAGTACTGGACCGGATAGTCGCTGTTGAAGTTCTCGAACGTGAGAAGATAGTCGAAGATCACGATCTCCTCGAACGGTGTTCCAGGATTCAGGCGCAGCGTGACAAAATTCGTCGTAGGTTGGTCTTCGTAGAAATCATCGTCATGGTCGGCGTAGTAGTTTACCGCGATGGGATAAACTCCTTCAGGCAGTTCATCCGTGATGGGCGTAATGTTCTCCGGCCCAAAGCCGTACAGGATGTCGATATCCAAGCCAAGATGAGGCGTCGTCGTGTTGGAGTAGTAACAATGGTTGAAAAGGTCCTGTTCCCAGACGTGGATATCCATGTCGGAGTCATCGGTATCCCATGTAAGAGTGATCCGGAAATCCCAGGCAGGATAATATTCGATAATAATCTTATCCGAGAGAACGGTGCCTGTGGCATTTGTGGCCCGAACCACAATCTCGTTCACACCGTAAGCGAGAAAGACTATCTGGTGGAATTCCCCGGTGTAGTTGTCTACACCCATCAAGTGCTCCTCCCCCTGATGGACGTAAACTCCGACCTGATTCCCGAAACAGTCCATATTGAGCATGTAGCCTGAGATCCCGACCATGCCGTTGATTATATCCACCGCAGGCTCGTTCAATGTGATCTCCGGCATCTCGGGCTGGTCGTCGAGGAACGGCTCCAGGAATTCCTCGATGATTATGTCGTCGCCGCCTACCACGGTCAGGACATGGGCCGAGTGATAACCGGGTTTAGTAAAAGAAAGAACCCGGCTGCCGTCCGGTACGTCACTGGTGGCAAGGAACCCGCAGAAATCGGCGTCGGCCATGTAGAGATTGTCACCGTCTGATGTGGTCATCAACGCGAGCGGGATGCCTTCGCCCGTATCGGAGCCGTAGATGGTTCCCTGGATCTTCTCGTCGGCAATTGACAGAGCATCTATGGTGAAATAGTCATAGAGCTTGAGATCGGTGCCCGGGCTGCTCGCGGTGATGAGGAGATCGCGAACGCCCGCGCTCACCGGTGTGTCGTTCATGATCAGCGTCTCCCAGGTGTCGTCGGTTATGTTGTACTCCATGTCGACGAGGTTGCCTGCCAGGGAAGAGGTGTCGAGGGTGACACCCTTTACGTGAGCGGGGCCCCCGTGGTGATGGACCTGCACTGTCAGCAGAGAGCAACCATGAGCGGCGTAGTAGTTGCCGGTTTGAGTTTGGTTTACAATCTCAAACGGCTCCTCGCAATTGGATGGCCAGGAACAGTCGACTGCGTAAACGAAATTCCATTTGGGGGGTAGTGAGTCGAACTGGAACTCGTAAAGCTCGCTGTACGAAGCCAGTGGTTTGAATGCGCGATCGGGATCGGCCTTTGCGTAGGCTCGGAACGGGTAGACGGAATCGTAATCGGGCGGCGCCCAGAGGTCGGTATAGTCGTCCGCGTTGAGAACCTGGTGGTTGGTCAGGTCGTTATCGTAGACAATGCCCCTGACATCGTGGGCGACAATGGTTGAAGGGTTGGCCAGGGTTGCCTTGATGAGGAAATATCCGGCGACGGGATCGAATTCGATGAAGTTTATGGTCAGACAGTAGCCGCCCGGACAGAACCAGGGATCCTGCAGTAGTTCGAGAATGCTGAAATGCGTCGCGGCGGTTCTTAGCGGCTCCAGCGTGACTTCCTGCGTCTCGAAATCGAATTCCACTTCCCAGGCCATCAACAATGCGCGACCTTCGGTTGATGGTTCGGCGGGCGGGGATGTCGCGGCCGAGGTGGCTCCATCGGGCTCATCCGGTGACGTGGGAGAGCCGGTTCCGGAGCATCCCGGGGCCAGTATGAAACTGATGGTAAGAATCGTGGTTAGTGCAATGGAGCGTTGACTGATCATTGCCTGCCTCCGGAAGCGTTGTACATCAAATAAAGTATAACATGCCGGAAGGGAGGATAGGGGCAACCCTCGTGTTTGCCCTCTTCGGTTTTTTCAACAGTCATGCGGGTTCGATCGCCGGAGGGGCTTTCTTTGGTAGTTGCGACGGCTCTTCAGCATCTGCAGCGGGTTTGTCGCTCTCGAGCTGCTCTATGCCTTTCTTGGCCAGATCGATCAGTGGTGTGTCTTCCTTGATTAGCGGGGGCTGATCCTCAAGGAGCGCAATCATCTCGATGCCGCCCATATCCTGCACTTCCAAGAGCCTCTTGGCCACGAGTTCGAGCTTATCCCTGTTCTCGGTGAGAATTCTGATAGCATCGCGATGGCATTCCGCCACCATCCTGTGGACTTCCTGGTCGATCTGGTAGGCGATCCTGTCAGAGTAGTTGCGGTCCTCATAGAGATCGCGACCGAGGAACACTGCTCCTTGCCTGCTTCCGAATGTAATCGGTCCGAGCTTCTCCGACATGCCGAACTCGGTGATCATTCTTCTGGCAAGGTCGGTAACCTTCCTCAAGTCATCTTTTGCCCCGGTCGATAGTTCCCCGAACATGACTTCCTCAGCAGCCCTTCCTCCGAGCGCGGTTTTGATCTTGTCGAGAAGCTCGGCCTTGGTGGTGAGGTAACGATCCTCGATAGGCAACTGCAAGGTGTAACCGAGAGCCATTCCTCTCGGGAGAATGCTGATCTTGTGCACAGGATCCTGGTCGCCGAGGAAATAGGGCACCAGGGCGTGCCCCGATTCATGGTATGCCAGTATTTCCTGCTCCTTCTGGCTTACTACGCGGCTTTTCCGCTGCGGACCGGCAATCACGCGTTCGATTGACTCCTCGAATTGCTCCATCCGAACCAGCTTCCGGTTCTGGCGAGCCGCGAGAATTGCCGCCTCGTTGCTGAGATTCCTGAGATCCGACCCCGTAAAGCCGGGAGTGCGCCGGGCGAGAATGCCCAGGTCGACATCATCCCCGAGCGGAATCTCCTGGGTATGAATAACCAGAATCTGCTCGCGACCCTTTATGTCGGGATGGTCGACGACGATTCGGCGGTCGAATCGGCCGGGTCTGAGAAGTGCGGGATCGAGGATATCGGGGCGGTTGGTGGCCGAGATCATGATCACGCCTGAGTTCGGATCGAACCCATCCATCTCGACGAGGAGCGCATTCAGTGTCTGCTCCCTCTCGTCGTGGCCTCCGCCGAGCCCCGCTCCGCGCTGGCGCCCGACCGCGTCGATTTCATCGACGAAAACAATTGATGGAGCGTGTTTCTTCGCCTGGTCGAACAGGTCCCTCACGCGGCTTGCCCCGACCCCGACGAACATCTCGACGAAGTCCGATCCGCTCATGTGGAAGAACGGCACCCCGGCCTCGCCTGCGATAGCTCTCGCGAGAAGGGTCTTGCCGCAACCCGGCGGGCCGACCAGCAGGACGCCCTTCGGAATCCTGGCGCCTAAGGCGATGAATTTCTTGCGCTCACTGAGAAATTCCACGACCTCCTTGAGTTCCTCGACGGCCTCGTCCACGCCGGCGACATCCTTAAATTTCACCTGTGGACGGTTGTCGGTGAGCATCTTGGCTTTCGATTTGCCGAAACTGAAAGCCTGCCCGCCGGATGCCTGCGCCTGGCGATACAGGAAAAAATACAGGAAGCCGAACAGCGCCAGGGGCACCAGCAACAGGAGAAATGGTGACAAGGCGGTGAGAATGAACGGTGGCGCCTTGACGGTGATTTTCACACCGTGATCGACAAGGCGGGTTATTATCTGTTCCTCGTATCCAATGGGGAACCGAGTTCTGAATTGCGTTCCGACCGTGCCTTGGGCCGTGTACTTGTCGCCCAGAATGATGCCTTCATTCTCGCGGATTTCAACAGACCGGACCTGAGAGTAGCCGGTCTCGCCCTCAATGTAGGTCAGGAAATCGCTGAAAGGGATTTCTTCAACTTTCCCTGTGTTGGACCAGAAAGTGTATAGCAGTGCAACCGCCAGAAGAATGGCGATTACCGACAGGGAATTCCAACGAGATGTTTTCATACCGATAAAGCCTAATCAGGGCAAGCAATCCAGGGTTCTCCCTTCATAGTATCGACAACAAAAGGCCGACCGGGAAGAGCCGCGCCCAAACAATTCAGTTTATCACGTCACCGCCCATACTTCTACTCAAATGCTGCTCCAATGAGATACTGACCACCCGAGAACAACTCTCGGTGACCTTGGCATTTTCCGCGATCAATCCCAGGCCGGGTAGCGCGAGAATCGACGCGTTGGAGCTGTCCACGATCACCGGCTCCGTGCGCCGGAGCTCGCGCCGGACTTTTTTGTCAATGAAAATGTCCGATAGCTTTTTGGTGTGTCCTTTCATGCCGAGCGGGGCCATCCGATCGCCGGGTTGCGGGATTCGGATGACGAGGGTGTTACATGTTTCAGGCAGTGAAAATCGTACACCCTCGTAAGACGGCTCTACAAGTGTTTGGGTTCGCTTATCTGAAGGTATCAGGAGGGATAAATTCAGCTTGTACCGTCCGAACTCGCAGGAACAAGGTAGTTGTTCGAGAGGTATTTGCAGCTGCGATGGAGCCGGCTCCTCGGACTGGAGCGGGCGATGAACCAGCACGAAATCGTCGGTGTTCTCGGCTCGAAGCCCTCCGGGGAGATCGCACGAGCCTTTTCTGGAGCCCTTCAGCATATCCTCAATGGCTGTAATGTGCTCGCGCTCGGGACGGAGGTCGGGGTCGATTTGAGAGATCGCATCGAGCAGAAGCCTTCCCAATACGGGAGAAGGCAGGGAGGCGATTTCCTCTTTCGGGATGCGGAGCTGGCCGGCATCATCAATTGCCGGCCGGTCGATGAAATGGCCGGCCACTCCCTGTAGGTAGGTCTCATCCTCGGTAATCAGCTCCGCCGATCTCGCCAGTGATTCCCTGACGCTCCCTAAACCCGCATCTTCCGCCATTTTTTCCAGGGCGGGAAGCAGAACATGGCGAATGCGTCCACGATCGGTGGTCTTATCAAGGTTTGTGCTGTCAACTCGGTATGAGAGCCCACGGAAATCGAGG
>CBDUXL010000225.1:0-5967 GCA_965371155.1 uncultured bacterium | reverse complement strand
GTAGGGGCGCGGGGCACGCGCCCTCATCTGGACGGGCGCGTGCCCCGCGCATCTGAACGGGCGCGTGCCCCGCGCCCCTACAAAAGTATTTTCGATTAATCCAACGCCGCCAGTTCTATCGCCCGGGCCAGACCATCCGCGACTGCGAGATTGTAACCTTCCCACAAATAGCGTACATCGCCTGTCGGACTGACAAGAAGCACAAACGGCAACTTGGGAAATGCCCCGCTATCATCCGGTGCATGACCGAATGCCTCGGCAATGACGCCGTCCGGGTCGGCAATGAACGCAATATCAGTGTCATCAATGTTGACGTGCTGCATCCAGAAGACACCAGCATCGATTTCGTCGCCCACACCAATTCCGTAGACCGACACACCCGCTCCCCGAGCCCAGTTAATAATCGAGGGGACCATCCGGATGCTCGGCTCAGCCGCTGAATCAAACACAAGTACACAGGTAAACTTGTCTTCCGGGAGCCCGTCCGGAAACATTAGCGTGCCCGGTTGGTCGGATGCGTAGCTGAAGTCGATCTCGGGCAGGGGATCGATCGTCCGCTGAATGAGATCGACAGCCTCGGTTTCCGACGCGGGAATATCGATAGCCAGAGTGAGGACCAACTCGTCTCCCGGATCGATCGCCAGAGGCACAGTCTGGACGTACGCATCACCGCGGGCGTTTCTCGACCCGTACTGGAGCACGTAGAAACCGTTACCGAGCACCGCCGGGAATCCTTCTTCGACGTCGGCGGTCATTCGCTCCTCTTCCAGGTCGAAGCCAAGGTCATCCAGCGGAAGCCACGCGCCATTGTTCCATGCGCTTATAGCGAAATGCTCGAAATCCTCAGCCGGTTCGTCGTTGCGGGTGAAATGAAGCGTAACCTGGCCGGTGTCGGAGTACCTTGATGTCGCCTGCGCGTTGGTGAAGGCGGAGGAAACGGAGACCACGGTTACGTTGCGAGGATGTTCTCTCTCTATGAAGCCATAATCGCCGAACGCTTCCGGATGATCCGGATACATCGGAAGCCAGTCATCATCGGAGTAGATCTCTAGCCAGGTGTATCCGCCTTCCTCTTCTCCCAGGACGGAGATTCTGGCTCGACGCGCGGCCACTCCGAATGTCTTGCACATCGCGATCGCCACGGCGCTTATGTCCGATTCGGTGCCGCTGCCCGCGCCGATGACGGAAAGCGGGTCCGGTCGCGGGCCGAAGAAGCCTCTTTCGCGAGTGGTCAGGTTATCTGCCACCCATTGGTTGATGGCGCGAGCGGTATCGGCGGGGGTGTCGCCTGCAAGATCCGTGTATGTAGACCAGATTTCGGCGCGCCATGGCCTGACAGGCTCATCTCCAATGCGGTAAGTGAGAATATATTCCTTGAATAGCTCATCCGGGGTGATATACGGGAGCTGCGTTCGCGTCGCATAGGCGAATCGCACATGCTCGAGAAGAGTCTCGCTGGTCATCTCAAGGCGGTCGAGATGAGGCATGTTGGACACCAGCCAGCATGCGTGGGTCCAGGTAGTGCCTTCCAGTGTTTCGATTGCTTCCCACAGTTCGACCCAGTTCGTGCCGGCATCCGCGAGAGCTTCCAGTACGCCTTCCGCGTACTCGTGATCGCCGAGCGCCTCTACAATCTCTTGATGCTCTTCGGCAACAAAGGAGCCCTCAGGTGTCTCTGCGGCAAATGCTGCCATCGCCGGTAGGCACAGAATGCCGACAACGAGTAAGATTTTATATACAATGTTATTTGCGTTCATTCCGAATCATCCTCCTTTGGATACCTGAGCCAGAAACTGTCAGGCGGCAGCTCGGCTCCCAGACCTATCCTCAGATCAAGCTCCATCGCTCCGGTCTCTTCCACTTGCACGACCGTGCATGCGCCTGATTCCTGGTTGCCTGCCGAGATGAAATAGCCACCCGGCCCGACAATCATCCTCCATATTCCATTCTCGTCGGTCTCCCCCCGCGCAATCGGCCTCAGCGCCCCGAAATTGAAGACCGACAACAGCACGCGGGTTTCGGGAAGCGGGCTCCCGGAGTTATTCACAACGCTGATAACAAGCTCGGTCGACGGCCTGTAGTGCGAAATCGAGTTGAGTATCGCGTATCTGGCGCCAAGCTCGTCCTGCTCGCGATAGAAGTCGGACGTGTCTTCATCGGGAAGTCCGAACGGGACGGAGAACACGAGATTCGCCCTGCGGACCGAGTCATTGAACCAGGCGTCATCGAGCGAATCCCTGGGCTCGCACGCGCCGACATAGTGCCAGTCGCCGTCCTCACCCAGGACCTCTGTCCAGGCATGATTGTTGTCCATGAAACCCCAGTAGGGTGTCCACGCCTGCCGAGCCGGGACCCCCGCAGCCCTGCAAGCATCGATGTATACGATCATCATTTCCTCGCAGCGACCGTAACCTGAGGCAAGGGTCTCGAACGGGCCCTGGTCTCTGCGTTGTGTCGGTTTGAAGCCGACGCGCTCGCCGCACCAGCGGTTGACCTCGAGCGCCACCTCGTCCAGCGTCGTCAGGTTCTCGATTCTTGGACGAAGCTGCTCAAGGAAATACCCGCGCCAGTCCTCGAGCGGCTCCTGGCTAACCCGCATGGGGAGCACGTAATGGAGAAAATCCGACTCCGAGATTCGTGCCGTCCAGGGAAAGCTCGCGCGGACCTCGTAGGCATAGTTAAGGTTCCCGATGAGAATCTCCTCGGTGACAACCGCGAGGTCCTCGATCGGCATATTTGCGATGAGAAATGCCGCACCGGGAAGCCATGAGTCGGGGCAGGACATCAGAACGTTCACTAGTACATCGACATTCTGACCTGCAAGTGACAGCGCGTCCTGCACAGGCCCGCGGTCGGCCTCGGGAAGCCTTTCGAGCGCAAGTGTCAACGCGTCAGTAGCGCCGGAGGGCTCCGCAGACGTGTTTTCATCCTGTGCTCGAGCCGCATCAGTGCAAATCAGCAAGAAGATCACGATCAGCGCACCAATGATGGTGCGCGGGAGTCTTTGTTTCATGTTCCTTCCTCCCGATCGGGATGATTGAAAAAGTTAGTATAACTTAGAGTATGAGTATTTGTAAGGACTCTTCCCCGATCCGAGGAATCCCTCTTTCCACTTCGGTCTTTCGGTGGTATATTGCTGCTTCCCTGTCGGTGGGAATCCAATGGGAGGACAAACAAAGAAATGGCAATCGAGAAAGTCGGAATACTGGGACTCGGAACCATGGGATACGGCATCGCGATCGTTATCGCGATGGCCGGATACGAGGTTCTCGGTTTAGAGATAAACGATGATCTCCTCGGCAAGGGTCTCGGGAAAGTCAAAACGTATTTCGAACGTTCAGTCAAGAAAGGCCGTATGGAGGAGGCAGATCGTGATGCTGCTCTGGCCCTATTGAGGGGCACTACCAGCCTTGATGAGATGGCGGACTGTGACCTGGTGATCGAGGCTGTTACCGAAAACATGGGGCTGAAATGCGATCTCTGGAAGCAGCTCGGGAATATCTGCAAGCCGGAAGCGATTTTCGCGACAAACACTTCCAGTCTCTCGGTCACGGAGCAGGCGGTCGCGTCGGGGAGGGGGGATCGGTTCGTGGGATTGCACTTTTTCAATCCGGTTCCCGTGATGAGGCTGATCGAGGTTATCCGCGCGCTGCAGACTTCGGACGAAACCTACGAGACCGCCTATGCTTTCGCAGAAAGTCTCCCCAAGAAAGTTCCGGTCAGGGCGGACGATAAGCCCGGCTTCATAGTCAACAGGTTGCTGGTCCCTTATCTGAACGATGCGGCCCTCGTGTTCGACCAGGGGCTTGCGAGCGCGGAGGATATCGACGCCGCGATGAAGTACGGCGCAGGCCATCCCATGGGCCCGCTGGCGCTGATCGATCTGATCGGGCTGGATGTCGCGATGTGGGTTGGGGAGATTCTGTTCCAGGAGTTCGGCGAACGCCGTTTCGCACCTCCCCCGATCCTCCGCAGAATGGTCCGAGCAGGTTATCTCGGCAAGAAGGCGGGCAGAGGATTCTACGACTACAGTGATTAGCTAATTCCTTTCAGTTAAAACAACATCGGTGACCCACAATTTATTGTGGGATCGTAGTTTGGAGCTAAACAACATCGGTGGCCCACAATTAATTGTGGGATCATACAAAAGACCCACAACAAGTTGTGGGCCACCGAGGGATTCATTTTTTAAGAAAAGACCCGTAACAAGTTGTGGGCCACAGAGCTTTGATGCTCTGAAATCCCACTGTTGATTGCCAAACTATCGCAATGTCGCTATGATAGACGCCCATTACGCATAGGAAGGAGCAGCAGATGACTACTGCAACTACATACGAGAATTTCCTCATCGAGAAGACGGATCATATCGCGACCGTCACGTTTAATCGCCCGAAGGCGCTCAATGCTGTCAGCGCGTCGGTGTTAAAGGAGCTTGACTCGATTGTGACCGAGCTGACGGACGATGACGATGTGCGGGGTGTGATTTTCACCGGCGCAGGGGAAAAGGCGTTTATCGCGGGCGCGGATATCAGGGAGCTTGCGACGCTGAACGCTGTGACCGCACCGGGGCTGTCTCGCGAGATGCAGCGAGTGTTCATGCGGGTTGAATCAATGACCAAGCCGACAATCGCAGCGATCAACGGCTTCTGTCTGGGCGGCGGGAACGAGTTCGCGATGAGCTGCCATATGAGAGTCGCGAGCGAGAAGGCGCGATTCGGACAGCCCGAAGTTTCACTTGGGATCATCCCCGGCGCCATGGGCACGATCAGGCTTCCGCGCCTTGTCGGAAAAGGCAAAGCGATGGAAATGATCCTGACAGGACGGATGATCTCAGCGAAAGAGGCTCTCAGGATTGGACTGGTGAATCATGTGGTCGGGCCGGACGAGCTTATCGACAAGTGCAAGGAGATCCTGGGCGAGATTTTCAAGCAGGGACCGCTGGCGATCCGGTTCGCGATCGAGAGCATCCATCACGGGCTGAATCTGACTGCCGACGAGGGTGGCAATCTCGAAGCCGATTTATTCGGGCTCTGCTATGCCACTGAGGATTCGAAAGAGGGTTTGAGCGCATTCATCGAGAAGCGCGATCCCGAATTCAAGTGCAGGTAGGGGCAGGGCACCGTCCCTGCCCACGGAACACCCCCCCGGCCCACGCACCGCCGGTTGACCAGGGCAGGGACGGGGCCCGGCCCCGACACGGGAAGCAGGACATCTGACTTTTTCAAACGGACCATCCTGCCCATGTCCGGTTACTCCTCCAACACGAATACCGGTCCGTTTTCAAGCTCAATTCTCACTGTGCCCTGGACTTCCACTGGAATTGCCCCGTAGATTGATGCTCCCCCGATCTGTTCGAGATTGATGTCCTGCTGGTCGCCGTATGCCTGCAGCGGCGCGGGGCGGATGAAAATCGCGACCGCGAGCAGCCACACGCCGATAGTCAGGAGGGTCAGGATAACCTTGGTGTAGCGATCGATCTGCATTTGAGTGCCTCCGAGTTTGCTCTTTTCTTCTCTGACACTGTAATAATACTGAATTGTCCCGATAATGAAAGAACCCGGGAAACCCCGGGTCCCGCCAGTTTACACATTGTGACTTAAATCAACTGCAGCCGGATGTGGTTCCGCACTCAAGACACCTGTAGCAGGAACCGTTGCGGATCATAATCGAGCCGCACTCGGGACACGACGGCGCGTCCTCCTGACCGACAAACAACTCGGACATTTTCTCCAACGTCTCGCGCTCGCTCTCGGCGAGGTCGAAGGCAAGCTGCTCAATCCCGGGAATCTCATCGACCGCGACTTCCGAAACCTCCGGGGATTTCATCTCGCTTTCAATGGGCTTCTGGAACTTGATCCCGAGCCATCGGAAAACGTAGTCAACGATGCTCTTGGCGATTCTAAGTTCCGGATTTTTGGTGATACCGGCGGGTTCGAACCGCATGTGCGAGAACTTGTTGACCAGCAC
>CBDUXL010000224.1:0-5987 GCA_965371155.1 uncultured bacterium | reverse complement strand
CTCGGTCAGCGCGAATGCGCCGATCCATTCACCTGTAGCCATTTTCGGGAGGTACTTCTCCTTTTGCTCCTCGGTGCCGTACGTGAGTATCGGAGTCACGCCCAGCGAGCAATGCACGCCGAGAACAGTCCCGGTGCCGGAATCCACACGGCAAATCTGCTCCCCAATCAGGACATAGGTGAGGTAGTCAAGCCCCGGCCCGCCGTACTTCTCAGGAATGATCGGGGCCATCATGCCCAGCTTGCTCATTTCCTTGATCGCTTCCCATGGAACCGCACGCTCGAGATCACAGCGCTCAACGTTCGGCGCGACCACTTCCTCGGCGATTTTCCTCGCAGTGTCGCGAATTTGGATCTGTTCATCCGTCAGCGAGAAATCCATCAATCAGTCTCCTTCACGTGACTTGTGCCCGAGAAGTATTCGCACGCTTACATATCCCGGCAAATGTGGCATCAACAGCCAAAAACACAGGCAAGCGACTGCGACGGCTGCCAGTGCCGGAATTGCCAGGCTGGAAGGATCCCATTTGAGAACCTGGCGCGTGAAAATCTTATAGATTGTACTTGTGAAGCTCATTAAATACAAGAGAAAGGCAACTGGAAGCACCACGAAGTACCTTATTTTGAACGCTTCCGCGCTGGCTCTGATTCGTTCCGGCGGCGCCAGGGGATCAAAAATCTCCTCACCTGCCTCCTCATTTTCCTTGAGTTTCTCGGGCTTCCTTTGTCTCATTTCCTCCTGTCTGAGACGCTCTATTCGCTCAAGGCCGCCCATTCGATGGATGTGAATCACCGCCTCCATGAGCTGCGATATCTTGCCGAACTCCCGGTGAATGACGAAGAACATCAATAGGTATGTGACAAGAGCAATCGGAAAGAGCCAGTTCTCCCACCTGATCGCCAGTTCCTCATAGACAAATCCCGAAAGCGTGTGGCCTCCCGCCATTGTAAAGAACAGCACCGTAACTTCCCCCCACCACAAAAGGCCGAGCGCGTACGGGGCCGGTAGCCCAGCGAGCCATCGTATTAGTCGGGAAAAAAACATGACGGAACCAGGCTCCGTCAGTGTACACCAACTCGAATTGCCATTGCACCCGCAGACGCCAAGAAGGAACGCGGTCAATCCTCCTCCACCGACCTCAGGAAACCGATGTATCCCTGTGCATCGTCGAACTCCCCCGCAGTTTCCTTGTTCTTATCGATCAGCAAACGAAGGAGCATCGACATAAGCTCCTTCTCCTCAGCCATGTGGGTAATGAGTATCTGTTTCTCATCTTCGTTGAGTGTACGGTATATCTCGATTATCTGACTAATCTTCTCACTGCTCTCAATTGGGGTTTCCATCATCCGCCCTCCTCTTTGCATCGTCTATGCAGCAAATGCAGCTACTGTTCATCTTCTTCAGCCAAAGGCAGGAAATGATGGTACCTGACCCGATCCAGGAACAGATCGAGCGCAACGGGCATTTCCGAGGCATGGGCCAGCGCCAGAAGGCGCTCAAGACCACCTTCCGAGAGCACATGGCTGAGCACTTCATCCTGCTCGTCAATTGTCAGACTCTTGAAAACCTCAATTGTCCCGCCTGACGAATCCGCAGGTATCGTGATCGGCAGCACCTGGCCTTCCTCAGAGAATCCCTTGATTGTTCCCTTTTTCCGCTTCTTCGCCATGTTTCTTTCCGCCATCCCAGGTTAATTATACTACCTTCTCACTTAAGGCGCATCAATTACTGTCCTCGGAACATCCTGTTGATTGCGCCCTTCGGCACCATTCCCCCCATTTTGGCAAGTTGCTTCATCATCTTCTTGGCTTCCCTGAACTGATTGAGCAACCTGCCGACATCCTGATGATTCATACCGCTTCCCCGAGCGATCCGTCTTCGCCGTGAGTTATTGATAATTTTCGGGCGCTGTCGCTCCTCGGGAGTCATCGAGAGAATCATCCCTTCGATCCGTTTGAATTCCTTCGGATCAACCATCTCAAGTTGTTTCGCAAGTCCGCCCATGCCCGGGATCATTCCTGCGATCTGGTGAAGCGGACCGAGTTTCTGAACCTGCTTGAGCTGGTCGAGGAAATCCTCGAAATTGAAGCCTTCGCCGGCGAGCTTCTGCTGCAGGCGGGCAGCCTCCCTGGCATCGAACTCCTCTTCCGCCTTCTCAATGAGAGTCAGCATATCGCCCATGCCGAGTATCCGACTCGCCATGCGGTCGGGATGGAACGGTTCCAATGAAGATAAACCTTCGCCGACAGCCGCGAAAACGATCGGAACCCCTGTGACCTCTCTCACCGACAGCGCCGCCCCTCCCCGCGCGTCACCATCGAGCTTAGTAAGGATGCAACCCGTGATACCGACCGCCTCATTGAATTTCTCTGCGGTCGCGACCGCATCCTGGCCCGTCATCGAGTCGAGAACGAGAAGGACCTCGTCAAATTCGGTGGCATTCTTGAGCGCGATCGCTTCCTGCATCATCTCCTCATCAACAGTTGACCGTCCCGCGGTGTCGCAGATGACCAGATCGTATCCTTTGTCTTTGGCATGTTTATGGGCCTTATCGAGAATCCCCAGCGGCTTGGCGCCATCCTCGATACTGAACACATCTATCCCCGCCTGCCCACCGACCACTTTCAGTTGCTTGATCGCGGCAGGACGGTAGACATCCAGCGCCACAAGCAGCGGGCGATATCCCTCCTTCCTGTAACGAAGCCCCAACTTCGCCGCGGCGGATGTCTTACCACTTCCCTGGAGTCCCACCAGGAGCACCTGGTTGAGCCTGCCCTTCTCGATCGACGGCTCCACGGCATCGCTTCCGAGCAGAACTACAAGCTCTTCACGAACCACCTTCACAAGCTGCTGGCCCGGTGTGAGAGATTTGAGCAAATCCTCACCGATAGCGCGATCGCGGATTCGGTCACAGAATTTCCGGGCGACCTTGAAGTTGACATCCGCGTCCAGAAGCGCCCTGCGAATTTCCCGAAGGCCCTCATCGACAGCTTTGTCGGTCAGTACGCCGTGTCCTCTGAGCCGCTTGAACGCAGCCTGGAGGGTTTCTGTGAGTCGATCGAACATCGTATCGCTTCAGTATCGTGGGATTACTGAATCGTGTAGGTCTTGGGGCGTTTTGGTGAAAATCTGGGTTCGACATCGTTTTCGAACGGATGATGCCCGGTGGTCCACTCGACATCCGTAATCAGTTCGCGACCCTCGAGTTTGAGGCGAGGGTAGCGACCCATCTCGATCGCCTTCTCCTGTTCGGGTGAGACGATCTTCGGGTTTTCCTCGGTGCCGCGAACGACTATGTAATCGTATTCGGGGTCGATCTTGAAGATGTCGCGGGAGACATAGCAGTGCACATCCTCAACACCGAGTTTCTCTATGATTTGCGAGCCTTTCATGGTTGTCTCCTTCGGTGGGCGCATGCCCTGCGCCCCTACAGGATGGGCGCATGCCCTGCGCCCCTACAGGATGGGCGCATGCCGTGCGTCCCTACAGGATGGGTGCACAGCCGTGTGCCTCTACATGGTGGGCGCATGCCGTGTGCCCCTACAGGGCGGGCGCGTGCCCCGCGCCCCTACTTGGTGGGCGCATGCCGTGCGTCCCTACAGGGCGGGGCAAATCGCGCCAACCAGGTCAATCGGCGACGCCTGTCCGCGATCGCCAATCGATCTCGTCCCCCGCAATATCCCCCAGCAAACTCCGTGCATAGACGGCCGCATCGAACGGCACCAGATCATCGATTCCCTCGCCGACACCTACTTCCAGAACCGGAATATCCATGCGCTTCTTGATCGCAAGGACAATCCCTCCGCGCGCAGTGCCGTCCAGCTTCGTGAGGATGATACCATCAATCTTCGCAACCTCGCCGAAAATCTCAGCTTGCGAGATCGCATTCTGGCCGGTGGTCGAGTCGACAACCAGGAGGCTTTGAACGGCTTTTTCGGGAACGTGCTTATCGACAGTGCGACGAATTTTCCCAAGTTCGTTCATGAGGTTTACTTTATTCTGCAAACGTCCGGCCGTGTCGATGATCACCACATCGTGGCCTTCGGCTTTCGCGCGTGCGATGCCGTCATAGACCACGCTCGAAGGGTCCCTACCCTCCTGTGCGCCCTGGAAATCCGCCTGGCTTCTTTCGGCCCAGATTTTAAGCTGATCGATAGCGGCTGCGCGGAAAGTATCGGCCGCAACCACGAGCGCCTGTTTCCCTTCGCGTATGAACCGTTTCGCGAGCTTTCCGCAGACTGTGGTTTTGCCGCTTCCGTTAACGCCGGTGAGCAGAAGGACAGCAGGCGGCGAAACACCCGCTTCCTCAAGCTGCGACGTCGTGAGGGTCCTGAGCTCGCTTGAAAGCGTTCTTCCGATAAGCTCCACAAGCAAATCGCACGCCTCGGAGGAATCCTTCGCGCCTCGAGCGCCGATCTCGCGACGCAGCAGCTTGACAAGGTCGTCCGCCGGTTCCATGCCCATGTCGGTTTCGATCAGGACCTCCAGGACATCATCAAAGAAGTCCTCATCGATCCCGCGACGCGCGGCGGCGATTGTCTGGATGCGCTCCGCGACCTTCTCTCGCGTGCGACTAAGCCCGGATCTCAGCTTCTGAAGAAGGGTTTCTCGCGATGGCGGAGCTTCTTCCGCGGGAGCGGTCTTCCGCTCATCGAGTTCGGCCTCCGGCTGGTCCGGTCTCTTTTTCTTGAAGAAGTCGAACATAGGCAAAGTTAGTATACAACAGATGCCGACGGATTTTCGTTCCCCGTACAGGCGCATAGACCGCGGGCGCATAGACCGCGGGCGCGTAGACTGCGGGCGCGTGCCCCGCGCCCCTACGAGTGGTGGCGATACGATTATGGATTCAATTCGGTGGGCCGAGGACCGTGTCGATCCCTTCCTCCTGCAGCCGCTTCAAATCAACCGAAACAACCTGGCTCACTCCGCTCTCGCGCATCGTAACACCATAAAGCCGATCCGCGCGCTCCATTGTGATTTTGTTGTGAGTGATCAGCACGAATTGGCGATCCGGGAACTCGCCGGTGAGGTAGTCGAGGAACTTCTCGGTGTTTATGTCGTCCAGCGATGCCTCCACCTCATCCAGAATCGTGAAGCTGGACGGCTTGACTTTCAGTATCGCAAACAAGAGCGCAAGCGCGATCAACGCGCGCTCTCCGCCCGAGAGCTGCAGGAGGTCCAATTCGCCCTTACCCGGGAAACGGACTCTCACGTCGATGCCGCTCTCCAGGGGATTTCCGGGATCGGTCAGTTTGAGCTCACCCGATCCCCCCGGGAACAGCGACTCAAACACATTCGCGAACTGTTCCTTTGCCGCCTTGAACGTATCGGTGAATGCTCGCTCGCTCTCGCGCTCGATCTCCTCAAGCGCCTTTCGAAGGTCCTCCTCCGCCGTGACGAGGTCCTCCCTCTCGCGTCTGAGTTCTTCAAGACGCCGACTCGCAGCTTGCTCTTCCTCTATCGCGAGCGGATTCACGTCACCAAGTTCACCAAGGCCCTCGACAATTGACTCAAGCTTCTGACCCAATTCTTTCTTGGATGGAATATCACGTCCAGACATCTCGCCCGCTCGAACCCGTCCGGCAAACTCGGGAAACTGGTCGAGACCCCGCTCGAGAGCGCTTAGACCACCGCGAAGCTCCGCAAGTCGCACCTCTTGTCCGTGCAAATCGGAATCGAGCTGCCGGACTTCCTCCCGAGCTTCCTCAAAAGCAATCTCCGCATCGGAGACTGCAGCCACAAGGTTTTCGATTCGCTTCGAGGCTTCCCGCTCCCTTTTCTCGAATTCCGGAAGTACCTTTTCAAGCTGTACTCGCTGCTTTGCGGCTGTCCTGAGTTCATCGGAAGCGCTCTCAATCTCCTCCCGAACTTCGTCCAGCCTGGTCTTTCGCTCGAATGTTTCCTCGATTGCCGAGGAGATTTCATCCGACAGGCGTGAGACTTCCGCTCGCGTGCGTTCCCCTTCCTCCCGATAGCTGGCCTCCTCG
>CBDUXL010000223.1:0-5993 GCA_965371155.1 uncultured bacterium | reverse complement strand
CCTTGTCCCTGCCCTTGCCGATGGGCCTTGTCCCTGCCCTTGCCGATGGGCCTTATCCCTGCCTTTATCTGCCCTCAGTATTCTACACGTTCCAGAGTTTCCAGGCTGTCGATAAGGTAGTTCCTGCTGACCAGGGAATCGAAAGCCACGTGAAGGTTCTCCGAAACGAAAAGCCCATACCATCCGCTGACATCGAGAACATGCTCCATAACGGCCATGTCGATTTTCGTGCCGTCAATCATGAATACCAATTCATACCTGTGGGCCACATCGGGATTGGCCACCGTCTGGTAATTTCCCTGCACCATGAGCGTGTGTCGCTCTCCGTACGATACCGGAGAAAAGGACCAGGGAATGATTTCGGTGACAACGCCGTCCCGCTCTTCGACTACAAGGTACAGCCCCGACTGAGTGACCAGGAAAGCAAAGTAGTTGTCCTCATCGCGGTATGCGAAAACCAGCCCGTAGGCTGCGGACTCATCCCCGTCGAGGAATTCAACTTCGCCCTCGTATGAGAAATCGAAAGCAATCTGCCCCAGGGCCGTGCTGGTGACGGTGAAAGGATATCCGCCGGTGCTGTCCAGCTCGTATCGCCCGTCACGAAGGCGAGCATCGTCGCCTACAGGCCATCCGAATGCATTGTTGTGGAAATCTTCTCGGATCTCGATACGGCCGATATCAGTCTCGGGCTCACTTACGGATGGATCCTCCCCGGGCTTGAAAGCGCCCCAATCAAGACTTGGGTCGATCATGCCGGACTCATTTGCCCGCACCCTGAAAGATTGAATCACTTGATTGAACTGATTCTGGTAAACAGCATCGATTGCATGCAGCAGGATGGTCTCGACCAACAAGTAGGCATGCGTACGACTGGCGGTCAGGTGATAGGTGATCCTGATCGAATCGCCCCAGGCCTCGACAGGCTCCCTCCTTCGATACACGAACGTATGGCTCTCTCCAAGGTAGGTTTCCTCGAGGAAATAAGTCCCGGACGCAATCGTCCGATCGAAATCATTCGCCACGGCCTGAGCCGCCTCTTCGCTGGTTTCAAACGCCGGGCCCCTGCCGGATTGGTGGGGATGCACCAGAACAGCGATGTTTGACAAATATCTCGGACTGCCGTCAACGTGGACCAACGCACGGTAACGCTCACGCTCGGATTCGGTCAGCTCCTCCTCACGAATCAGGTCGATCGGTCCGTCGATTGCGGCAAGCATCTCGTCAACATCTGTAGTCAGCACCCAGTAAACCGGGTGCCGGAAAGAGAACCCCGCCTCCTGGTCGACATATTCCGTCAGCGCCTCCGATCCAGGCAAGGCCGCTCCGGACATCATCCCGGCTCCAGCCACGAGTATCAGCACTATGTATCTCAGCAGTTTCATAACCCTCCACTCTCCACGTGATGCCACACCACATGTGATGTGGTTACCGTATTTTTCTCAATGCCACACCACAAGTGGTGTGGTTACCGTTCCGCCTGGGCGGCTCGATCGAGGAATGCCGCGCCAAGCAGTCCGGCACGTCCCTCAAGAGTGGACCTTGAGACCGGCAGACGGTCCTTATGCGGCGTAATGAGATGCCTCTTGAATGTGCTCATCAGCGCAGGGCTGAAATTGTCCCAGGCGCCGAAAATGCCGCCGGTGAGTATGATTGCTCCGAGGTCGAGTAGGTTCGCTACGCTCGCAAACACAACGCCCAGACGATTACCGTAAGCATTCCAGGCATCCTTTGCCGCAGGATCACTCTCAAGCGCACGTTTATGGATTATCTTAGGTTCCACTCTCTCAGTCAATCCCGAACGGACCCGAAAATCCTCCTCAAGCGCAGCCCGGCCCACATATCGCTCCAGACAACCCTTGCCTCCGCACGGGCAATCAGGGCCGGTTTGATCGAGAACCATCTGCCCGATCTCGCCCGCCACGCCCAGCGCGCCACGATGCAGGCGTCCACCCAGCACCAGACCTCCGCCGATACCTGTGCCGAGAGTGACCACCAGCATGTCCTTCACATCACCGTGTCCGCCGAAAAGGTACTCGCCCCATGCCGCCGCTGTAGCGTCATTTTCAGCGTAAGCAGTCACGCCGAATTCGTCCTTGAGCGATCGAGCGAGTTCGAGATCCCTTATTCCCGGCAGATTCGGGCTTTCAAGGATTACTCCATGTTTCCCATCGGCGAAGCCCGCCATCCCGGCACCGACCATATTAATCTCTTCTTTGCCGTGCGCAAGGAACTCCCTCGCGCCGGTCATGAGACGGTGGGCGAACTCGGTCGTTCCCAGGTTGGGATCGGTAGGGAATTCGCCGGCACGAGTGATTGCGCCGTCATCAGTGACGCACGCACACTTGACGAGAGTTCCTCCGATATCGAGCGCAAGTCGCATCCTGAGGCATTATACATGTGTTGGATGGTTTGTAGGAGGTGATGAAGGAAGAATCGGGTGCATTGTCTCATTGGGCAAGGTCCGCTCCCTGACGGTCGCGGTTCGGTTCATCGTGTCCGAACCGCGCGCGTCAGCAAGCGGACCTGTTATGAGGATCCTGCCCAAGAAACACCCCCGACACTTTGGTCGGGGGCGGCGGGCTCTTCCGTCCCGCTTCCCAATCTGTCTACATGAGGTGCGGGTGCGTCAGGTGCGCTCTATGTATTCCTCTCAACAATTCCTCTGCGCTTCTTGCCTGACGCTCCTGCCTTTGAGATTCCAAGGTTTGCCTGAAGGTTCAATGGTGTACCGAGTCCCTTTTTGCTGATCGGCGCAACCGCGACTTTGTCGTCTTCTTCGGGTATCATGCACGCGAACCAAGTGGACTTAGGCTCCGACACCATATTTGCTCTCGCCACTACCCCTCCCGGGAAGCAGGGAAGCGGTATCGCGATCATTCGCGTCAGCGGTCCCGATGCATTTGACACTGCCGCCGGACTTTGCAATCCGCCCATTCGGCCTGATGACCTTCCCGACCATGAATTCACGCTGAGAAGTTTCTCTCACGACGGCGGTATGATCGATCGTGCCGGTTTGCTGCCGTTCCGAGGGCCTCATTCATATACCGGCGAGGATGTCGTTGAAATCCACTGTCACGGCGGGCTTGCGGTTATAAGAGCTTTCGAGCGCGTACTGATTTCGCTCGGCGTGCGACCTGCAGAACCGGGCGAGTTCACCCGTCGCGCTTTTCTGAACGGACGCATAGACCTCGTTCAGGCGGAAGCGATCGCCGCGATGGTCGGAGCGGCCGGGGATGCCGCGCGTCGCGAGGCGCTCCGAAGGCACACCGGTCGGCTCAGCATGAAAGTGGAATCAATTCGGGAGATCCTGCGCGATTTGCTGGGCCGACTCGAGGTGGACTTCGACTATCCTGAAGAAAGAATCGACGGGCTGGAGTCCAATGAGGCTGTCGAGCTGATCGACTCGATCCTTGAGAGTCTCTCGCCGCTTAGTGTAAGTTAAGAAAAAGGATGTCTGCTGAGCGGAATTCGGCTCGCGCTCATCGGTCGACCGAATGTCGGCAAGTCCAGCCTTTTGAATGCGCTTCTCCGGGAGGATCGCGCGATTGTCATGCCGATGCCGGGAACCACTCGCGATGTTGTCTCCGGCACGCTCGAGTTCGGAGGTGTCCCTGCGGAGATTCTGGACACTGCGGGTATCAGGGCAATCCCTGACGAATTGGACACCGCGGAAGCGGAGGGAATCCGGAGGAGCTGGCGGGAGGTCGAGCGGGCGCATCTCGTGCTGATAGTTCTCGACATCAGCGCGCCCTTGACCGACGAAGACGTGGCGCTGATGCGTGAAGCGCGTGTTCGCACATTGATAAATAGAGCGCCGTTGCTGCTTGTCTGCAATAAAATCGACCTTCCGACCGCGTGGGAACCTGCAATCGCGGCGCCGTTTCTCAGCGCCGTTGATTTGACGCTCGTGACTGTCTCCGCGAAAACAGGAGAGCGTATCGATCTGCTCCGCGCGAATGTTCGCGAGCTTCTCGGACTGGAAATCAATCCTGAAGAAATGCTCCTTACCGATTCAAGACACCTTGCGCTTTTTGAAGAAGTGGGTAAGATTCTTACTCAGGTCAGAGATGGTCTCTCGGGAGGTACTCCGCAGGACGTAGCTGCGACCGAGCTATGGGGAGCGGATCGCGCTCTCGGGAGACTTCTGGGTGAGGATCTCGGCGCCGTTGATCTCGATGAGATCTTCAGTCGCTTTTGTGTAGGGAAATGAAAATGACTTAGCACATTTCTGTTCCACGTGGGGTGGAATCAATGTCACAATCTCGGAATCCGCTCGTTCCCGCGCAAGCCATTGCGTTTTTCATGCTGCTCGCACTCGCCGCCGCGCCTGTACCGACGGAGCCTGTAACGATCGCAATTCTCGCCCTGGACGATCGCCCGCCGAACACTCTCCTCGTGAAACAAGTCGCTGCGGTTGCCGGAATTGATCTCGTGTTCACAACAGATCCCACCGAAGCCGATCTTGTCTCAATCAATGCGGCGGTTGCCGGGTCCCTGGTGGGATCGCGCACCGCCGATCCGTTGATGCTGGTGCCTCCGGTTGTTTCTCCCGAAGCGCTTCTCCACTTTGCCGTTCCAAGGATCGAGCCGACGGTGGTGGAATCCGATGCCCGTGCCGAGTACGCCCGAATTAGAACCGAGTTGGAGAACCCCGATCTTCAAAGAGAAATCCTTGCGGCGATTCGAGGAGACAGCGACCTGCCGGCTGATGAATACCTTGCCGCGTATGTCGAGCGAATGCTCGGATGGCTCGACTTGCTGGATCGAGGCGGATATGCGCCCGCCAGGCTTCTGATAACGCTTGACGACAATCGTCCGGGTCCGCTTTCCGACGGCTTGAAGCTCCTTCTGGGCGAATACTCTCACCACGTTCAAGATGGCACGGATGAGGGAATGCTGCTCCTTCTGGCGCGTGCGCTTCGCGAGATGCAAATCTCTCCTCCGCCGACCTGCGGCCTGATACTTACCGCCCCCGGCGATCTTGCAGCGCTGCAGCCTTTCGAAAGCGGCACTGTAGCGGAGAACGCGCTCGAAATGGCGAGATGGCTGGGTTTGAAAGTGTCGCCGCGACTCGACCTGCTCGAATCCTGGCGACCGGCGCTATGGATTCACGGTGCCGGGTCTGCAGAAAATGAGCGCGCTGACTTCATTCGAGAAAGGACCCTGCAACTTGGCGATAGACCTGTGATTGTCGCGGACATCGCGCTTGCCAACGGGGCCGATCCTGCGCTGATGGAAGCATGGCGATCCGGCGCAACCCCACCCGGCCTTGTCGGTTACCTTGCATGGAACACTTCATCCAACACGCTGGGAAGCGCGTTCGCTCTTTGGGCGGCTATCGATTTCGCTTACGAGCACGGCGCCGACCCGCAGGGCGTTCGCGCCGCCGCCGAGACTTTTCTTTGCGCTCGATTGCTGGATGATTACCTGTACCAGCGCATCGTTCGGGCCGAACGCAGCAATGTCTTACGCTCAGAGGGTGGCGACCCGTACCATCTGACCGACGAGCAAGTCATGCGTGAAACGGAGCAGATCGCGGCCCGGCTGACCGAGCTTTGGGCCGAACTTGGTGAGTCCCTCGCCCTCCCACTGAGAATTGCAGACCCGATGGGCGATACCGGCTTTATTGTGGAATTGCCGTGGTCACGATTTTTCGAGATCGCGCTTTACCCCACTGATGATCGCGGAATCCTGCCGGTCATACGTCCGACAAAACCGGATACGGATTAACATTTGAATCCGCTCCCTTGTCATCCTACCCGTACAGGCCGACTCTTCCACAATCATGCGCTATAATTCGCCCCATGAAACGCGTACTACTGCCTGCAACCCTAATCGTCTACTTTCTCCTTGCCATGCCTGCAAGCGCAGAGTCGGTGATACTCCCGCATCGAGTGATCGACTGCCGGTCCAAAACGGTGATCGATTTCGAGGGTCTACTTGCGAGATGCTCCGAGGCTCGGGTCGTTGCTGTCGGAGAGAATCATGACGAT
>CBDUXL010000222.1:0-6033 GCA_965371155.1 uncultured bacterium | reverse complement strand
GTATTTCTGTCCAGCCCGATGCCTCCGGAGTATTTCACCGAAGGACTCATCGTTGCTCTTCTTCTTGCTCTGTGTCATTGTGCAACCTCTGGTTGGCCAATAGAGTCCAGTGTATAGGGTCGAACAAGCAAATACAATACAATAGATGCAATTCCGTTGCAGAAAGTAGGGGCGCACGGCTGTGCGCCCAAGTGTGCCCCCGGCTGCGCCCACGGCAGTGCGCGCACGGCTGTGCGCCCATGGCAGTGCGTCCCTTAGGGCCATTGAACCAGAAAGGAATTCTGCCGATCTTGTATGCAGATGGATTGCAGAGTCAGGATAGTATGGTATAAAGGGTACGGTTCCCTGGATAGCTGTTATGTCGAGTGACGGAACATCCGATTCTTCCTCCAGCGGATCCCGCGGATCGCGCAGGCATCGCCCAAAGAAAAAAGGCGAAAGCATTGAGTCGCGCGAATCCCGCGGCAGGGGCGATGTTCCCAGGGGCGATCGGAAGAGCTCCGACCATCGCGGGAAGGCACAAAAAGGAAAACACTCCCGACGCAAGGACAGGCGGCCACCCGAACCCCAATCAGGAAGATCGTCGCAACCCGGCCGGGAGAAGATCTCCCGCATGGCAATCGCCGAGGTCGGCTCGAAGAGCATTCTCAACATCACAAACCTCGCGATAATCGCCATCCTCATCGGCCTGATCCTCTTCGTCATCAAAATCGCACCGGTCTTCGGGATTTTCATTATCAGCTTCGTGATCGCTTTCTTACTATTCCCGATGGTTGAGTGGCTTACTGATAGACGCATTCCGCGTGTCTGGGCGATACTAATCGTCTACATCGTAATCAGTGGGGTTCTTTTCGGCGCAGGCGCCGCAATCGTCCCCGCTCTCGTTGCACAGGGAAGCGACTTCGTAGAGAAATTGCCGGAATTTTCCGATGATCTCGAGGAAAATCTGGTGCCCTGGCTCGAAGCGCAGTGGGTGTATTTACAGGAGTTGGGCGTTACCCAGCAGGACATCCAGGACTACGTAAGCGGCATCCTGCCCACAATCCAATCCTGGCTCATCTTCATCGGCCAGCGGGCTGCAGCCGGCTTGCAGGGCGCGGTCGGCGGCATCGTTACTGTTGTCACGGTCCCGATCCTTGTTTTCTACCTCCTTCTCGACGCTCCGAAAATCCGCAAGAGCCTCATGGGATTTGCGCCGCGAAGAACCGCCACTGAAATCCAGACGCTTCTCAACCGCCTTTCCGAAATGCTCGGACACTATCTCCGAGGGCAGATCAAACTGAGCGGCCTGATGTTTCTGATCACCTCATTGGTGCTCTGGATCTTCGGAGTAAAACACTGGCTTCTACTGGGAGTCCTCGCGGGTGTAACCGAGGTTATACCCATAATCGGACCTATCATTGCGCTTGTGCCCGCGTTGCTAGTCGTATTCTTCCAGGACAGCGATTTCGGGCTTCTGCAAATGGTCGATTACGGCTGGCTGAGGGCCCTGATAATTTTCGCTTTCTACATGGTGCTGCAATACGTTGAGGGAAACATCATGGTTCCCCGAATCATGGGCAAGGACCTGAACCTTCACCCGCTTACCGTCATGTTCTCGCTGCTCGCAGGAGGCTATCTGGCAGGCGTCTTCGGTATGTTGCTCTCGCTTCCGATCGCCGCAAGCCTCAAGGTGATTTTCGAGATATATTATCCGCCGTTCATTCAGCGAGTGGAGGATCTGGTCACCAGAAAATCTTACCCGGAATCAACCGACAGTTGATCTCACTCAGCAGTCCCATGCACCCAAACGAGCGGGCATCAGACGGCGGGTTTATCGGAGGGAAGTTCCGCTCCTGCCCCGCCTGCGGTGAGCTTCTCAGGTCCGGAATGAATCGCTGCCGGTTCTGCGATGCACCGATCGGCCCCACTGAGGGACCAGCCACCGAAGAAACCGGTAGTTACTCCGAATCAACCACCCGACTAACCGATCTAAACGTTCCCCCGCCCCAGGTTTCCGATATTCCCCGCGCTCGTGCGGATTCCACCGCTCCTGCTCCTTCGGCGCGCCCTATCCGGCAGGAGTTTCGTGAATTCTACACGGCCGACGCCGAACGGATTCCCCGCGAGTATGGCCCACAGTTTGACCCGAGATCTTTCAGTTGGCCGGCGTTCCTTTTCGCCGAGCTCTGGTTCGCCGAGAAAGGACTCCTTGCAAAGGCGCGCGTGCATTTCGCTTCGCGGTTCATTACCGCCGTACTTGCTAGCCTCTACATCATCCTTGCTGTCTGGAGCGCCGGCAAGTTGGAGAACCTGTCCGATTTCTCCACCAAGGACATGGTCGCGGTCGGGATTGCGGGTATGCTCTGGTTTGTGGCGTTTCTTCTCACCATCGGGTACTCCTTCATCGATGCAACCAACGCACACCGCAATTACACCGATCTGGTCAACACGTCCTTGCCTGAGGAGCTTGCCGAGACCAGACGAAACGGTGTCCGCTTTTACTGGGCGATGCTGTACCTGCCGTTCAGCGTCTATCTGATCGCCTTTCTAATTATGCTGAGCACAGTCTCCACCGGTTGACCTCTCAGGCGGCCAAGCCGTAAAACCGTTCTAACATCCATCGGATCGGTATCACCCAAAACTGACCGCTGTGCTATCATTGGCCCATGCAGGAGGTCGAGACGACACCCGGGACGAAATTCGGGCTCTGGATCGGAGTTATTGTCCTTTTTATCCCGCTCGTCGTTTATTTGGCCTGCCTTTGCCCGACTGTTTTCGTCGGCGATGCAGGCGACTTCCTGGCCGCATCGTACACGCTCGGCGTCCCGCATCCACCCGGATACCCGCTCTACACGCTCCTCGGCAACCTTTTCATGAACCTGCCCATCCCAGGCGGGCTTTCGCAACCGGCCTACCGGATGAACATGCTGTCTGCGGTCGCGGCCTGGGCGGCGTGTCTGTTCATGTTCCTGTATCTGAGGAGAGTGCTTCGCACCGAGTGGGCCGCTCTTGCAGGAGCGCTTTCGCTCGCGTTCAGCCGCCAGTTCTGGCAGCACGCCGAGATCGCAGAAGTCTACACGCTGCAGGTCATGTTCATCGCATTGATTTTCTATCTGGCGGTCCTGTACGTGCAGGAGAAAAAGGTCGGCTGGGCGCTTCTGCTTGCTTTCATTATGGGGCTCGCGCTATCCCACCACTACGCGGTTCTGATGTTTTACCCGGGCGTGCTGATTTTCGTCGGTGTCAATGGCGGCCTCAGGTTGAAATGGCAGACCTGGGTCCTTGCGATCTTCCTTGCCGTTCTCGGCCTCACCCCGTACGCCTATCTGCCGATCGTCAAGTACAAAACACCTTTGGGCAGGGTCGAGTTCGGCTTATCGAAAGTGGAAGCCGAGACAGCCCCACTCGACATCATCCCTGCCAAGGAAAATCCCATCGAGTACTTTATCAAGTATGCAGGTCGTACTTTCTACTCCGAAGGTCGCGTGTTCACTCATTCTCCCCAGGCCCTTCCCGAGCGCACAACCACCCCGATGGTGTTCCGCAAGTTTCTCGAAACGAGCGAGGAGGATTTCACCATCCCGCTTCTTGCATTCGGCCTGATTGGATGGCTGGCGCTGATTGCCTCGCTCAGGCGCAAACGTGACGATCCTGAACCGGGTGAAATTCGGCTCCCGAGGGCCGCGTTTCTGCCCCCGGCGCTTGGTTTCATAATCTACTTTTCGGTCGTGCACTTTTTCCCGTCGGGCGACATTCTCGCCGCGCCGCTCGAAAATCTTGCAGTCGTTGTTCCCCCGCTGCTTATTCCTCTAATGATTTCCCTCACCCCGATCATCGCGCTGGGTTGCGACTACGCTCTGAGGGGAATCGCCTTCTACATAAGAGGGCAGGGAGTCAAGGACCTCGCGTCCAGCACCAAGTTCCGGACTTTCGCGGGCCTGCTGATGGTTGCGGTCTTTGTCATAATCGGCCTTAACACCTACCGGAACTCCGAGTTCTGCGACAAGTCCCGGTCTGTCATTTCGTACAACTATGCCCTGGATATTCTCGATACCTGCGACCCCGACGCGATTCTGCTCACCACCGGAGATGAGACTTTCCTCTTCTGGTATCTCCAGAACTGTGAGCCATCGGACGACCCCGACGATCCATCACCCGGTTATCGCAAGGACGTCTGGGCGACCAACTGGATTCACAATCTTGAAAACCTGCAAATGCTTTCGGATGAACCGATGGCCATGCGGTCTGTCGCGGAGAACTTCATCATTAACTCTGGTTACTACTTCCCGAAGCTCTCCAACTACTATGGTCCTCGCCCGATAAACAGCACTTTCGTCGCCTCTTCGTTCGCCGAGAGTCCATTATTAATGGATCTCGACATTGTCCTGAGCGGTCTCACTTACCTGTTCCGGCTCCCCGGTGACACCCCCGATCTTGTCGATCGAGAAGTCAGAGCACAAGGAGATCTCGGGCCTGTCGCTGAGGGAGCGGAGTCGTTGAGGGCAATCGACATCTTCGATTCTCGACCCTTCCAGGAGTACCGTCTTGAAGGTCTCCCGGGATTTATGAATCCCGATGGCGATTTCTTCGCAATGGACACCTCGAAGGAGAAGTACCGGGTGGTTCTTGAGGCCCAGGAGATGGAAGTTCTGGGCCGATACCAGGATTCACTGTACCGGTTCGGCATCATTGCCCTGATCGAGGACACCGATGAATCACTGGAAGACGCCATCAAATACTTCCACAGGTGCGTGAGTCTCGATCCGGACGGATGGTTCGGATGGAAGGAGCTTGGGGATTCGTATTTCAAGAAGGCCCAGCTTGAAAGCGCTCTGCTCGCTTATGACGAGATAGTAAGGCTGAGCATCGAAGCCGGGGATGTCCCTCCGATTGTCGAGGCAAACGCGCGAGGCGGCATCGCGCATATTCAGCTCATCTATCACAACCTTGATATCGCCGAGGATGAAGCGGGAACGGCGCTGATCCTGGATCCAGCGAATGAACTGGCAGTGAGGATACTCGAGGAAATCGAGCGCCAGCGTTCCAGGGACGAGAGTGAAGCAGAAGAGAGTGAGGAGGCGAAAGACGAGGACGAAAGCGTAACTCCCGGTGACGAAGACCAAACCGATGATGATGACGACACGGAGGATGATGATGACAGCCCACAGGGGCACGGTGCGCCGCCGGACTAATCCTCACCGACACCAAGCAGCTTCTCCAGCAACACGCTAGTGGAATAACCCTCCACCAAGGGCAGAATAACCACTACCCCTCCCGCATTTTCGACCATCTCCCTACCTACCACCGTATCAGGGGTGTAGTCCGCCCCCTTTACCAGCACCGCCGGAGCCACACTCTCGATCAACTCTGCAGGCGTATCCTCATTGAAGAATACCACCCAGTCCACAACCTCCAACGCCGCGAGCATCTTCGCACGCGTCTCGCCGTCAACCACCGGCCTGCCCTTGCCTTTCAGGCGTTTTACGCTCGCATCGGTGTTCAAACCGATCATGAGTACATCGCCGAGGGTTTGTGCCCGTATGAGAAAGTCGATATGCCCCGGATGCATGAGATCGAAGCATCCGTTTGTGAAAACGAGCTTGCGACCCGAATCGCGCATCTTCGCTGCGATGCGCGCCGCCGCCGCTCGATCGATAATCTTTCTGTCAGGTTTCTTGAATTCGCTCACAGCCCACCTTCAGCCGAAGTAGTTGTAAGTGACTGGTCAATTCCTGGACATCGTAGACAAGCTGCCGTTCCTAAGTCGCAGGAACCAGTTCGTGGCCGATGTCCGTGCGATAGAAGAGCCCTTCGAGTTCCATCGGGTCTATTGCATCGTAGGCGATCCTGCGACATTCCCTGAAATCCGCACCCAGCGCGGTAACCGCGACAACCCGTCCGCCGCTCGTAAGCAATCTCCCATTTTCCTCTTTCGTACCGGCATGGAAAAGAATAAGCCGCTCATTCTCTTCAAGAGCAGCGATATCCTCAGTGACGTCGACACCCTTTTCGTACGTGTCCGGATAACCCTTGCTCGCGAGAATCACACTC
>CBDUXL010000221.1:0-6042 GCA_965371155.1 uncultured bacterium | reverse complement strand
AGACTGTTATGATCTCGTCGGCCTCGACGGGATTGTAGAGGTCCAACTGTACAAAATGATCGACGGCGATTTTGGTTTGGAGCGAATCCCGTACGTATGACTGTGCGTCGGTGATGCGGTCCAGCACCTCTTTGAGCGTAATCGCCTCGCCAGGAGCGATGTCCTTTTGGGTGATCGCGATCAGTTTGCCTTGCACCGTGAAGTTGCCGGCTGTTATGCCGAGTTCATCCAGACGTGTGTCTTCAGTTGTGCCTGTGGGAAGCATCACGGTTCCCTGCAGGGTGGCCGTGCGATGGTCCACGAAAAATGGCCGTCCCTTCGCCCCGTCCAGACCGAAACCACGACGATGCTGCACATTGACCCTGTTCATAATAGCCGTGGTGAAAGTGTTCAGGCGGCTCTGAAAAAACGGGATGATCTCACGTTGTGCTTCCAATAGTCCGGCGATAATGCCCTTACCTGCAAGATCCGGAAGAAGCCCGTTCTTGAAGCGGACAATAAGATCGTCCGGGTCACCCGGAGACGCCGGATTAAGCACGAGCATGAGTTTCTGTACCTTGTCTTCCTCAACGATCCGCAGGCCCCCGATCAGGACACTGGTGCTGCCGGTGTCCTGTTCTATGGTGGTGACGGGTATGATCTCCGACATTTGCTCCAGCAGGAAATCGCGCTGGTCCATGAGGTCGTTGGGGTGGTCGCCGAGCGACAAAATCTGGGCGATTTGGATATTCAGGTCGGCAATCTGTCTGGTGAGATTATTGACCTGTAGAACCTGGAAACGGAGTTGGGTAGCTTTTTCAGATTTGAGCCTTTTCAGAGATTCATCCAGTGACGTGATCGTACGAACCAGGGTGATGGCTTGCTCGCGTACGTTTGCCCGGGTGCTGACCAGCTCCGGATTATTCGACAGATCCTGCCATGCCGCGAAGAACTCATCCAGAATTGTGCCCAATCCGCGTTCGCCGGGCTCGTTGAAGACCAGTTCGATCTCACCAAGAGCGACATCCACAGTTGTGTTACGTCCCTGAGATCCCGTCTGCATGCGGATGACCTGGTCCAGAAATTCGTCACGGATACGCCTGATTGAGTGGACATCAACACCGCTCCCGATCTGCTGCGCAAATCCGGGACGGGCGCTGAACGCAGGATAAGTCAGGGGAGGCGCAGGGACCAGCTCGGCACGTTGCCGGGAGTATCCCGGTGTACCGGAATTGGCTATGTTATGTGCGATGACCTGAAGATTAAGGTGTGACATCGCCAAAGCACGCTTGGCGATCTCCAAACCGAGAAAAGTATACGGCACGGACTCATCCTCCATTCGATCATAATCCGCCTATTCCACCCTCTATTGGCACGCAGGCCATCTGACTTATCAGTGCCTGGTTCGTCTATGCATGCGCATCCAGCAATGACGGCCCGTCTTCGGCATCTCCCTCAGGGCCGTAGTCCATCTTCTTTTCATCGCAGCCAAGGAGCGCTCTAAGGCTAATCTCGGCAAGGCTCAGACTCTGTCCGATCAGGGTTATATTGAGCGAGTTCTGTGCGTCCACCTCCGCAAGAGCTTCAATGAGCTCAGCCCTGGCTTTGCTCATGCGTTCGAAGGCAGTCGCTTCATCGTCGGTCACTCCGGACTCACTCAGCCTTTCCTTGATGGCTGTGAAATTCCGGGGCCCATCCCAATTCTGCTTCCGGAAGAAATCATCGACATACACTCGACGTGCTTCATCCAGACAGCGTATCTCGCCTGTCAGGCGATCCAGATGGGGGGATGCTTGCTCAATCGAAGAGGTGTCGTCTTTTACTAGGAGGATCTGATAATCGTCAAGCGCCGAGAGTAGTCTCATGTTCGCTTCGGTGAGTTCCCCCAGGTAGTCGGCGAGCCCCGTCAGGAATTCGAGCTTTGTTCCATTGAGTCGATTTTCGTCTGACATACATTGATGATTTCGGCAGAAGACAGCTCGAATTCAAGAAAAACGAGGATTCACTGGGAATAAGCGAAAAAAAAATCCCGCAATGCGGGAGTTGGTGATTCAAGGGGATGAATCTCACTCGGAATCCACGCCCAGTATCTTGGCAGCCATGGCCTTCGAATCCGGGCTGTATTCCCCCGCCTCAATCCTGGCCTTGAGTTCATTTACCTTCGCTTCATCGATCTCAGGCAGTCTCTTGACCTCTGTCGAGAGCCGGGAAAGCAACTGGCCCTCACCGGACAGCTCGACCGCGTCGGGCTGAGAGTAGACTTTGCTTGGGGAGTCGGTACCGGGAATTTCACGCCCGGGACTTAAAGGTCGAACCTTGGGGATCAAGCTGGCTATTATCTCGGAAATTCGCATATGTTTCTCCGGCAGCATAAACCGGCTGGCTTACCCAGCCTCCCGTTAGGAATATCGGTTCTCCTCAGCCGGGCTTTAACGCTCTGTGGGATTTTCGAGAAATAGTACATCTTCTCTGGTATAACCGCAAACGCTACTTTCGGTCACGATATTCCTTGGTGAATGATGCTCTTTTTGTCTGCTCGGGTTCCGGCTCGCTCCTGCGACCGGACCTCAAGCCCCCGAGAACCTCATTCTGACAGATTGCGCAGTAATCACCGCGATACACTGGCTTCCCGCATCTCCTGCATGCCAGCACAGGGCCTGATAGGTCGGCGACATCAATCCGACCCTGCCTCAGCTAATCTCTGATACTATCCTCGGAGACGCCGGTGGCTTCGCTGACGACCGCGATCGCAACTTTAGGATGGTCCTTGATGTAGGCGCGCACAGTCTTGAACTCATCCTCCTCTTCTTCAAGGCAATCCGCACACAGATCTGGATGTGTTCCGTCGAATACGGTTCCGCAGCTTCGGCAATTTCTGATGGCCATGATTACCCCAACCTTCCACCTGGCTATATTGCAGGCTGAAATTCAGACGCTTAGGTCGGACGTTTCAAGTATCTACCATCCTCTCCCGTCAGACCGTTGTGTCTGCCTTTAACATAATGTCGCGATGCAGGACCTCCGCTATGCCTAATCCCGGCCCGTTAGCTCCGATGTCTTGAGCTAGCTCCCAATAGAACATATTTTGATAAAAGCTGCTCTCCCAGGTCTGGGAGAAAAGACCGCTCCTTCCTGTTTGTTTGCCAAGGTTCCGGAGCAGGATTCCCAGCAGCAGGCCCTCCAACTCCTTGCATGTCTGTTCAAGCTTGTCCTGTGCATCGAGTGTCCCGGGCGGGTCGCTAACGGGCATGCGAAGGCTAGTGACAGGGAGGCCGGTATTGCCCTGGCTATCGGCAATCAGTGGAGGGTTGGAACGCGGCGGAGGGGTGGCGCCGAGGTCGAACAGCCAATCCGGAGGCGATGTGTGACGGGTTGATGGTGGAGGGGCCGGGTTCGATTGTCCGATCATCTCCCGGTCCAGAATGTCTCGGAAATCAGGACCATTTGATGGACTGGGGGAATCAGTCAAAGGGGATGGCTCATAGCCGTTCAGGGACGGCAATGGAACCAATACTTCTGAGTAATCTCGGAAGGGCGTTACTGGCATCCAAGTAAATATATCGACCGCGGCCAGGCGGGGTTTACAGAAATGCTCAATCACATAAATGGAAATAAGATAAGATTTCAGCCTCTTGAGGTCGGTTCTATTAGTTCCCGGCCGCCAACATAAGGTTGAAGGACATCGGGTATGGCCAGCCCGCCATCAGAGGTCTGGTAGTTCTCCAGAATTGACACCATTATTCTACTCGTCGCCAGAGCGCTTCCGTTAAGAGTGTATACGAACTCAGTCTTGTTTTGTCCCTCTGGGCGATATCTGATTTTCGCTCGACGAGCCTGGTAGTCGGAGCAGTTCGATACGCTCGATACCTCGCTGAAAATCTCCTGACCGGGTAGCCAGACCTCTATGTCATACGTGCAGGCCGCCTGGTGGGCAAGATCGCCGGCAGCCAGAAGGCTGATCCGGTAGGGGAGCCCGAGGTCCTGCACGAGCTTTTCAGCGAAATTTGTCATCGCTTCCAGCTCGGCTTGTCCTTCATCCGGTCTCGTAAATGTGAATATCTCCACCTTGTGGAATTGGTGAATACGAATAAGGCCCCGCTCTTTTTCTCCGTATGTGCCGGCTTCGCGCCTGAAACAAGGCGTGAAGCTCGCCAGCCTGATAGGCAGGGCCTTATCGGGCAGAATCTCATCCCGGTACATATTGAGAAGAGCCACTTCGCTGGTCGGGAGAAGGACCAGGTCATCATCCCTGCATTCGTAAGCCTGATCGCGGAACTTCGGGAATTGCCCGGATGCGTACATGCTCGCGGCGTTAACAGCGTACGGGGGGATGATCAACTCCCGATCGTCGTCCCTTGTCCTATCGATCAGGAACTTGACGAGCGCCCATTCCAGGTGCGCGAGGTCGCCGCGATACATCGCCCAGTTGGCGCCGGTCATTTTGGCGGCGGTCGGGAAATCCAGTCCCCCGTTCTGCCCGAGACCCTCTGCAACCTCGAGATGATTTCGAAATTGAAAATCCCAGTCCTTCGGCAGCTTCGCCTCTCCCCATTCGCGGATCACCTTGTTGCCGGATTTGTCGGCGACAAGGGGAGTGGGGTCAATCGGAATATTAGGGAGCCGCTCGATTTCAGCCTTTAGCGACTCCTTCGCCTCATCCAACTCGCTGTCGAGCATCTTGATCTTTGCTGAAAGGATTTGCATCTCAGCGAGGATATCCCCTGCATCCTCGCCCGATTTCTTTCTTGCCCCGATTTCCTTGCTTGCGCGGTTCTGCTGCGCTTTGAGGTCCTCAACCTCCCGGATAAGCTGCTTTCTTCGCTGATCCAGCTTGACCAGCCGATCGTGGATCGTGTCGATATCAGGCTGTCGCGTCCTGAGGCGAGTGACGACATCATCGATGTTTCCAATTAGGGTCTTGGTGTCCAGCATGGGTTATCGGGTCCGCGATCCGGAATTATCATGCGCGGCCAAGTATACGAGATGAATTTCGGTTGTCAATCCGTTTCGTTCCTTGTACAGCGGTTCCATATTGCGGATTTTCGTCCCTGCTGATATCATAATGTGCGTTTGCAGGTCTTGTGCAAATCTTGCTTCACAGCGTCACATCGGTGGCCCAGGTCGGTAGCCCAGGTTTTAACCTGGGTTCTCAGGAGGTCATGACATGAATCGATGGATAATCCTACTCGCAGCGATGCTGACGGCTGCATTCGTCGCGATTGGCTGCTCCGGCGGAAGTCCTGTAACGCCAACGGTCGATCAAGAACTTGCGTTGGAATCAAATCCCACCGGACCGACCCACACCAACCTCTGGGGTTACTATGATGTCTACATCGACATCGAGAACCGGACTGCTGAAGCGGTTCCCAATCGTCAGGTGATGTTCGCCGTAAATGTCGTGCGATTCGTCAATGACCCGCCCGCGAACTTAACCTTCCAGATTCAAGATGTTGTGCCCGGTTCCGGTTGTGTCGACATCGACATCGATGTGACACTCAGACATCCATTCCCAGGCATGCACCAGTACGACGGTTACGATGTGCGGGGGGTTTTCATGGGCGATGCCTCCGGCACACTGGCCTACAACAGTAGTCTTGCCTATCCAGTCTTGGGAACAGACCAGTACATGCTGGACGACCCTGTGAACGGTGATGGCGGCGGACCGGATGGCTACACTCGCTGGTTCAATTATGCCGAGTTCACCACTGGAGGAATGCCGATATTCTCGTACACTCAGGGCGTTGCAGCCACACCGGGCTTTGATGGAACGGCGACCCTTAACCCGTACAGGTACTTCGCTGACGGCCTCGGCGCCAATGAAGACGTCTGGAGTTTCCTGACAGCCACAAGCAATCACGGAGTGTTCTCCGCAGGTGAAACGAACACACGAAACTACTACCTGCGCTTTCCCGATTCAAAAGAAATGGAGTTTGGCTATGCGATAGTCGCCGACTGGCAGGCGCCGGATGTGCATCCGTCGAACGCTGTGGAGTCGGTAGCGTGCAGCGTGATTGACAACAGCGACGTTTATTACGTTGCCCCCACAGAGAACGGCGGCAACCT
>CBDUXL010000220.1:0-6054 GCA_965371155.1 uncultured bacterium | reverse complement strand
CAGGCTCGATCGTGCCGGTGGAAATCACCATCTACCGGGACCGCAGCTACTCATTCGAGCTGGGTGTGCCCCCGGTGTCCGATCTTATCAAGCGGGCGCTGAAACTTGAGAAAGCCTCCGGTGATGCCGGACGTGAGACCGCTGGAACACTCACGAAAAAGCAAGTGAGGCAGATTGCCGAGAAGAAGCTGGAAGAGCTGAACGCATACGATACGGATGCTGCGATGAAGATCGTCGAAGGCACTGCACGCAGCATGGGAATCACAGTGGAGGGTTAGCAGGGAGCGAGGATCAATAACGTTGATAACACCGAATCCGCACGGGGGACTGCATGTCCCAGTGGGAGGGCCCCATTGAACCGGGGTCCGCGCGGACCACAACCGAGGAAATATCATGCCGAAACGCGGAAAGGCTTATCAAAAAGCCGCCAAACTGATGGAGCAAGGCCAAATTCACCCGCTCGATCGGGCAATCGAACTGGTGCGTGAGACCAATCCAACGAAGTTTGACGCATCGGTGGACATCGTCGTAGTCACCGGACTCGACACGCGTCACGCGGATCAGCAGCTTCGAGGCGCGATCAGTCTACCAAACGGGACCGGCAAGGAAGCACGAATCGCCGTTTTCGCCAAGGGCGAAAAAGAGACAGAAGCCCGCGAGGCGGGCGCGGACATTGTCGGCGGCGAGGAGTTGGCCGAGGAAATCACAAAGGGTCGCTCGGATTTTGATACGGTTCTGGCCACCCCGGACATGATGAAGGTGGTCGGGAAGCTCGGACGGATTCTCGGGCCTCGCGGAATGATGCCCAATCCGAAGACGGGGACTGTAACTATGGATATAGGCCCCGCCGTGAAGGAGTATAAAGCCGGGAAAGTGACTTTCCGGGCTGATACCAGTGGGCTGATACACAGTCGAGTGGGGCGCGCCGGTTTTAGCGCGGAAGCTCTCAAGGAGAATGTCGTCGCGTTTATGGGTTTCATTGTCAAGAATCGGCCCACCGGGGCCAAGGGGCAGTACCTGAAAAAAGTGGTGCTGTCGACCACTATGGGTCCCGGAATCAGGTTGGACCTTCGGGACCTGACGGTAACACAGCAGTGAACGGGGGCCTGCAACAGGACAAGGTTGACAGAACAGAATCGAACAGGTGCATAATGAAATCACAGCGTCAGATAAAAGAAAAAAAGGTTCAGCGCTTCCAGGCCGAGGTCTCCGAAGCCAAGTCAATGGTCCTTGCGGAGTACAAGGGTCTCTCGGTCGCAGAAATACAGAAGCTTCGAGGCAAGCTGAGGAAGGCCGGGGCGCATATGAGGATTGTCAAGAACACACTTGCCCGGATTGCGCTCCATAATCTGGGAATGGAAACGCTCGATGGCGACCTTGGAGGACAAATTGCGTTCGTGTTCTCCGATAAAGATGCCGTGATGGGCACCAAGGTGGCGCATGAGTTCGCTAAGGAGAACGAGAGGTTCAGGCTGCTGAGCGGATGGTTTGACGGGAAGCGGATAGGGATCGATGAAGTGACCGCTCTGGCGAGCCTGCCGTCCAGGGACGAGCTGCATGCGATGCTTGCCGGGACTCTTGCCGCACCGTTGATGGAGATCGTTGCCACGCTCATCGCTCCGCTTCAGGAGCTTATCGGCACTTTGGAGGCTCGAGCGGTGAAGCTGGAAGAGAGCTGATCCTCGAAAAGATGACTGTTACGCTGAAATGCTTCTTATAAGCCCACGCGGCCGGGCTGTAGGCCGCAACAACGAGAAGGGGTCAGGATACCCCGGAGGTTCGAGAAGTGGCACTTAGCAAGGCTCAAGAGACGATACTGGAAGAAATCGAGAAATGGACGGTCGTGGAGCTCAATGAGTTCACGAAGGCGCTGCAGGAACGATGGGATGTAACTCCCATGGTCGGCGCGCCTGCAGCCGTCGCGGCGCCCGGCGTCGGCGCGGAAGCCGCCGCCGTGGAAAAGACCAGCTTCGACGTGATCCTCGAAGAAGCCGGTCCAAACAAGATCCAGGTCATCAAAGCGGTCCGAGAGGTTACCGAGCTTGGCCTCAAGGATGCGAAGGTACTCGTCGACGCCGCACCCAAAGCGGTTAGAGAGGGTATCGGCAAGGACGAGGCCGAGGAAATCAAGCAAAAGCTGTCCGACGCCGGCGGAGTGGTCACTGTGAAATGACCCGTCCAGCAGATGCACCTCAGTTTTGATTTATCCGTGCCGGTAGGATAACGAATCAAGCGCCACCGGCTCGGCACAGGATTATGAAGCTAGACCCTAGTGGGTGATCCTACCTAAAGGCGCGAAGTTCCCCCGATGAGCACCGGAATTGGTGCTGTAGGGGGTTTTTATGCCTCGACAGAAGTACCGTTGACGCCGCGAAGGAGATACTGATGCCCCCTCAGAAAACACTCATTGCTCCTCTCCATCTGGAGATCCATGAAAGGGAGATCAGGAGCTTCTCGAAGACCCCCGAGCGTCTGCACTATGACATACCTTTTCTCATCGAAGTGCAGAAGCGTTCATTCGAATGGTTCCTGGAGTCCGGTCTAAGGGACCTGTTTATTCGGGTGTTCCCCATCAAGGGATACTCCGACAACCTGGTGTTGCAGTTTGTGGATTACTTCATCGACAAGCCGGCCATCGACATCAACACATGCAAAGACCAGGACCGCACTTATTCCGCCGGTCTGCGTCTCAGGCTCAAATTGATCAATCGGATCAGCGGAGTTGAGCTGGAGAGCGACGTATTTCTCGGCGATCTTCCGATGATGACCGAGAACGGGACTTTCGTGATCAACGGGGCTGAGCGGGCGGTTGTGAGCCAGTTGGTGCGAAGCCCGGGCGTGTATTTCACGGTCAAGACAACGCCTTTGGGTAAGACGATCTACAACGCACGAGTCATTCCCAACAGAGGCGCCTGGGTCGAGATGGAGTATGCTCCTGACGGCCCCACCATCGTGAGGCTCGACAAGGTCCGCAAGATCCCGGTGACCAACCTCCTGATGGGTCTGGGCTTCAATATCGATCCCGAGAGAAAAATCATCTCCCACCCGCCTATGGAGATTGCTCTGGACGGCAGGGCATACCTGTTTGAGGGCCTTATAGCACCGCTTGACATCTACCCGCCGACCGGTGGTCGCGCGATTGTCAAGAAGGGCGAAACGGTGTCTTACGAAAAAGCGGAGCGGATCACATCGGCTTATCCCGAGGGGCTTACCCTCACATACGATATCGAGCCCCTTCCGATGGATCATAGCCTGATGGAGACCTACGAGCAGGCTCTGCCGCAGCTCCAGTCCTACATAGAGCAGAATCCTAAGCTGTCACTGGCCGAGGCGGCCTTGATCGATATTTACAAGAAGCTCCGTCCGGGTGATCCGCCTAAGATCGAAATCGCCAGGTCTCTCCTGGAGTCCAGATTCTTCGATGAAAGGCGTTACGACCTTTCGGCGGTCGGACGCTTCAAGATGAACAAGAAACTGGGTCAGCAAGTGCCACCGTCGGTCAGATATCTCACCAAGCTCGATATCCTCGAGACCGTCCGTTGCCTTATTCACATGGGCCCCGACCAGGCGGATGATATCGACCATCTCGGCAACCGGCGGATCCGGTCGGTTGGTGAGCTGATCCAGAACCATTTCCGAAAGGGCCTCCTCCGCATGGAGAGGGTCGCCAAGGAGCGGATGGCGGTCCAGGATCAGGAGAAGCTCACGCCTCAACTCCTGATCAATACCAGGAGTGTCGTGGCGGTTCTCAAGGAGTTCTTCGGTTCTTCCCAGCTTTCTCAGTTCATGGACCAGACCAACCCGCTTGCGGAGCTGACTCACAAGCGGAGGCTCTCGGCTCTTGGACCGGGCGGTCTATCGAGGGAACGAACAGGCTTTGAGGTCAGGGACGTACACCATTCGCACTATGGACGCATCTGCCCGATCGAGTCACCTGAAGGTCCAAACATCGGGTTAATCGGGTCGCTTGCCACGTATGCGCGGATCAATAATTACGGGTTCATCGAAACCCCCTACCGCGTAGTGAAGAAGGGCAAGGTGCGCGATGAAGTCGTGTACCTCTCGGCCGACGAGGAAGAGAAACACAACATCGCTGAGGCGAACCCGCAGATCGACAAATACGGCCGTCTGCAGGAAGCCCTGGTCCATTCACGGAGCAAGGACCAGATTCAATTGCTCCCGCCCGAAGAGATCGAATACATGGATGTCAGCCCCATGCAGATCGTGAGTGCAACGACTGCTCTGATACCGTTCCTGGAACATGATGATGCCAACCGTGCTTTGATGGGCTCGAACATGCAGCGTCAGGCGGTCCCGTTGATGATGACGGAGGCTCCGCTGGTTGGTACCGGCATGGAGAGGAAGGTCGCTTACGACTCAGGCGCCCTGGCGATCGCGAAACGGTCGGGTAAGGTTATCCAGAATCAGGCTGACAGGATAGTCATTGAGACCTCCTCAGGCGAGAAAGACATCTACGATATGTTGAAGTTCGTCAGGAGCAATCAGGGCACCTGTATGAACCAAAGGCCGATCGTGCGGCTGGGTCAGCGGGTCAAAGCCGGGGATGTAATAGCGGACGGCTTCTCAACGAAGGAAGGGGAACTGGCGCTGGGGAGGAACATCCTTTGCACCTTCATGCTGTGGCGAGGCTACAATTTCGAGGATGCCATCATTCTTTCCAGTCGGCTCGTGCAGGACGATGTTTACACGTCTATACATATAGACAAATACGAGTGTGAAGCCAGGGACACCAAGCTGGGTCCCGAGGAGATCACCCGGGCTATCCCGCACCTTTCCGAGATGATGCTCCGCAATCTGGATGAGGACGGGGTGATTGTTGAGGCCACCGAGGTTCAGAGCGAGGACATTCTCGTGGGGAAGGTCACTCCGAAGGGCGAGACCGAGCCGACTCCCGAGGAAAAACTCCTCAGGGCGATATTCGGTGAGAAGTCACTGGATGTCAGGAACACATCACTCAGGGTGCCTCATGGCGATCGAGGCAAGGTAATCAAGACCAAGGTTTTCAGCCGTGCCGGCGGCGATGAACTTCCGCCGGGTGTGAACAGGCTTGTCAGGGTCTATATCGCCCAGCGACGCAAGATCCAGGAAGGGGACAAGATGGCGGGAAGGCACGGCAACAAGGGAGTTATCTCGAAGATCGTCGCCATGGAGGATATGCCATTCATGGAGGACGGCACCCCGGTTGATATCGTTCTCAACCCGCTCGGCGTTCCCTCTCGAATGAACCTTGGGCAGGTTCTCGAAACGCACCTTGGCTGGGCCGCGGAGAAGCTCGGCTGGCGCGCTGTCAGCCCCGTGTTCTCAGGCGCAACCGAGGAGGAAATCAGGAATGCGCTGGTGGAAGCCGGCCTTCCTGAGAGCGGCAAGACGGTACTGTACGATGGGAAGTCCGGTGAACCGTTTGCCAGCGAGGTCACCGTAGGACACATGTACATGATGAAGCTGAATCACCTGGTGGAGGACAAGATCCACGCCAGGTCCGTGGGTTCGTATGCGCTCGTAACCCAGCAGCCGCTGGGAGGAAAGGCGCAGTTCGGCGGTCAAAGGTTCGGCGAGATGGAAGTCTGGGCGCTGGAAGCTTACGGCGCCGCGCATGTATTACAGGAAGTCCTCACCATAAAGTCGGACGATGTGGAAGGCCGCAACCGTACCTATGAAGCCATTGTCAAGGGCGAGCTGATCGAGGAGCCCGGAGTGCCCGAGAGCTTCAATGTCCTCGTCAAGGAGCTTCAGGGTCTTTGTCTTGACGTGCAATTCGAAGACTTTCGTGCAAGGAAGCAATCCGATAGTGATGCAGCAACTTCGGATTCTTCCGGTGACGGCAAGGCTGAGAGGGCCTAGCCGCAAAGGTCGGGTATGGCGGGGGCAGGATGAAGTGAATCCGGCTGCAGGCAGGTAAGAATATGCCACTCAACAAACCATTGCAGCTTCGAGACATCAACGTCGTCTCGATCCGCCTCGCCAGCAAGGACAAGATCCTTAGCTGGTCCAAAGGCGAAGTCAAGAAACCGGAGACCATCAACTACCGCACTC
>CBDUXL010000219.1:0-6057 GCA_965371155.1 uncultured bacterium | reverse complement strand
CTCGGTCCCCGTCAGCACATTGAGTATATGGCACGCCACATGATCGACCACCCAGACTGCTTCCGGCGCAGGTCCGTCCCCCAGCCACCAACCAAAGCTCACCAGCTCGATCCGCTCGACTCCCTGCATCGCCAGGGCTCCGAGAAGCTCAATATACCACCGCGCATCGAGCCGCCGAGATCTGATGGTCAGCAAAATTATTTCAGGCTCGTCTGGGCGGAATCCCAGTGATACCGTCCGCAGCCCATCTTCCCACCTGACAGTCCATTCTCTCTGAGTGGGAACTCTCTCGTTCGCATGAACGATCGCCACTGTTTCTGCTTCGAATTCTTTCGTCCGGTTCAATAACTCCTCTAGCGCTTCATTCATCGATCTTTTCCTTCCCCGTGGATTTCGACCGCGGATGCGCGTCCTGAAAAACCTCCCGCTTGCGACCTTCCAGCACGTGTGTGTATATTTCGGTCGTCGAAATGTCAGCGTGTCCGAGAAGCAACTGAACCGTGCGAAGATCGCAGCCTCCCTCCAGAAGATGCGTCGCACACGTGTGCCTGAAAACATGCGGATATAGTTCCGTACTTACCCCTGCTGCTTTCCCCAGGTCTTTCAGATCTCTCCACGCAGCCTGCCGACTCAGCGGCCCCCCTGTTCTTGTCGGAAAAACATACGGAGTCGACCAATCAGCCGCAATTAGCGGCCTTACCTCGTCCACGTAGAGTCTCAGCTTTTCAACTGTCGATTCCGGAACCGGTACCTTCCTCCCCTTGCCTCCCTTGCCACTTTCGACATGTATAGCTCCCTCATCCAGTCCCAGATGCGCCATCTTCAGGCTTAATGCCTCGCTTACCCTGAGCCCCGTCGCGTACATCAGCTCCACAAGCATTCCTGCGCGCCTCCGAGCCTTCCCCCCTGACCGCCCCGCTTCCAGGACCTTCTCCATATCCGACTCGCTCAGGACTTTCGGAAGCCTTACCGGGACCATGCGGCCTTTCATCGTGGCCGTAGGCGCCTCATCGATTCTGCCGACCTGCTTCAAATACCTGAAAAAGCCTCTAATACTGGAAAGCCGCCTTGCCCTGGTCCGCGTGCTTTCACCTTCTTGTCCACACTGCGCCAGGAAATCCGCGACATCATCCGAATTGCATCTCACAATGCTTGCCCGCGCACACTCCCCAAGAAAATCGCAAAACCGCCGGAGGTCCCGGCGATAGGCACTCACAGTAGATTTTGCAGCTCTACGACGGTAGGCCAGGTCTGCAAGGAAGTCCTCCACTAGACGACCATCTGATATGGCACGCCCTAGCTGATGTTTTTCATCCTCCTGCATGCCTCACCAGTTGGTGTTAAGCTGGTTAGCCGTGAATCCTAGAACCCACATCCCTCCGATTATAATCCCCACAATTGCGAGCGCAATAAACCACCACTCGATTCCTTTCCACATACCTTCCCAGAATCCTCGGCCGCTGACGCCGCCCGACGTCTGAGAAACGATTCCTCCGACGATAGCAAAGGCCGCTGCTGTGCCCAGCGCAAATTTCAGCCCGTCTGCCCAAGTCTCAAACATCTCTCAAGGCCCTCCTTGGATGCCTTTTTTACACGGTCTTGCCCACCAAAATACCATATATCACCGACATTCAAAACCCCCCTCCCCGCTTTTCAGCCCTTGCACCATTCCGCTACTCTTCTGTTTCCACTTTTTCCCTCACACTTTCTTCCGCACAGCCTCCACCGCCGACACCGAGAGATATCGCCCCGCATTTAAGCACTTTCCAAACAGCTTTTCCCCAACCCTGGATGTCCTTCAAGCTTGCTTCCAATCAAGCTCCTACACGTCTCTCCACATTCCAACAGCCCTTATTATTATTACTGTTTTAGTATTACTAAAATCATAATAGTCTTAGTGATCTGGAAAACATTCAATCCAGGTAGAATCAGGCGAAAAGATAGTCCAGAGTGCCACGCAAGGCAAGGCTGGCTAAAATGCTGGGGGACTAGCTATTTATGGAAAGGTGGCTGGATGCTATCTAAATCCTTAGGGGACTTGCTATAACCGATTGCTGAATGGATTTTTTTGGTGATCCTTTCTATAATTATTGTTGGGAAGGAGTGAAGGTTCCTTTCTGAATTTGTCAAGCAGAAATCAGACGCTGCTGAGTTAAGCTGCGCTTTGCATAAGGAGTATTTCCAATGCCCCGACCAATCAACACACTGATATTTTTGCTCATGAGCATTTTGTTCATCATCGGATGCGGTGGCGGTAGCTCGCCATCCGGAGCACCTGTGACTCCTGACATTACCCAGGGCAATGAACTGGGGTCGGCCGAAGGTCTCGCGCCTCCGCAACCTGAGCCAGACGTTTCCCTTGGACCAGGCGATCCAGGCGCTCTCCCTGGGCTGACTGAAAGGACCGAGCATCCTCTCCAGAGTCAGCCTCTTGATGGAGCGCATGCTCTGTGGGGACTCTACCAGTTCGTCGTGGATCCGGATGCGAACACCTGCGAAATCGTCCCGCTAAGATCGGCAAGTACGCATCTTAATGCAATCGAGTTCCTGGAGCCGGGCGGCCAGTTGGGCAATATCCAGCTTGCAAGTCCGCTTGAGTGGAATCTCGACAAAACGATTCTTGACCTCGACATCAGGCTTGTTCATCCGTTCACTGGTCTGGACCAGTTCTCCGGCTTCGATGTCAAGGGAATCATGATGTCAAAGGGAAGCCACCTGGGCTTCTCCGATCCCGAGATCGTTGTAGCGGGCGCAGATGAAACCCGTCTTCTCAATCCGGATGGATACACTCGATGGTGGAACCCGAGCGAATTTTCGGGCACCGGTATCTTCTCGTATACCGATGGCGCATTCGGCATTCCCGACTCCATAGGGCAATTCGAGTGCACACTCAACGGATTCAAGTACTTCTGTGACACCCTTGGCCCGGAAACACCCGTGGAAGATTTGGACATTGCTGATCGAGGCGTCTTCCGTGCAGGTGCCAGCAACATCCGTCACTACACAATCAGCCTTCTTGGCGGCTTGATTTTTAACTATGCGATAGACGCCAGTTGGTACCCTCCTTTGGTTAAGCCTCCGGACGTTCCCGATGACTTCCCACCTGAAGCCAACCAGCCTGAGCCCTGGAGGATCGTAATCCTCGAGAATCCCAATCTGCTTTATTATGAAGCGGCGGATGTCAACGGTGGAGAACTGACTCTGTCCGTTTATCTCTACGACTGGCAGAGCGCCCTCCCGGCAGTGTCGGGAGGCACGATAGAACGTGTTGTTGCCGAATGGCCGGGCCTTTTCCCGCCGACTGAAGCAGATTTCAAATCCGATATGGGCGACTATGCAGTCTGGCAGGTGACATTGGAGCCGGCGTCAGGCGCACTGACATCCACCGACGACGTTGAATACATCATTTGGGCGGAGAGCACCGACGGCGAGGGCTATGGAGGCATCCTTCCCGGCGAGCCTCTGATTGCGGTGAACCGTTTCTCTGCGTCCGTGGACGACAATGCTGCTCCGCAGATCTCCGGCGTGTACGGAAACTCAAGCCCCGCCCTTGTTGAAGAGGACTATACCGTAACCGTCTACGATCCCAGTCCGGGCGATGTCATTACCTACTCGTGGAGTGTTGAGCCAAAGGGCCCTGCCTATGTCTTCGACGATCCCGGCGACGGCAACGGTACTCTCACGGTGGACTGGTCGGCTTATGGATTTGGCGAGTACACGATCCAATGCCAGGTCTCGGACGGTGTCCATGCGCCGATCCTCGCAAACGCGCTTGATGCTATGGTCGGCAACACACCGCCGGAAGTCGGTGACATAGAGGGCCTTGTCGATGTTGCTGCAGAAAACACATCAGTCCAATACACTGTTGATGCCAGCGACCCCGATTCGGGCCAGATCCTCGAGTATACGTGGAGCTTTGTCCCCGACGGCCAGCCCGAGGATTTCAGTATCCCCGGTGATCCCGGTGACGGCTCCATGACTATCGATTACTCTGTCGTCGATCCCGGCCAGTACGACATCAATGTGGAGGTCAGCGACGGCTACGTAGAGGTCACAGGGACCCACATCGATGTTACCCATAACAACACACCCCCCGAAGTCGAGGATGTCACTGGGAAAACCCCCGTGACCTCGCTTGACACCGCCGAAGTGTACTCAGTAATCGCGACCGATCCCGACACCACGCAAACCCTCACCTACCGGTGGAGTGTTGTGCTGGAGGGCGATCCCGAGGATTTCAGCATCGATACCGGCACCGACTCCCAGGTTAGCATTGACTGGTCGACCTACGCAGTTGGAAACTGGGACGTCAATGCCCTCGTCAACGACGGGATGGAGGCAGTTACCGGCACAAAGCTGACAATTACCAAGAACAACACAGCTCCGGAAGTGGGTCAGGTTGCGGGCGAAACCGTTGTTTTCTCCGCAAACACCGCTGAGCCTTACACTTGCCCGATTTCCGATATCGATACGGACCAGACTCTGACCGCTCTCTGGAGTGTTGTCCCCACCGGTGATGCTCCGGACTACACAATCGCTTCCGAACCGGACCTTTCGGTCATCATTGACTGGTCCGCCTATTCTGACGGTGACTACGACGTGAATGTCCGCGTCGATGACGGCTTCGCTCAGGTCGAGGGTACGCTTCTCACCGTGGCCAAGTGGGATAACACTCCTCCGGATGTCGGCATTGTCACCGGCCCGACCCCGGTCTACCATGACACCTTTGCAGCGGATTATTCCTGCCCGATTTTCGATCCCGACCCCGACATTCTCATAGTGTTGTGGAGCGTCGAAAATGAGGGCATGCCACCCAACTACGTCATTCCGGGCAATGACACTGACCCATTGACGGTTGATTGGTCCCTGTATCCCGATCTCGGCAACTACGAAATCAATGTGCAGGTGGATGATGGTGTCAACCCGGCTGTCGAGGGAACGGCTCTGTTGGTTACGCTTGCCAACACTCCTCCCGATATAACAAGCTGCGACGGTCCGACGGACGTTGACACCACCTGGACCGATGCCCATTACACGGTTGTCTACAGCGATATCGATCCCACCCAGTCGCTGATCGTCCTCTGGAGCGTACAGCTCGATGGAATCCCACCGGTGTTCAATATTGCCTCGAATCCTGACGGATCGATGGACTTCGATTGGTCAAGCGTTGAAGTGGGCGACTACGATGTTATGGTCGCAGTGTCTGATGGAGTTGAGCAGGTCACCTGCGGCCCGATCGACGTTGTAAAGCACAACCTGCTCCCGAACGTCGGCGCCGTTACCGGACCGACCCCGGTGGATGCGTACGATACCGCTGCCATTTACTCGGCCCCGCACTCCGATGCCGATCCTACCCAGACTCTCACGATCATGTGGAGTGTCGTCATGGATGGGGCCCCGAAACAGTACATTTTGCCCGCGAATCCGGATGGGTCGGTGACTGTCGATTGGTCCACCCAGGCTGTGAATGATTTCGAAGTCAGCATTCTGGTTGATGACGGCTACGATCAGGTCGAGGGCACCCCGATGATTGTCAATCGCATCAACACCGCTCCCGAAGTCGGCGCGATCTCCGGCCCGGATGCCGTGACTTGCGCCGACACGGCAGCGATCTATTCCTGCACAATCGACGAACTCGATCCCGGACAGACCCTGACCATCCTATGGAGCGTGGTCCCGGTTGGGGATGCCCCATTATACGTTTTGCCCGACCTCGGCAACGGCACGCTGGAGGTTGACTGGTCGACTATGCCTAACGACAACTATGAGGTGCGTGTACAGGCGGACGATGGTTTTGTTGCCGTAGAGAGTGCGGCATTTTATGTCACCAAAGAGAACTTCGCGCCGCAGGTCGGTGCTGTAACCGGCCCCGATACGGTCAGTGACAACGATGTCGAGACCTATTTTCTCGATCCGTCATCATATGACTGCGACGCGGGCCAGACATTAGACCACTGGTACTCGATCAGGCCCCAGGGCAGCACCCCGGATTACACATTCTTCAGCGCCACAGGCTCGATCGATATCGACTGGTTCGACTATGGCGTCGGTGTCTGG
>CBDUXL010000218.1:0-6059 GCA_965371155.1 uncultured bacterium | reverse complement strand
GTTAAAATACAACATAATGCGCCGGATAAGGCGCAGGGAAAAAGGCCAGAGCCTGGTGGAGTTCGCTCTGCTGGCCCCGGTCCTGATACTTCTCTTCATGGGTATGTTCGATTTCGGATGGATTCTGCACAAGCAGATCCAGATGGATCATGCCACGCGTCTCGGCGCGAGACGCGGCGCCATAGGCGAGTCCAATGACGTCATCACCCAAAGGATGCTGGATGCATGCAACTTCGGCCTCGTGGCCGAGGATATCACTATCGAGGTCCGCAATTCCGACGGGGTCCCGATTGGCGACCCGACCGACAGGACTCCGGATAACCTCATTTCCGTGGCCATTGACTTGGATAACGTGCAACTGATCACCCCGCTCGCAAATCTCATGCAGAGCTTCGGCTCGATCAACTTGAATTCCGAGGCGGAATTCCTGATTGAGTAGCCGGTGATCGGAGGGAAATCAGGTCAGTTCGGTAGTGACAAGGGAGATGGATTTCATGACTAGATGCACGGCAATACTCAAATTTAAGAATAATGTCCGTTATGTCACAACAACGGAACGAGGGAACACTCTTGCCTTCTTGGCTATCGTGCTGCCTGTTCTTCTGGCGATGTCAGGCTTGGCCATTGACTGGGGATATGGAGTACATGTGAAGACGGACTTGCAGAAAGCTGCAGACTCCGGCGCGCTCGCCGCCGTCTCGCATCTCCCGGACACCTCGAGAGCGGACCAGGAGGCGTTGGCTCTCATCCAGTCAAATTTCGAAGATCCTGATATAGTCAGCCTGATTGCCCAGGGCGATACCTACCAGATCATATTGACCGAGATAGTGCCTACCTTTTTCATGGGGATTTTCGGGCACTCGAATGTGGACGTAACCGTCTCGGCAACGGCTATCACGAGCAGGCCGGTAGACGGTCTTAGAGGCGGCGGTTTCCCGTTCGGATTGATGAATCCCGAACTGAACCTGGATCCGGCCGACGACCTCACCGACTGGAATTTCGGACGTCCGTACATACTCGGCTATGGTGAGGCCAACGTCATGATCGAGGATTGGGCCAACGGGTCCGCTCCCAATCCCCCCAACCCGGCGGGCGGAGGAAACGCACAGGGATGGCGGGGCGTGCTGGGTCTGACAGCCGACGGAACCATGGGCAACTCGGGAGCCTGCGATCTTAGATACGTAATGGAGCACGGCTGGCCCGGCAGCTTCAGCATCGGCGACGAGGTGCCCATTAAAACAGGAAACATGGCCGGCCCGACTCGAGAAGGGCGTGAAGCAATGCTTGGGGTTGATCCCCTGGCCTGGGGGGATTTCGATGTCCGGATTCACGGCAATGAAGGCCGCGTGGCCATCGTCCCGATAGTACATCTAATCCATGATACTCGAAGAGATACGTATACCGTTCAGGATTGGAACAATGGCGCAGCCTGGGACCACGACAACGTAGTCGTGGACGGATTCGCGCCGTTCTTCATCCTGGCGGAAGGCGAGTACGAACAGTATCTGAACGGAGTCCAAGGAAACGCTCACGACTGGATAGTCGGTTATTTCATCCCCGGCGTCGAGACATCTAATTTCATGCCTCCCGATGCCGGTACACCGGATTTCGGTCTCTATGTCCCACCGAGGCTGATAGATTAGCCGAAGTGGGCCTCATAAAGGAGCGACTTGTGACGAGAATTTGTTTTCAAGGAGATGGAAAATGCTATCTATATATAAACGTCTACAACGATACTGCAATTGCGTCCACTGGGAACGGGGCAACGCTCTGCTGATGCTGGTGATCGTGCTTCCGGCCCTTATCGCCGTGACCGGCCTGACTGTCGATTGGGGCCACGGAGTCTGGGTCAGAACCGAGCTCCAGAAAGCCGCGGATGCCGGTGCTCTTGCAGGCGCCACGCGTCTGCCCTGCACAGTAACGGCGGAGGCGGACGCCAATGCCATGGTCCTGGCGAACTTTGATGGTCCCGACCAGGTAGCTCTTCTGCCTCTCGGTACCCACTACCAGGTCGACCTGGCAGAAAGTGTGCCCACCATGTTCATGGGGCTTTTCGGACACAACACCATGGAGGTCTCCGTAACTGCCAAAGCGGTCATAAAGAGACCGATCGGCGGTATGAGGGGAGGCACCTTCCCGTTCGCGATTCTAAATCCGGAACACAACAATGAACCCGCTGATGACTTTGTGCCCGGGAATTACGGGCGACGTTACATCATCATGTACGGTGAGGACAACATCATGGTGCCCGATTGGGTCAACGGTCATGCTTCTCTGCCGGATGAGGTGGACGGCAACAGCCGTGGATGGAGAGGCGCACTCAAGTTGGATGCCGATGGCTCACAAACAGGCGACGCGGGTGCTGGTGACCTCGCTTATAACATGGTGAATGGATGGCCCGGCACGTCGACCATCGGTGATACCCTCCTCACCCAGTGCGGTAACATCAACAACATCGTCAACAGAGCCAGAAACGACCTCCTGGGGGGTACTCCTGTCTCCTGGGAGGAATTTGACCCGAGGATCCACAACGACTGCAGCCGGGTGGTCATGGTCCCAATCGTCCACATGGTCAACGTTGCGAGACAGGACACCTACACAGGACAGGACTACCTGAACGGTGCCGCGTATGAACACGATTTCGTCGTCATCGACGGTTACGCGCCTTTCTTTATCCTTACAGTTGCTGAGCAGGGCGACGTGGACGGCGACGGCCACGCGAACGATCGGGACTGGGTCACCGGTCACTTCGTCCCCGGCGTCCAGACCCAGAATTTCCTGCCGCCCGTACCGGGGAATCCGAACTTCGGGCTCTATAGCCCACCCAGGCTGGTCGACTAAGGCTGGTCCGGTCAACCTCGTTGGTCGTTGAATGTGAATCTATAAGGATACACTACCATCACCAAGGCATTTCTCCTCCTGTCTTACTAAAGCGCCCCGGAAACGGGGCGCGATTAGCCATACAACAGCTTCACCCGGGAGTCACCTGGAGCGATACGCCCTTCCCCGTCCAGCCGGATTACAAATCGTACGGATCCCAGTCTCCATCCGGTCCGCCGAAGCATCCCATCCGGGATCGGTTCTCAGGGTCGGGCTCGTTCGGATTTCCCGACGGCGATCCGGTGTCGTCCCAGTCAATGAAATTCGGATCGCCCATCTCGCAGCCCGATCCCTCCTCGAAGTGATAATCGTACGGCTCGGTCGTGTTGTTGACGTACTGTGGATCGATACCCGGGTAGTTGGTGACACCGTCGCCTTCAATAAGGTTATGGAAATAATCCGTGATCGATCCAAGAGTGTAACCGGTCGAGTAGGAGACCTCGTAGAGGTTGGATGGGCTTGAGAAATACGCATTGATGTAGTGCGGAGTCTCGGGGTAGAAGTGCGACATGATGGTGTTGTTGATATAACTGTCACCACCGATGCTGGTGTAGATGAAAATTCCACGCAAATAGAATCCGCCGTTCGATGTTGAGTGATCGAAGTAGTCAATAGTGTTGTTGTAGTAGTAATACGCGCAGGGAGTCAAGGAACCCTCCATCATCATGGCTTCGATCCGGTAATCGTACTCATTGATTCCTTCAACGTGGCAGATCAGGTTGTTGTGGACATCCGCCGGGTTGCATGAATAGCAGTGAATGCCGAACACCCTGATCTGACCCCAGCCGATCCCGCCTGAATCATAGTCGACTGTCGTATCGTGGATGAAGTTGTTCTTGATCTCTATGTTATCGCATGCCTCGACGAATATCCCCGACCAGAGCACCCGGGCATACACTCCCGGCGTCTCGCTTTCCCACGTCAGCGGACCGATCTCGTTGAACTCGATGAGTGAGTCATCCAATCGACTGAGATTGATGGGTATTCCTGGTCCTCCTGTTTTCCCGGTGTCGTCGATCGTGTCAGTGATGTGGTTGTGCCGGATTGTGACATTGCTGCAGCCACCGGTGTACGCCGATATTCTTATGCCATAGTTGAGATTGCTTCCTGCCTGTTCGCCGATCCCGATCTCGAATCCTTCAAGTGTGAAATTGCTAACGCCGGTCATTGATCCAACAGTGTAAGTCCCGTTATCGTTCTTCAACTTCGGTTTTCCCGGACCCCCGCCGTTCCAGTTGTCTCCAAGCAACTCTACATTGCTCTTGAGAACCAGACCGTCGGTGTAATACGTGTTGTCACCGCCATCGAGATAATCCACATGCACCTTTTGGTTAGGATCGACCGCATTCATGCCCTCCTGCACCGTCAGAAACGGCGCGCTGGGGCTGCCGTCGGAGTTTCCTCCCGTGTAGTCACCATCGACGTAGATGTCATCCGGGTCCAATCCCACATGCACGACTACCGGGCCGGAGATGTCCTCCCCCCAATCGTTGGTGACCTTGACGGTGACATCGAAAGTCCCGATATCAGTGAACTGGTGAGTGGGCGTGACCGGATCGCCGACGTAGTCGTCGCCGGGGCCATCGTACAAGCCATCGTCATTGAAGTCCCACTCAAAAGTCAGAGGCGGCGTGCCTGTACTCGCTGATGCATCAAATGAGACCGTCTCATCAATGGAGATGTCGGTGACGGTTGTCGCCTCCATCACGGCGGTTGGGCCGAACATGGGCTGCAAACCGACTTCGGCAGTGTAGATGAAATACCCGGTTTCAGGCTCTCCCGGCAGGATGTCCCAGTATCCCTCACTCTCGGATTCGACGCCGATCAGGATATCTATCGAGTCTTCTTTCGGTGCGGCGTCGAATATCTCAACAACATAGGTGGAGTAACCTTCCCCTCCATCGATTGGTAGAGGGACCTCAACCGGATCGAAGTTTCCGGGTGAGTCGGCCCACAGATTGTTCAAATCGGCGTTGAAATGGTCCCACACATCGACCTCCAGCACCAGATCGCCGCCGATATCCCCACTTCCGTTGTTCCACAGGGTGTTCTCAAGCTCGGTGATCGAAAGCGCCCAGGCCTCAGGACGGTGCGCCTCGGGAGGGAAATCATCCACGGTGTGCGGGGGGCTCCCACTCGGCGGTTCCCAGTTTGCGTCCACGGCATAATTAAAGACCACGCCGCCTTCGAAATCGATCTTGTACTCCCTCGAGTTCTCGAGTGTGACAGAGGGGGAGAAAATGACTTTGTCTGCGGGTTTGTAGATTACCTTGACGTAGTCCCCAGCACCTAAATCATCTCCGAAAACCTTGTAGCTGTTGAGTGTGCAATCGTAATCGGCGACCGAATCCGGAATTCCCATCTGACCATCATTGTAGCCGAGTATCGTTCCTGTATGAGGGAACTCAACCGGGTTCCACCATCGCGTGAAACCATCGGCGTTCAGGAGCCTGGTATCACCGGACCCGGCCATGATGATGTCGGGGTCCTCGAACCCAATCATCGAGCCGCTTCCGACGAGAATCCCGCACACGTCGAATCCCATGAACTGTGTCATGCCTGGAAACGGGTGCACCAGAGTGACATCGACAGTGCAGATCGTCCCATCGAAAACAACATTGCTTATCTTGAGATCAACTCCGGTCGGCGGCTCAAGGAACGGCACCACGTTGGCATGGAAATGGCCCGAACGCAATGGAACCACCTCAAGGGCTTCCTCCTCCAGGTCGGCTGTGAATTGCCACAGACCCCACAGACGGTGGGATTCCGATGATGTGATGGCCGCCCGATCACCACCAGGCATAGCTGGAATCTCACCTGGAATGGTCGGACTCTCACCTGGAACGGTCGGAATCTCACCTGGAATGGTCGGGAGATCGGCATCCCCACTGGAGCAACCCACCGCGATAGCGATCAGGACGATCAGAGTAAAGAATGAGAACCGCATGAAAACACCTCGATCCAGAGATTGTGTCACGAGCATCCTGCTCGTGATTTCCGTGTCACGAGCATCCTGCTCGTGATTCATCACCAATCCGGTGGCGGATTGAACTTGTAAAACCTCGCATAACCCGTATCAGGTGACGCCCACAGCGTCCCGTCTTCCTGCAGATCCCCCCTGCATATGCCGTAACTGAAACCGGATACCTCATAGACCTCTTTCTCATCGAGATCGCCCG
>CBDUXL010000217.1:0-6065 GCA_965371155.1 uncultured bacterium | reverse complement strand
CGCGAGATGGGAGCTGGGAACGCCCGGTTACACCAACAATGGAATCCTTTTCGACAATGCCTACTTCGGCACGGGCGTCCAGACCGACTCGGATGATGGCTTTAATAATCCGAGAGACCTGACCCGTGACGATGAGAATCTCTACATTGTGCTTGACAGGCTTTCGGACGAGACATCGCGCTTGAAAGGCTGGGATGTGAGTTCGACTCCAACTTCACTTGGGGGGTTGGACCTGGATGAGATCACGGGGCCTGCGATAAAGTTCGACGGCTGCGACTACATAGACCCATTCTACGGAAATCTCCTTATCATTGTGCATGGAGACGATACTGAAGGTTATTTCTTGAGCGTTTATTTTGAAAGCGAATTGCCCTGGTAAGAGAACCGGTTTTTGAAGGACCGGTCAGATATCGGTGTCCAACTGGAGGTTCATATGTACAGATTAAGACTTCTTCCGGCATTGGGGCTGGTGTTGGCAATGGTTCTGGCTGGATGTTCCGGTGGGAGCAATCCCCTGTCTCCCGACCCGGATACAATCCCCCCTTACGACGATTCTGGGCATCGTAGCCAATCGAGCACCTGCCTGTGGGGCTACTACAACGTTTACATCGATGTCGAGAACTGGACTGCGACCGCAGCGCTCGCCAGGCACGGGATGTTCACCACCAACGTTGTGAATTTCCTGAATGAGAATCCCTTGAGCATGAGTTTCGAAATCCTGGAGATTGTGCCCGGCTCCGGCTATATTGACATCGATATCGACGTGATGCTCAGACATCCATTCCCCGGGATGGACAAGTTCGATGGATATGACGTGAGGGGCGTGTTCATGGGCGATGGTTCCGCTTCGCTTGCCTGGAACTCAGAGCTCATTTATCCGGTTCTCGGCACGGACCAATCCATGTTTGCTGATCCCGATGACCCGGTAGAGGGCAACGGCGCGCCTGACGGTTATACAAGGTGGTTCAATCTGCCGGAGTTCTCCTCAGGCGATATGCCGCTGTTCCTGTACACGCAAGGGAAACTGGCGCATCCGGCGTTTGCCGGCACTGCGACCCTTTGCCCGTACAAATACTTCGCCGATGGTTTGGGCCCTAACAAGGATCTTTGGGGATACCTGGATAGTCCCGCCAATCATCATGGTGAGTTCACATCCGGCGCGGACAGCACTCGAAACTTTTACCTTCGATTCCCCGACGACAAGGGGACAATGTTCGGCTACGCGGTTCTCGCCAACTGGTTCGGACCGGACCCGGAGGATCACCCATCGAATGCTCCGGAGACTATAGGTTGCGATGTCACGGACAACAGCAGCGTTTACTACGTTGACCCGTCGAACAACGGCGGCTCGTTGAATTTCGACATCAGCCTCTGGGACTGGGGTGTCGAGTCGGCAGGAGTTGGGGACTACGCTATCACAGTCGAGTCAACGGTCCTCAGTTTGCCTTATACGCTCGATTCCGGCGAAATGACCCCGGTAGGGAGCGACGAAAATTACTCGACCTATCAAGTGGAGATTCCCGCGGACAGCGTATTGTCCACTATCGGCCAGGAATACTGGGTGATTGTCGAGTACGCCAATTTCGACTACTCGAACGAGTTCGGCGTGACAAACGACGCCTGGGACGATCCGCTTTGCGCATACTTCCGCTACAACTTGCCTGTTTCCGGAGACGCGACAAACGCCGATCCAATCTGTGACCTTGAGCTTGATCCCGACTCACCCGATATGCCTTTCACCGGCTGGGGGGCGTTTATCTTCGACGCGTCGGGTTCCTATGATCCGAATCCTGGCGACGTGCTGACTTTCGAGTGGGATTTCGACAATGACGGTGTCTTTGGCGATTACTACAACTACGGAACTCCCGAGAAGCCTGTCATGGTCTTCGACTTTATTAATCAGGAGCAGGTCTGTGTAAGGCTTTCCGACGGCAACGGCGGCGAAGCTGTATGCTGCTTGCCGGTAGATATCTCAGGTGTCCCCTCAAAGAATATCCCACTGCGTGACGGCGTAATCCCGACCGACATCGCCGTAGATCCCTCAGACGGAGACCTTCTGATCCACTACGATGACGCACAGGTCTGGAAACGCGTGGCCACCGATTTCTATGAGACCGGAAACCTTTTCGTCACCACCTGGTCCGAGCTGAGCCATATAGACATCAACGATCAGGGATGGTTCCTTACAGCCGGCTTCAGACCTTCTCTCCAAAGACCCATGGGCATCTTCTGGGACATGAACGGCGCGTCTCCGCAGTACTGGAACTTCGAGTGGGGACCCTACGGATTCGTTTCGGATGAGTACCGGTTCCTCGACGTAGTGGCATTCGGTCCCAATGGCACGCATCTCCACGATATCGGTCCAGTCACCGGCGCGCCATATCAGGGAAATCACCAGGTCAGGTTCCTCAACCTCAACGACACGAACAATTTCCATAGCTGGACCAGGTACATCCACTCTCACACCGGAAGCGACCACATCGGTTTCGACAAGCTCTACTATGACTACGTCGAAGGCGCGGAGACCGACCGGGACGGTGACTTCATCTGGTTCGTGGAGAACACCGACTTCTACGCCACTCGATGGTCGATCTCGCCTCCCATCCACAACGGAACCGGAACCTTCGTGTATGACGGCGTAAACTTTGGAACAGGCGTCCAAACCGACGATGACGACGGGTGGAATGACGCAAGAGACATCACCCGTGACAACCAAAATCGCTACTTCGTTCTGGACGAGCTGTCCACGGGGGAGCCAAGAATCAAGGCCTGGTCGGTCGATGGAGCCACACCAACTTCCCTGGGTGGTTTCGGCGACCCGGTCACAGTCGAGGGCCCGCCTTTGAGAATCGAGGGTAGCGACTTCAACGGGAACGTCTTCATTCTTCACGGTGACGAGACCGACGGTTTCAAGCTGAGTGTCTTCCTTCCCGGGGAGATGCCGGGCTAGAGACCTGGAATAGACTATTCACAAGCATCAAGTACCATGATTCTGGAGGGCTGTAATGCACCGATCATCTGTTCTCATTCTGGTTATCGCATGCTTGTTTGCATGCACAAGCTGTTCCGGTGGGGGGAGCAATCCCATCGCTCCGATGGGGCTCTCCGGCTCAATGCCGGATGCGACAGTGCAGTCCGCTGGCTCCTGCACATGTCTGTGGGGCTACTGGGATGTTCATATCGACGTCGAGAATTGGACCGCACAAGCATTTCTCGACCGGCATGGCATGTTCACCGCGAATGTCGTGAATTTCCTCAACGGAAGCCCCTTGAATCTCACATTTCAAATTAATGACATCATCCCGGAAACGGATTACATTGACATCGACATCGACGTAACCCTCAGGCACCCGTTTCCCGGGATGGACCAGTTCGATGGGTATGACGTGAGGGGCGTTTTCATGGGCGATGGTTCAGCTTCGCTCATCACTAACTCAGATCTCCTTTATCCGGTTGTCGGCACGGACCAGTTCATGTTCGCCGATCCGGTCGAGGGCAACGGCGCTCCGGACGGGTACACGCGATGGTTTAACATCACAGAGTTCTCCTCAGGCGACATGCCTCTGTTGTCATACACGCAGGGCAATGTGGCCACTCCCGGTTTCAACGGCACCGCGAGTCTGTGTCCGTACAAGTACTTCGCCGATGGACTTGATGTGAACCACGATCTCTGGACCTGGCTGAACGGCAACCCGAACAGCCACGGCGCATTCAGCGCAGGAGAATCGAACACCCGGAATTACTACCTGCGTTTCCCCGACGACAAGGGAACCACGTACGGCTACGCGGTTCTGGCTGATTGGGAGGCGACGGACATTCACCCAACCCATGCTCCCGAGACTATCGGATGCGAGGTCACGGACAACAGCAGCGTTTACTACATTGACCCGTCGAACAACGGCGGCTCGTTGAATCTCGACATCAGCCTCTGGGATTGGGGAGTTGAGAGCGCCGGAGTCGGTGAGTACGCTATCACAATCGAGTCAACGGTCCTCAGTTTGCCCTACACGCTCGATCCCGGCGAAATGACTCCGGTCGAAGGCGACGAGAATTACTCGACCTATCATGTCGAGATTTCCGCGGACAGCATATTGTCCGCGATCGGCCAGGAATACTGGGTGATTGTCGAGTACGATAATTTCGATTACTCGAATGAGTTCGGCGTGACAAACGATGCCTGGGACGATCCGCTCACTGCCTATTTTCGCTACGACCTTGATGTCGCGGGCGAGACCGACTGCAATGACTGGGTCCCGGTGGTGGACACGCTCAATGGCGAGACCAACTACCTTGCGGTGACCAGGGAATACTTCGGATGGACCATAGAGGGAGACCTGTTCGAGGATGGTGATGTCGGTGTGGCTGTGAACGACGGCGTCGACGATATAGCAGAGGCCACCAACGTCGATTGGGTAGACATAAACACTATCACGTTCGATATCGACCTCACTGACGTGCCTGTCGGCACCTATGACATCGTTGTTATCAACGGCTGCGGCGCCCAGGAGAGGGGTATCGGTGAGGACATGTTGACCGTACTCAATTGGATCTATGTTGTCGATGATCCAAACATTGATGTCTTGACGGGATACGACCCGCCGACGGATATCACAATCGATCCCTCATCGGATCAGGTCGGCATATGCTATTCCAATTACTGGGTGAAATGGACGGATGATTACGCAACGCATTCATCAAACTACAGCTCCTGATACAATGCCTGGCTGGGCGACAATAACGATATGTCGTACTGGGACTCCCAGCCTGCCCTGATTTGGTACAGTCATGATGCTGCTCCCTGGTATCCGGGCCTGAACCTCTGCTGGTCGTGGGCTGACTGGACAGGCTGGCAATCTACTCATTCCCAGTGGCAGCCGGATTCCCAGTGCAAGTGGTTCGACATTGCCAATATCCAGGGCACTAACGAAATCCGGGGCATTTTTCACTGGTTTGGGCAGGGATACTCTTCAGTCGGAACTGACGCCGATTACCACATCTTTCTCTGGTATCACACGCATCTTGGTCTTAACACGTTTTACAACGGTGAAGGTACTGAAGGCGTGCTGGTGGATAATCTCCGTGCGATAGATTTTGCGGAATTCGACGGCAGCAATTACGACATTTATTTCCTTGAGGCTTTACCCGACACGAACACCGGTGTCGCCGAATTGTGGCGTTTTCACTATACTCCCATCTATCAGAACATCTCGCTTGGCGAGGGTCTTCTCTATGACCCGATCGACATCACCGTCGATTCCGATTACGTCGTCTACATTCTGGATGCAGACTCGGACGGCGATCCGATGGTCTGGGCCTGGGATTCCGCAGGTGAACTTATCGGATGGACCGAACCCTTGACGACCACTGAGATGTCCGGTGAACCGCTCAGAATCGATGCGCACCTTTCCGCAGATCCGAACGAAGTGCATGTGCTTCATTCGGACGGCGTTACGAAGTTTGCGATGTAGTTTCAATAGAAGTACGGAGGTTCCGCGATGTGCAGATCGCTCACATCGATAGTGTTGCTCTTCATGTGCACGCTCATCCTTCTTGGTTGCTCCAACGGGGAGCCGATCCCGACCGCGCCTGAACCGGCTTTTGTCCCGAGTGCGACCTCGCAGTCTCAGGCGAGCGGCTCGCATACCCGCCTCTGGGGCTACTACGGGGTACGCATCGATATCGAAAACCTGTCTGTGGAGGCTGTTCCGGTGCGTTACGGGACGTTCACGGCAAACGTGGTGAATTTCCTCAATAAGAACCCACCGACGCTGACCTTCCATATCAACGAGATAATCCCAGCCGTGGACTACACGGACATCGACATCGATGTCACACTCCAGCATCCGTTCCCGGGCATGGACCAGTTCAACGGGTACGACATTCGCGGCGTCTTCATGGGCGACGGCTCGGCTTCGCTTGCCACCAATCCCGACCTTGTTTGTCCGGTTCCTGGTGTCGATCAGTTCATGCTGGCTGATCATGTGGGCGGGAATGGTGCGCCGGACGGCTACACGCGCTGGTTCACCCTGACCGAGTTCCCGACAGGGGACAGGCCGCTCCTCTCG
>CBDUXL010000216.1:0-6082 GCA_965371155.1 uncultured bacterium | reverse complement strand
CCCGACAACCAGATAAAGTGCAATCGGGATTCCTATCCCGATTATCAAAGGGCTCCACGCCCACCAGTAGGAAACTCTCTCCCCCTCAGTTCTTAGCCTGCGAATGTAGAGCCAGGCTGAGATAGCGAAGAATGGCACAATCAGGCTGGCGATCTGGTGGAAAAGGACAGCCAAAGCGAGCCAGATGCCGACTTTCCAAAGTCGATCCTGCTTCTTTTCGACCGCAAACGCCCACATTCCTCCCGCCGCCACGACTAGAAAAAGCACCGGTGTCGGATATTGCGCGCCGTCCGTGGCATAGTGAAAAAACGTGACGCTCGTTCCGAGAAACAGGCACCAGGGCAGCACGAACGGGCTGCCTGAAAGCACTCGGGCAAGGAGACGGTAGAGAAGCATGAAGGTGATTGCGCTTGCGAACGAGTTCCACCATTGCAGGAAGGCCATACTGCCGGGGCCGGGGGAGAATTGCCGAATTAGCCTGTACAGAGTAGCGGTAACAGGCAGATATAGAAGGTGATGGGGATTCCAGAGCACCCACCATCCGGCGTTTCGCTGCCTTTCGCCGAGTTGTGCAAGCTCCTCTGTGGATAGCTCCTCGTAGAGTTGCGCATTTGAGAGAACCACAATGGGCCGGAAGGGGTTACCCTCGGCGGAGGCATATATGTCCAGGTAGTTGGCCCATCCTACGGCATCGTGATTGTGTCCCGTATTGGGGCATGCGAGGAAAATCGCCAGGAAAACCACACCGAGCACCCAGCCTGTGATAACCTCCCGACGTCCCAACCTGCTCTCTATGTGGTTCTCCTCCGTCATCGACGATCGAAAGTCTACAGAAGCGAGATTCATAGCGCAACCGAAGGCTTTTCAGGCGGAGCAGGATACGATGAACCTCTGCGGAACGACAGTATCTAACAGGAAGTAACGGAATCCATGCAAGACAAGCAGACACTGAAGTCATACTACTACATTTGGAGCCCGCTCCCCGCGATCTTGAAGTAACCAGCGAAATGAGGGTCAAACTGGCTGGGATAGCACTTTCCCATATATAAGTATAACTGTTCGGTTGATACACCGTTTTTTTTTGCAAGTACGATTGCTAATAACTACACAACAGCGTAAAATGATCTCAGGTAGATAAGTGAATTCTCCAGGTTAACTGAAGAACCTGGCTTGATGGAATTAAGGGAGGCTAAAGATGAAAAGGATAATAATTCCGATCCTCTTAGGCTTTATTATTTCCTTCAGTTTGTCCTGCTCCGGTTCATCAACTGTAACCCCCGATACGGAATCGCCCACTGAAACCTCCGTCAAGCAGGAGATTCACACATCCGAGCAAAATACTCATCTCTGGGGAATCTGGGATGTAAACATCGATCCTGAGACCGGAAGAATTGAAGCTGTCCCGATGAGAGGCGCATACTTTTCCTGTAATGTCACAAGGTTCATAGACAAACCGCCGCCAAACTTGCTCCTGACAAACTTCCTGATTGATACGTCCAATCCCACATATGTTTCTATCGGTGTTGATGTCGGTATTCAGCATCCATTCCCCGGATTGGATAACCTTTATGGATTCGATGTGATTGGTGTTTTTTTTGGGAACGGATCTGAGATTTATCCGGGTAATGAGAGCCTGTATATCGCGGGAGATGACGATCAGTTGCTGATGAATCCTGACGGATATACAAGATGGTTTAACTGGGCTGAGTTCTACAGCGCCGGTCAGCAGATGCCGATTTTCGGATACACACCCGGTCAGCTCGGGAATATCGAGGATCCTTCGGCCAACCTGAACCCTTATAAGTATTTTGCTGACGGGATCGGCACCTACGCATCCGCCATTAATTATCTTGAGAATAATCCCGATTCAAGGGGAAGGTTCTCTCCGGGAGCGACCAATTTCCGCAATTACCAGCTTAGATTTCTCAAGGGTGATATCTCGTTTCAGTACGCTGTGATAGCTCATTGGATTCCTCCTGAAGGTAGTTCCCCATACACAATTGATGATTTCCCAATTGGAGCCAATGCCGACGAAGCCCTTCTCACACGGGTCGTGGACTCGAGCACCTTTCATGTCACCGGTGACCATACCTGTGCGGGAGACGTAATACTCGATATCAGCGTTTGGGATTGGACGGCAGTATTGAACGCTGATGGCGTCATGGATGAATATCAAATCAAGTGCTTCTCGGATGTCTGGTCCGGCGCTTATGAAGTCCCCATGATTCCGGTGGAGCAAGAGGAGCATTTTTACACATTTAACGCTACGATCCCGATCGATTTTCTCGATACACTTGATCCCATTCCCGTTTGGATTGAAGTCAGCTATCCGGATTTGGATTACTCGAATATTGTTGGCATCATTAATGAAGCCGATGGCTTGCTTGCGGGATATTCGTTCGCAGAAGTTCCTGTTTATCCGGAACCGGTCGATGTATCACCACAATGGCCAAACTACAGATTGCGCGATATCTGTGTTTACGGTGATCATGCGTATATCGCTGGACGCATAGCCGGGGGGGGAGGCAGTTTCCTGAATATATGGGATGTGTCCGACCCTTACAATCCCATTAGCATCAAGTGGCTTGAGATTCCCGGGTCCGCGAGAGGACTTGCAGTGGCACACGGGCACGCGTTCATAGCCGCAGGGAGTAGAATGGTCATAGTAAGAATCGACGACCCTCTGAACGCTCACATTATCAACGAGTCTGAAGTCACCGGTGGCCATGCAAAGGATGTTTTCGTCCAGGACGATAAAGCCTATGTACCTGTCCATGGGGATGGATTTAATATATTTCATGTTGCTCCGGCGGAAAACACCTATCACGTGAATACCGTCTATGATAACGCCCTGTGGCAAAACACATGCGTGTATACCGAAGGAGAATATGCGTATGTTGGTGCCAGGAATTTCATTATTCTCGATATTAATCCCCCTGAGTCGGCAAGTATTATTTGCAAAGTAGAAACCCCTCGCGTTAATGCCGTTTCTGTATCCAATGGTTACGCATATCTCGCAACCGAATGCAAGGGGTCATGCGGCGGACCACCGGGATTAGCTATTATTGATGTCAGCGATCCTGAATCGGGAAGCTTGGTCAAATTACTGGAAGAACCGGGGGACACTTATGACGTTTTCGTGCAGGGTGATTATGCGTATGCCACGAATTTTTATGATCTCTACATCATAGATATCAACCAGCCGGAAACTGCTTATGTCGCAGAGATCGTGGACATGGGACAGGCAGCGCGTGCTGTGTGGGTTAAGGATGAATACGCATATGTCGTCGGGCATTCAAGCTTTAAAATTGTCCATATCGATCCCACAGGTTCGTCTGAAATTATCTGGTCTTATGATGTTCTTATGTGGCCGCTGGATGTCTGTGTAGAAGACGAGTACGCTTATATTGCCGACGGATACGGTTTGCGGATTATAGACATAGATCCAATCCAAGATGCGGAAATCATCAGTACTGTTAGTACTCCCGGAAAGGCCCATAAAGTTGATATCTCCGATGGACTTGCATATGTGGTGGATGATGATTTGGGGCTATACATCATTGGAATTAACCCACCGGAATCAGCTTCGTTAATAAAATACTTGGAAATCCCCTCTCGGGTCTTTGATGTTATCTGTTTAGATGGCTATGCTTATGTGACCGCTGATGCTGGTTTGAGTAATAATGGTTTGTATATATTTGATACAGATCCACCTGAAATGGCATACCTGGTGAATATGGTTGTTACCGGGACCCAGACTGAAGGGATCGATATCTCAGGGAATTATGCATTTTTAGCCGGTTACTATTCGGGGATTGAGGTAGTTGACATAGACCCTCCGGAAGATGCTTACATTTGTCAATCTATCACAGATCTGCCGGGCCATCCCACAGATATATTTGTTATAGAAGGATATGCCTATACTGTAGGAGAGGGACAGAAAGATCTAATGATCATAGATATTGATCCTCTTGAAGAGGCTCATATTGTTAACTCTGTAACTACAATTGGAAAGCCAGAGGGTTTATACGTTTCTGGCGGATACGCATATATTTCGAGTTATAAGTCTTTCCCTTATAGTGAAGGTTACCTGCATATAATAGATGTTGATCCGGTAGAATCATCACTCCTGGTTCATAGTATTGATCTACCATTTCTACCAGTTCCGCCGTCCGATGTTTATGTTTACGGCAACCACCTGTTCGTTGCTGATAATTGGGGAGGGCTGCTGATATTTGAGATCTGGAACTAATGCCTGGTGCTTTCGGGTAGTCTCCATTTTCATATCCATTGAATCCATAGTTTCAGCACAATTGTGGACTGGTATCGTATCCTGGAAATTTATTTGGAGCCTCTAAGTATCGGCTCTTGATACGTGGGACGGTAAACCGTAGAATACCCGTCTTGGCGTAACCGATGCATTCAGAAGCAGAAGTCAAGCGCAGAAATGTGAAAATCGCGCGATCCAGCGATGGTGGTCCCGTGCATCCCTCGCACGGCACTTACCACATCGTTCGTCTGGTTGTGGGCAGCGCAATTCACGGCTGGACCGTGATGCTCGCTTTCATGGTGCTGGGCTTCACGGGAAACATCAAGTTCACCGAGTCCATAGACCTCGCTGTACAGTGGTTGTTCATCGGGGGCACCGTTCTGGGCATCACTGTCGGCATCATTTTCGCTATCATCGCGGCGCTGATCGTCAACATCGTTCCTCCCCTTCGCAGGACCATTCATCCTCTCTCGCTCGTCCGAGCTGCGTTTGTTCTTTTTACAGTCTGGCCGCTGCTTGCGTTGATAGCATGGCCTCATGTGACCTGGGGAATATACGCAGCGCCGATCATCACGCTAATTGCCTCGTGGTTGTCAATTCGAAGCAACCCTCATTCCGAGCTTTTCCCGCACTCAACACTTGGACGAGCACTCGGTTCAGCTACCGGGCCTTTTCTCCTGATAGCCCTGCTGCTCGCGCTCATAATCCCCATGCACAACCGGGCTATCGGGCCTCCACACGCTCCCAGGCTCATATTCGTCGCCGTGGACGGAGTGGACGAGACGATTCTGACTAAGATGCTCGCCGACAACGATGCGGATCGATATCCAGACATTGCGGCCCTGAGGGAGGAAGGAGCGTACGGGTGCGTCGGAGCATCCTCGCCGCTCATTCCATCGCGTCTGTGGGCTTCCATGCTCACCGGCACAACGCACGAAAACCATCAAATACTCGACAGAAACAGCCAATCCTCCGATCTGGCGTCACTTCCGCTCTGGGAGATTCTTGCCCTCAGGAATGTCAGAGTCGGGTTGTTCCAGATGCCCCCGCCGCACGAAACAGCATCCAGAAGCAGGTTCGATATTCCACCGCTGGGAAGCATCGAAGCGACAACAGACCAGCGTGCACTTGCTCTTGAGGAGATGCGGGCGATCGGGAGAACAGAGGGGCTCCCATCGCTGCCGACTCTCCCCTGGATAACCTGCAAGCTGGCCCGAATGGGAGTCAGCCTCGAAACGGTTACCGAGCTTGTCGAGGAGTTCGTCGTGGAATGGCTGACGGACCAGTCGCCGCAACTGGTTTACGCTCGACGGAAGGCTCTTCAGTTCAAAGTCGAGACCGAATGCGCCCTTGCCCTGATCCGCCAGTATCGGGCGGGGGCGGTTCTGCTGCGTTTTCCGAGCCTCAGTCCGCTTTTCACCGAGTACTGGCGATACGCAAAACCGTCCGAGTTCGGTCCATTGCCCCCGGATGTTGATGCCGCTCTGGCAACCGGGCTGTCGAGAGTTATTCCCGATGCGTACGGTCTATTGGATGAATTTATCGGAAAGCTCGAACCTTTCAGACAGGATCGCGCAATCCTCGTGATTGTGGCCAATCACGGAGAAAGGTCCTCCGGACGGGGTCGAGCGAATCAGGTAATGATCTCACCCGATTCGCTTCTTGAAAAAGTCGGCTGGAGCGATCGGGTCTTGTGGGATACTTCCGAATCGGCCGTCAGCCTCAGGGCGCCCGATCAACTCAACAACGAGAATGCTCTGGAGGATCTTGAGGTTATCTTACGCGACGCACAAAGGGAACCGGAAGATGACG
>CBDUXL010000215.1:0-6113 GCA_965371155.1 uncultured bacterium | reverse complement strand
TCGATGTCTTCCTGAGCAAATTCGATCCCTCCGGCGCCCACCAGTGGGCTTGCGCATGGGGCGGACCGGATGACGATAAGGCCTTTGGAGTTGCCGTCCATAGCTCGATGAATATCTTTGTCGCGGGCGCCTTCGAAGGTACTGTAGACTTCGATACCGGCATCGGGATCGATAACCAGACTTCTAATGGCGGCCTCGATGTTTTCCTGAGCATGTTGGACACAGCCGGCGAGTACCATTGGGCGCGAACCTGGGGCGGGCTGCAACCTGATCATGGCTTCGGTGTGACCGTGGATAGCCCGGGCAGTGTTTATGTCACAGGCGATTTCGGAGCCACTGTGGACTTCGATCCCGGTGGCGGGGATGTCCATGATTCAAATGGAAATGAGGATTGCTTCCTGAGCAAGTTCGGATCTTCCGGCGCCTACCAATGGGCTCGCACGTGGGGTGGATCTGACTGGGATTCAGGAGTTGAAGTTGCGGTCGATGGCTTTGGGTATGTTTATGTTACGGGCTTTTTCGCGGGTACAGCCGACTTCGCTCCCAGTGGCTCCCCCTGCAACGACAATCCCGATTTTCGCAGCTCGTATGGGAGCAATGATGCATTCCTATGCAGGTTCCGTGCTGATGGATGCTGGTAGCTTCTCGACAAGCTCGGGACAAGACTCTTGCTTGGACTGAGAGAAATTTGCCTGATAGAATGATTGCCACGTCTTGCATGGCTTGAAGTGCTGATTCTGTTTTTCGTGTTGGCTTACCATTGGGGAGGTCCGTTGTGGTGTTCAAGCCGTTTCAATTGGTGATGGTCTTGATTATCTTTCTGCTTCTCATTGTCGGGTGTTCCGGCAAGGGAGGGAGCAGTTCGCCGATTGAACCCGATACATCCGGGTACTCACCGGACCTTGCGGAAGATCTGCTTCTTGGCGAGCACTTCTCAACAGGCGGTGGACGCATGCTCTTCGGCTTCTGGGATATTGCTATCAATCCCGATACCGACGACTTGGATGTCGTCCCCCTCCGGCAGGGCCTTTTCCATCTAAATATTTTGGGCATTGTCCCAAATGAGAATTGGCTAACGGTCAAGTTTGTCGAAAAGAACCCCAGTGCCGGCAAGTACGTAATCGACGTAACCATCGAACACCCATACCCCGATTCCATGTTCATGGGCTTCGATGTCCACGGGATTATCTTCGGAGATGGAACAGAGCAGATGTGGGGCAAGGATGATCCTGACCTAATGTGGATCGGCTGGCCTGGATTCTGCCTGGAAAACGCCGACGGTTGGACCCGCTGGTGGAATCCAACCGAATTCACCACCCCGGGTCTCTTTGGCTACAAGGAAGGCAACTTTGGCAAACCCGGCTTTCTCACTGAGGCCACTCTGAACCCCTACAAATGCTTCGCAGATGGCCTCTCGCCGACCGACCTAGTCATTCCCGGGCTCGATCTGGCCAAGCATGGATCGCTGGCCACGGATGGCGACCCCGTGACCAGAAGATATGAACTTCGCTTCCCAATGGTTGGCGGAAAGCCCGATTTCAAATTCCAGTATGCAATCGATGCAAGCTGGTTCCCGCCGAATCCCTACACCGGTGACTACCCCGGAATCAACGACTTCCCCATCTCCGCCAACTGCCCCGAAGCGTTTCATATCAGGGTTGATCCCTCAGCAAGCACAGCTTACTACAAGGGGCCGGGCTTATCAGGAGGCGACCTTGTGCTGCAAATCGAGGTATTCGACTGGGGCGCAGACGTCGACGTCAATCCTCAAGGAATCGATGGAGAAATCCAGGCCATATCAATTGAGTCGCAAACGCTTTTCGAAGCTCCTCATCCGGTTCCAGTAGACTCTGTTCCGGGAACATCCGCCGTGAGCGGCATATATGAGATTGTAATTCCCGTCCATCCGACAGGTTTGGATAACCAGCAAGTGCTTGTGACGGTGGAATCCAATGAGCCTAATTCTTACGAGCCTCCCAAGACGGATTTTGACTATCCCGAGACGGAGGTCCTTTCGGCATACACACTGGTCACAATCCCGGTAAAGGAAGATCCCCCTCCGGAGCAAGGTTGGGCCCGCACATGGGGTGGAGTAGGTGTTGATGGTGCCATGGGAGTCGCCGTGGACAGTTTGTCAAACATATATGTGACCGGCACCTTTGAAGATGTCGTGGATTTCGACCCTAACCTGGCGGGAACCGATGAACACATTTCGAATGGGTTTCACGACATTTTCCTGAGCAAGTTCGATCCACTCGGCAACATGATATGGGCAAGAACCTGGGGGGGAGAAAAGACTGATATCGGGCTTGGGGCTGCCGTTGACGATGCGGATAATGCTTACCTCATAGGAGTTTTCCAGGATGAGGTTGATTTCGACCCCGGACCCGGGACGAATGTCCTGGAGTCGAACGGGGGCAGTGACATTTTCCTGAGCAAGTTCGATCCTTCCGGCTCGCTCATCTGGGTGAGAACCTGGGGAGGAGACCCTGTTGCATCTGTACTGTGGGAGGATGAGATAGGATGCGAAATCGTCCTGGATAGTTCCGGCAGTGTGTATGTCACGGGTGGTTTTCGGGGAGAGGATGTCGACTTCGATCCCGGACCGGGAAGTGATTTGCATGATTCGGTTGAATATGAGGGTGTGTATCGTACAGACGCTTTCTTGACGAAATTCGATTCGGCCGGTTCATTCATATGGGCAAAATCCTGGGGAGGGTCAATGTATGATATCGGCATTGGTGCCACTGTGGACGAGTATGATAATATTTACATTACAGGATTCTTCCAACCTACCGCTGGGTGGTTCGGGGTTGACTTTGACCCAGGCCCAGAAAATGACTACCACGACACAAATGGTTGGTCTGATGCGTTCTTGTCAAAGTTCGATTCGGAAGGGAACCATCTGTGGGCAAGGACCTGGGGAGGCGAGGGTGGCGATGAGTTTGGTTTTGGGGTTGCCTCAGATAACCTCGGTGACATCCTGGTAACAGGCCATTTCTGGGGAACCGTCGACTTCGATCCTGATGAGGGAACCACCGATGAGCATTACTCGCAAGGCTGGTGGGATGCTTACTTGAGCAGGTTCAACTCCGACGGTGCATTCATTTGGGCGAAAACATGGGGGGGGACGGAACCGGATTTTTCTCGCTCGGTCTCAACGGATGCGTCCGGCAATATCGTGACATCTGGTGGTTTCAGCGGGCTTCATGTCGACCTGGATCCCGGTGATGGGGAGGACATCTACGACTCGGAGGGCGAGCTCTCCTCTCTCAATGTGAGTCAGTTTGAGCAATCAGGCTCGTATTGCTGGGCAAGAATTTGGCAAAACAGTGCATTCATTGTCGAAAAGATCAGAAGCACTGTCGACGACTCCGGCCATATCTACGTTCCTGGTGCATTCATGGGAACAATCGACTTCAATCCTGATGATGACGCGACCGAGCTCCATACGTCGTCCGGCGTTGTTGATGCGTTTCTTATCAAACTAATGCCTGATGGCTACTGGTAATGCGCGTTCGCCAAGGCTACGGCGTATGGGGTCCTTATTTGCCTATATTTCCTTTTGTGTGCAGATGTCGCACCTGGTTGTTTGACGATCCCCCTGTCGTCCTGCTCGTTGTGACCCTTTCTCTCCTCTTGTATAATCTCCCTTGCTCCAAGTAGTGCAACGGTGTTAAGTCCGGCTTCAGGGACGGGGAGTGTAGCGTCCATGAGGGACATTTTCATCAGCCATGTTGAAGAGGATGCGAGGGTGGCGCTCCATATTGCGGAGGGTCTGGAGCAGGCCGGATATACCACCTGGTATTATGAGCGTGACAGCATACCCGGCGTTTCCTATCTCATACAGACCGGCCAGGCCATTGAAAACTCACAGGCTATTTTGCTGCTGGTATCCCCGACCTCAGTCGACTCCCACCAGGTCTCCAGAGAAGTTGAACGGGCGCACGATTGCGGCAAACCGTTTCTCCCGGTGATGTACGAGATAACGCACGCCGATTTCATAGCGAAGCAACCAATGTGGCGGCAGGCGATTGGCACGCATACGTCCTTGAGTGTTCCCCGTGACGGGGTTCCTGCAATCCTCCCCCAGGTAATTGAAGGCTTTCAGGGAATGGGCGTTTATCCCAGAGGTGAAGACGCACCCCGAATGCCGACTCCTGCGCAGCTCAGGGAGGAGGCCCGATCCACCGAAAGGATTCTTCAATTCCTTGGTGGACGCGTGGCGGTGACGGGCAACCAGGTCTTCGTTCTGGGTTTCAAGCCTTCGGTAAAGGGTATCTTCGGACGAAGCGCGATGGCAGATGAATGCGCGGAGAATATCGCATCCGACCGTTCGGAATTCCTTTGCCTTTTCGGTCAGGGAGGAATCGGGAAGAGCACACTTGCCGCGCTTGTTTTCTCACAGTTCGCAGACGAGGGGCAGGGGGAATTCGATCGATTCATCTGGTGTCAAATTGCCGGGGATTCTGATCCGGAAACCACTCTTCTTCAACTGGTCACCATAGCCAACGACGGGCATGTCCCGCCGGTGGGTCCAGATGTTTCCGCATTCATTGTGCTCCTGAATCTCCTCAGGACGCGACTCGCGCAACGTCCTACACTTGTGGTGTTCGATAACATCGATAACACGTTTGATGTCTCGGCGGAGGCAGGCACATTTGCCGACGATCGTTGGCCGGAATTGTTCAGGGCGTTCCTGGGCGGGAACTCGGCAATAATTGTCACTTCGCGCCAGGTCCCGAAATTCCATGAACCGGCGGCTGAATTCCGAAGGGTTGATGGAATCGCCCAACAGGAAGGCGTCGAACTCATGCGCGAGATGGGCCTTATAGACGACGACAGGGTTCTCTGGGAAGCGTACGAGCTCTTGCAGGGACATCCAATGGCGCTAAGCGCAATGGCTGCCGCTGTGATGAGAAGGCCAAGCTACGGGGGGAGATTGTCGCGAGCCGGCGACATCATAGACGCGGTCCGTCGCTGCCCGGATGTTTCGCGCAATCCTTATGTCCTTTTTGAGAACGTGATTGATCCCGACAGCCTTCCCGACGCAGAGTACGCGCTCATAACCGCAATGCCCATTCTGCTCCGAGCGGAGACCGGGGATGCAATCGGGGCGCTCAGACCGGAATTAGAATCGGATGATGTTTACCTGGCTCTTGATGAGTTGTACCTTCGTTCGCTCATGCAGATGGATACGGATGCCGACCCGCCCCTGTATTCATTGCATCCGCTTGTAAGAGAGGTCGCCGCGAATTGCACGGAGAATCCGCAGGCTCTGCACGAGCGGATTTTTAAGCATTACTCCTCTCTACCGTGGAATCGCAGCACGAAGAATCCGAGTGATGTAGAGCACTTGAGATTGGCTGTATTTCACGCGCTCTCATTCAAGGATATCCTTCGAGCGAAGGGCGTTCTCTATGACGAGGTGTGTCTCGCGGAGATGTTGGAGAGATGGGGGCGTTACGATCTTCTGTTGCCTGTTCACCGTCAGGAGCTGGACGTTGCACGAGAAGTCGGGGGGGACGATGACCGAATGCGGGCTGCGGGCCTTCTGTCGCGATGTCAGATAAGGCTTGGCCAACCTTCTGAGGCTCTGGTGCATGCGGAGGAGGCTCTTGAAATGGCAGTCGCCCGGGGCGACAGGATGAGTGAGGGCGATTACAGGGGCCAGATAGGCCTGATACATTTGCGCACCGGAGATTTCGACGAGTCTCTCAAGTGGCTGGAGGAAGCACTTGCGCTCACCCTGGAAACGGGGGATCGGAGACGTGAAGGGATCTTCCGAGGGTATATCGGCGAGATAACATCGAAGCAAGGAGACCATGACAACGCTCTGGAATGTCTGGCAACAGCGCATAGTTTGGCCGTGGAGATCGGCGACCGAAACAGCGAAGTTCAATGGAGTGCCGCGATTGGCCATATATACAAGCTCCGTGGAGATTACGATAAGGCGATTGATATCATGCATCCGGCGCTTAGTATCGCCATCGAGAATGGCGACATAATCAGCGAAAGCAGACTCAGAACCTCCATTGGACAGACTCACATGCTGAGGGGAAATTTCAGCCAGGCGCAGGCTCAATTCAAGCAGTCCCTGAAGCTTGATATTG
>CBDUXL010000214.1:0-6130 GCA_965371155.1 uncultured bacterium | reverse complement strand
CTCGAGATTTGGGGAAACTTCCCTGTTGTCCTTCAGGAAGATTCGCTTCCTGAAACAGAACCGGCACACGGCACCGCAAACGTTGGATATCAGAATCAGCGCGGTCCTGGTGTACTTGTGCTCGCAACTCGGAGCGACAGTGATCGCGTGCTCGTTGCTCGCATCGAGAAGTCCCTCATCTTCGAGCTCCACTTCCCGTGGGATGATGATTCTCCGGATTGGATCATTCGGGTCGTCCCAGTCTATGAGCGAGAGGTAGTAGGTATTTGTCCTGAATCCAAAGACGCTGGAGACGCGCTGGAGGCGTTCGCGCTCCTCATCCGTGATCTGTGGCACCTGCGAGAGCCTGGTGACGTACTTGACCTTGCGTATTTCTTCTACTCTCTTCCGCCATTCCGGCATGTATACGCCATCAACGAACGGGTCCTTCTTCTTCGCCTTCTCCGGTTTCTTGATCTTCTCCTGCGGTTCCTTCAGGGTCATCTTCTTCCTCCGATCCATTATTAGTGTCGGCTCCACTCGAATGGGTGTTATTAATCGGCGGGAATTATGCGCCCCATGGCCCTGAGTCATGGAAAAGCATCTCTGTTTAACGGAGAGCGAAAAAACTCACCACTCCTCGACAATGGGGACGCCGACACAAAGTACCTACTGTACAAACAATGAGACGCTAATTAGAGAGCCTTATCGTTATTAATTCTACCATATCCGGTGGACCCATTTCAAGACATTGTGTTGCGCGAGAGCGGGGATTGTTAAATATTTCACAAGGTGGGCTCTCGACCAGCTACTTCGGCGGAACCGAACTCCCGCACCCGTCCAGAATGAATGTTTCCAGCAATGGAATCACAGAGTAAGTGCTCTAAGATCGGCTAGAGGTTCTCCATCAGGGGCTCGCTGGCCTCCTGTTTAGACGGGCTCAGCTCCGGGGCGCCGATCTCGGGATACAGTTCGGCAAGACGAGCTGGGATCTCCTTATCGTCAGGATCGGTTCCCAGTGCCCTTTCAAGCAGGATTATCCCATCCTCAAGCAGCTTCTGGCTGATCTTAAGATCCGCGAGGCCCGTGAGCGAGTCACAGTGCTCAGGATCGAGATCCAGTGCCTGCACCCAGGTTTTTTCAGCCTCCTGAGGATTGTCATCCACAAGAAGGTCCGCGAGTAACGACAGCCCGTCGCTGTCCAGGAGATCCCGGTCCTCCATCAGGAGTACCTTTGCCTCCTCCTCGCGATCCGAGTCCGCTAGTAGAGCTGCGAGATCATAGCGAAGCCTCGCCTCGACATCGTCCTCTTCCAGGGATTCCTCACTATCGTTATCGCCTGCAATCTCCAGCCCGGTTCGGAACGCTCTCTCAGCCTCCTGGCTTGCGCCCTTCTCTTGAAGAATTCGACCCTGGAGCCATAGGAGGGTCGCCTCGTCCCCAGTGGATGCTTCCATGGTCCGAAGAATGGTCTCGGCTTTCGCAATTTCATCCCTGAGCAGGTACACATGCGCGAGCAGAAGTTCCTGGGAGACATCAGGCGATGGGCCGAGCATTTCTCTCAGCTCGTTTTCCTGTTCCTCGAAACCCTCCGCATCGGGGTCGAGGCGGTAGTACATCAAGTAGTTGATTACAATCTCGTCTGTTTCCTCCGGCTCGATTTCCTCCAGGAGTTCCGCCATCGAGAGGTAGACTTCCGGTGCCTCGGGGTCCGCCTCCATTGCAGCCTCATACAACTGAAGGGCCTCCTCCCGCCTTCCGATCTCCTCGAGCGCGATTCCCATGTTGTGCAGCGCGTCGGAGTAGTCGGGATGGATTCTAAGCGCGCGTTTGAAACACACTGCAGCGGCCTCATGCTGCTCGCCATCGAGGAACACATTCCCGAGCGAGTACCATGCACGATAGTCCTCCGCCCGCGCGATAACCTCATGACCCTTCGTGCGTTTTCTCGAGCCGGGAGCAAGTCGATCCAGCACCGACCCGTAGGGCATCATCCAGGAGGTGTCGAGTATCACCTGTTGGTTATCGATGAAATCGCGGAACGGGTCGAGGTAGTCGGCGAGCACGCTCGCCGCTTCCTTCCGATAGCCAAGTTCCGAAAGGACCTTGGAGCACTCGCGACGCATGCCGCCGTCGGATGGGTCACCCGCGAGCGCCTCACCGAACGCCCGAAGTGACTGCTCCCATTCTTCAACTCCCGCTAATGCAAGTGCTTTGAGTTTGTGGGCGGCGAGCGGAACCTCCTCGGCCTCCAAAGCTGTCTTGAGAAATTCAAGCGCGAGTTTCGGCCGACCGAGAACAAGCGCGCCCTCTCCGAGAAGGACTGCAGCCCCAACGTCGTCCTCCTTGAGCTTGTGAGCGCGTTTGAGAGCGAGGTATCCAAGCAGAGTTTGCTCGGTTCCCATGTAAACCTCACCCATGAGACGCCAGGCTTCGAAGTACTTCTGGTGCTCCTCGACAGCCTTCCCAAGGTTGGCAATCACCTGGTCGGTGCCGCGTAACGTGCGACGGTGGGCGATATCCTCCTGCAGGATAGTTACCGCCTCGTCGTAGTACTTCTTCGCATTGGTCGGGATGTCATCGGACATGGGTTGACTCGCTGGACCGAGTGTGATGGGCATTGTACATGTGAGACTGCGTCGCGGCAACCCATTTCTCGGACTCTCTTTTTTTAGGGGCACACCTCTCGCCACTGTGCGATCCTGCTTGTGAGTGTGGGCGCATCCGCGATCTGTTTTTTCTTGCCTGTGATCGCGGGCATCCTTGTCGGCACAAATGAGGTGTTTGAAAACCCCCATCGCCAGGCGGGAGTTCCTTTGTCTCCGATTGATAGACACCTGGCAGTCCGGTCCCTAACGGGTCTTTTCTAGTGCCTTGAAGCTCCCCGAACTCTTCTTCCCACATTCGGTGCAAACAAGAAAAGCCCTCTCCGGCGAGGGCTACAAAGCGCTTTCTCGCACCGGCTCATTCTCCGTCGTCGCCGATAGCCTCAACCGGGCAGGACTCAATCGCCTCCCGGCAGAGATCCTCCTCATCAGGCGTTTCGGGTTGCTTGACAACGACGGAATAGCCGCCGTCTTCGTTCGCGCCGAAATTGTCCGGCGCAGACTGCCTGCAGACGTCGCAGTCGATGCAGGCATCATCGACGTAGTACTTCCCGGGGACATTATCGGGAAGTCGGTTTTCCTTGCTGGCCATGCTCGATCTCCTTGCGTTTGCTTGCGAACGGCAACCGTTTGCGAATGGGCGCAATTCTAGCACCGGCTTTCCTCTTAGGCAACAGATTTCACGATCCTTTCAGGATGGGAAATTGCCCTCCTGCCGCCCATCCGTTCCTTGATTCAATCTTGACGAAATGCGGGTAGCATGGGATAATGATCATGCGGGCACTCCTGTCTGCGCGGGTCGTGTTTTCCAAATTATCTTCCCAACCTCGATCAGCGCGATATTGCTACAGTCCGCCGCCAGGGTGCGGTTTGAACCTAACCCATCCTGATTGATATCATATTCCTTAGCGAAAGGGCATCCGTTACCGAAAAAAGGGAGTAAGCTCATGAAATCCAATCGCGGTTTCACACTCGTTGAGATGCTGGTCGTAATAACCATCATTGGCATCCTTGCTGCCATCGCCATACCAAACATGACGAAGGCACGAAATAAGGCCAAGGAGAGCGAGGTCAAAGCGGCTCTCCATGTCATTCAGGAAGCGATCGAGCGTTACAACACCGACGAAGGCGAGTATCCCGCATACCTTCTGGGAGGCAACCGGAACTCATGGCCTGTGTTCTATGTCAGGGAACCCTGGCATGATCCGGATGTTGACTTAATCCCCCCGGACTACAAGCCCATCTTCGACCCCCTGATTAGGTACGCCTACATAAGCACCTATCCTAAGAACGTTTTCGTGGATCAGCAGCTTGGAGGTGTCTACCTGAAGGCCTCAGGCGGCGATGAACTGACCCCCGCATCGGGCGATCCACGGTTCGGCGTCGATGGGACCATTATGCTGAACACTGTCGACGACCCGATCCTGTTCGAAACCACAATTGACGAGCTCGCAGAGACTATCAATGAAGCCGGTCTCCCCACGATGATCAACTACGGTGAGTACGGCGGATTCATGGGCGCTTCCGGTCAACCCAGGCATGTGACAATCCCGGGCACCTTCTTCTACCGGGCTGAAGGTTCCGTGAATATGGCCGACTTGCCCACTACACTGACCGGCACAAAGAGGGATTTCCCCTACCAGAGTTACTCCCGATACATGCTGGGTGGTTTCGGCCATCAGGGCACCTTGGGAATCGATATCTACCGAATCACCGGGGAGGGGCTGAATTACTCTCACAGGATTCTTCCCGATGTCAACTTCCCGTATGATGTTCCACTCATGCTCCCCGAGGTTTTCGGCGCGGGTGGTCCCGATGCAGCCGGCGTCGACATTCCGCCGTTCTTCCCTTATGAGCCACTCGAGGAGGGCATAGAGTTCTACTACGGTGCTCCGGACAGCTTTGTGGACGGTGTCATTTTGATCCTGACCGATTCGGGATGGAGTCGAAACTTCTAACGAAATCTGTCGACAATTCAATATGTAGCCCAAAGTGATGGGAATCTACCGCAGGTGATCCTGCGGAAAAAACGCGAAAGAAATACCCCCCTCCCATCCTCAGAACGCCCGCCATCTTGGCGGGCGTTACCGTTACATATCAGGAGCAGGAAGCACCCGTAGATTCCGAACCGCGCGCGTCAGCAAGCGGACCTGTAGCCGGGGAACGCATTTCCCGGGACTGGCGGGGACACCTGCTTTTCGAGGACGAAAAGAGGTGTCCCCTAGTTTTGCTGGTTATGTCTTGTTCTGTAGCCTGGGACTGCATTTCGCTGTTGTGCGACAGGGGGTGTCACACTCATCGGATCCGAACCGCGCGCGTCAGCAAGCGGACCTGTAGCCGGGTTCCACAAAAGAAAAGATCTTGGCTGGTTCACGAAATTTCGGCGGGGAAAGGATTGCGGTCGATCACTCCCAGGAATCGCTCTATCGCCCGGAAATGACCACCTCGACCCAGGGCGCAGGCAAGCGCTAGAGCGCGGTCCCTGTCGCCGGGATTGGATTCGACCTCAACAATGAGCTCCTCGATCGCCAGTGGGTCAGGTTGCTCGGTAAGGACGAACGGCTCGATCAGCTCGCGGGCCTTGCCGCTGAGCGAATGGGCCGCGCGATTGAACCAGTCGACCGCCCTGGCAAGCTCTCTTGACCGAGCCGCCGCCATGCCGGCGGCAAGCAGTCCCTCGGGACAGCGGGGTTTTTCACGAAGGTATTGCTCGAGGTAGCCAAGCGCTTCCGGGTAGCGCCCGAGAGCGGTCAAAGCCCGTCCTGCAATGAGTAACGCAATGACCGGACTTTCATCATCGGTAAGCCACGGCGCCACAAGATTGAGTGCCCGATCCGGCACTCCTTCCGCAAGGGCTAACCGGGCCGACTTGACGGTTTCGGCAAGCTCGGCTCGCTCCCCTGCCGGCGCCGATTTCGGCGAGGAATTTGTATCTATTCTCAGGAAAGGAAAAAAGAGCATGTTCACCTCTCGAAATCCGCTACGCGCAGCTACTCTTAATGTCCGTCCGAAGGTGGGGATGCGTTCACAAAAGGGAGGGCGAACACCCTTGGGGCAGTATTGCAATCGCCGCGATACCAAAGCATACTACCCATCGCAATGGTACCCGGTAACCGGAGCAAAACTGCGTCACCTCAAGTTCCGCTCATGGCTCCATCTAGGAGCTTTGATGAGCAGGAGGAAGAAATTTCCGCCGCCATTGGACGCGTGCTCAAGTCGGGGATGTGGGTCTACGGTCCCGAGGGAAGGGCTCTCGAAGAGGAACTCGCGGACTTCCTTGACACTGAAAACGCGTCAGTCACCGGCTCGGGAACCGATTCGTTGTGGATGTCGCTCGAGGCGCTCGGGGTGAAAGCGGGAGATGAGATAATCACGCCCGCGTATTCGTTCTTCGCCTCGGCATCGGTGATACGCCACCTTGGGGCCAGGCCGGTCTTCTGCGACGCCGATGAAAGAACCTTCAATCTCGATCCCTCGGCAGTTGAGGCCGCAATCACCCCGAAGACTGTAGGCATCATCCCTGTGCACCTTTACGGACTTCCCGC
>CBDUXL010000213.1:0-6161 GCA_965371155.1 uncultured bacterium | reverse complement strand
GATTACCGTTGAGCCAAAACGCTCAGTGCGAGGCTGTATGGACGTTTTCACAAATCGGCTCAGCGGAAGCTTCGCCCTCCCATCACAATGAGAGCAAGAAAACGGACCGTATCCGATCCGCGTCGATCTCATTAGACGGCTCAGCGGAAGCTTCGCCCTCCCATCTCGTCTTCGACAGGAGTCTTACCCTCTCGATTGGATCAGTTACGATCCCTTTCCGGTCTTGCCGGTGAACTTGAACTTCCGAATCAACACAGCCGGCACGTCGTAACTGCCGACGGCGCTCCACCAGGCTCCGCATGGGTGCAGGTCTTTTTCAATGCCATCAATTCGGCTCCATGCTTCGAGCATGTTGTCTGTGAACCTGAGATTCTTAATAGCGTGCTTGATTTTGCCGTTCTCGATAAGCCATGCTCCATCGCGCGTCATGCCTGTCATGACGGCCCTGCGCGTGTCCAGAAGCCCGTTAACATAGTGGAACCGCGTGACCTGGATTCCGTGCTCCAACATCCCAACCAGCTCATCGAGTGAATGATCACCCGGGAGCATTCGGACGTTCAGCGCAAGCGAATCCGATGGCATATGTCCCGGTCCGAAACCGTGCCCGGTGGACTCGACATTGTCTCGAACCGCTGAATAGCGGCTGTAGGCGACTTCGTTGGCCACACCGTGATCGATCAGCGTTAGTTTCTTGCGGGGAACGCCCTCGAAATCGAAAGGTATGCCCTGAATAAGAGCCCCGTAAGCATCGTCAACGATCGTGACATTCTTGCCGGTGATTTGCTCGCCGAATCGTCCGGCCAGAGGGCTCCTTCCATCCTGAACATTCCTTGCGCTCAGCGCAATGTAATTGAACCACTCCAGAAGCTCCGTAAATGCAGCGGCTTCCAGGACGACATCGTACTCGCCGGGCTCGATTTCTACGGGATTTCTCGCCAGAACGGCCTTCCTGCATGCGCGATCGTAGGTCGATTCCCAGTCCGCAGTCTCGGCATCACGGCCCGTAAGTGCCGCGTAGCCGCTGGGTGGGTCATCACCCTCTCCGTCCATTGCAACGAAGTTGCAACTGAACGATGTAAGAGGCTGATACCCTCGAACGCCATTTGAGTTTGCGACCGCGATCTCACCAATGCTGCTACTAATCGCTCCGGCAAGTGTGAGATTGTCCTTTGCGGCCCTGGCGATCGCATCACGAGCGACCTTCGCGCGCTGCTCGGGGCCCCAGTTCGCTGTCGCCTCAACAAAGGTCTCGGTAGCGCGATACTCGGCCTTGTCGGCGGGACCCGGGAAGCCCTCCAGTGGCTCCGACGCTTTCATTATTTCAAGGGCATTGAAAAGGCAATCGAAAAGCCCTTCCGAAGTCAGCAGGTTCGTGCCGGCTGTACCTATCCTGTCCCCCCTGGAGACCCTTATGTTCACCATCGTTTGGTCGACATGAACGTTCTGATGAATGATCGAATTCGCAAGACGTGTCAGCCCACCTGAATCCCGGTAGAAAACCACCTCGCAGCCTGCATCATCGCACTTGCTGATTATGTCGTCGGCCAGCTCGAAGAAGAACTCCTTGCCGATGATCTTGGTTTTGCCGATTGTCTCGGTCATGCTGCACCTCCAACATCGATCCGCCGGAACCTTGTGGGCGATGCACCGTGCGCCACGTGCGCCGACTGCATCGGCTCGCCCTTTCCGCAGGAGGGAATACCCCAGATGTGCCAGTATTTCTCGTTTGTGATCGCGTCGCAGGCGTTCCAGAACTCGTTTGTAATGCCTGTGTAGGCCGCGTTCTTGAGTGGCCGCGCGAGCTTGCCGCCCTCGATCTCCCACGCGATCTCGCATCCGAACTTGAAATTCACGCGGCGGTCATCGATGGACCACGACTTGTTGCTGTCCATGTAAATCGCGCCGTTGCTGTCGGCAATGAGGTCATCAAGCTCCCAGTCGCCGGGCTCGAGGTTGATATTCATCATCCTGATCAGGGGCATATTCCGCCAGCCGTGCGCGCGCATGGCACCGTTGGCCGGATGCCCGGTGATCGCCTGGCACTCTCGGCTCGAAAGGTATCCCACGAAAAGCCCGTCCTTGATGATGTCGGTCCGTAGCGACTTGACGCCCTCGTCATCGTAGCCGAATGTGCCCAATCCGCCGGGACTGGTTGAGTCGGCATAGATGTTGACGATGTCGGAGCCGTACTTGAGCTTTCCGATCAGGTCGGTTTGAAGGAACGATCCTCCCGCAAGGCTGATCTCGGTTCCGAGCACTCGATCCAGCTCTATCGGATGCCCGCACGATTCATGCACCTGCAGCGCGAGCTGGCTTCCGCCGATTATGATGTCCCGCTTTCCGGCAGGGCACTCATCGGCGGTGAGAAGAACGATAGCCTCATCACGAATGCGCTCAGCGTTCTCGACAAGCTTCATCTCATCGATGAACTCCCAGCCCCGGGCGGCCCAGTCGCCGCGGAAGCTGTTGGGGAACGTGCGCTTCTGAGTCTCGTCCCCATCCTGCGCAATTGCCTCGTAACCGGCGCCGCATTCCACGGTATGCTGCGCGATATCGGCACCCTCGGTGCTGATGAATCGTTTGTCGATATGGAGCGCACCGCAATAAACTTCGCTTGATACGATCTTGTCCCGGGCATGGAGGATGTCGGAAATTTTCATCAGAAGCTGGATCTTGTCGGGCAGGGGGACATCGAACGGGTCCTTCTCGATCGGGGTCTCGTACCTGTCCTGGTAGATCTCCACCTCGCCGAGCCTGACATCCTCCCGCTTCGTCGTAGCGCTTTCCTTCGCGATACGGAACGCGGTTTCAGCAGTGGCGACAATGTCCTCTTCGTTGACTGACGCGCATCCGGCGAAGCCCCATGCGCCGTCCGCGATCACGCGGACGCCGACGCCGCTGTCCACCATGCGGTTTACGGCTTCGAGACGTCCCTGTCGAAGGATGATCGTCTCGTTCTTGGTCTCGACCCAGCGGGCGTCCCCGTAATCGCAGCCAAGTTCTTTCAGGCGGTCTATCGCCGCCGGTAGGTGTTCCACACGCATTTCCTTTCACCCGGCGGACAGCCGGGAGGTGGATTTGGAAGGCAAATAGTACCAGCAGCGGCATGGATAAACAAGTTGGCGAGCCATTCCCACAAACATAGAAACACTCAACCGCTTCTTGTATCCTTGCCGATCGGTAGAACATGACCGACACCCCATTCAAGGCGATCTTCTCCCACGCCTACCGGAGGATCTGGTCCGGTCGAGCGAATCCCGTCTTGGAAATCCTGTTCTGGATAATTGCGGCGGTCTACATAGGCTTCACGTTCTATGGTCTCACATGGACTGAGTTCGAGTTCTGGGCACGGGTAAGCTACGGGATGATGCTGATACAGACGCCCATTGTCATTGGCGGGTCGGTTCTAAAGGCACACGTTTCGGTGGGAATCGGAGATGCGGCACTCAGGAATGTCCCGCTAAGACCACACGAGGTAATCTGGCCTCGTATGTGTGCAGTTTTGCTGACCTGGTTCCAGTTGGTCGGGCCGTGGGTGTTTATCCTCGTGGCAGCGATAGGTCAGCAGTTATCCTTCACGGCTATTGGACCCTGTCGGACATGGTTAGGTCTGGTCGCCTTTCACCTGATGCTCATATCCGCCGAAGGCGAACTCTTCCTCTCGGGATCACTGAAAGTTCTCCCGGTATGGCAGCATCTTGCAGTGTACCTATTGGCCATTCTGCAATGGTTAGGTTGGGTGACATTGCCTCTCACATGGGGATTCTGGTGGGGTAGTCGGTTTCATCAACAAGGATGGCCGTTCCTGCTCGCTTTCGTCTCCTATTTGATTATGCCGGCACTCCTTGTGCTTATGGTTCACTTGGGATTCCACAGACTCTTTATAGGCTTGTCGGAACCGTACTGGACGATCATGCTGACGGTCGGCCTCTCAGGCATTGTCCTGTCGTTCTACTTCTTCTACAAGGCATGCTGGACATGGGGAAGGAGGTCGGCATGAGGAGATGGAGGTATCTCATACCGCTGGTCGCGCTGATTGTGAGCCTCGCTGTCGCGTACGGAATGATACTTGCACAGCGTCAAGCGGTCAGGAGGATGTTTGACAAAGCCGGACGCGAAGGGCAGCCGATACTTGTAGTTTGGGACAATCGGGATATAGGGGACGGTCCCGTCGTTAAGATCGCATCTCTGGACGGCGACTTGTTTGAAATCCCCACCGGTCAAATGGAAGTGGACATAATCCCGGCTTTTGCGCAATGTGGCGATCTCTGGATCTTCGGTAGTGGTGAGAACACGCTCTCCGCGTGGCTTGTGTAATTCCCTGCGCTCACGCCGAAGCTTGTAAGTCGCTCAAGCATCGCTGAGCCGTCCCCGCAGGAACTATGGTGGACTCTCGGGTACTCGCGATGGCAGCCTATCGAAGAAGAAGATAAGCTGATTCTGCTTGACCAGGCAACCACTGAACGTCTTGCGCTCCCCGATAGAGTTCAGCCTGCCTTTGCCGACGTTGAAGATGAGGAATACACGCGCTATGATGTTTCGCCTGATGGCTCCGTTATATTTGCCGCACAAGTGCTGACCAGCGGTCGTCTGATTCTGTGCAGATGCGAATTGCCTGACGGATCATGGACACGTCTGCTCGAGAGAGATGAGCAGATGAGGCCATTTATCGGACCTAGCGGCAGGATTGTTGGGCTGAGGGAAATCATCGATTATTCCCAATCCGCGAGTATTGCACCTATCTGCGAGTTCGTCGACGGGTGCACGGGGCAGACACTACACACGACTCAGGGGATTGGGGCAGTTGTCATCGGTGATAGATGGATCGTGGGTCTGCTCATCACCCAAGTAATGCCTGGCGGCACAGGAAATTTCGTTTTGATCGATATGGATGACAACTTCGCAGAACATGTTCTAGGGTTCTTCAGGATGACTGGGTATGGCTTCGGCATGTACGAACCCCCACCGGGCGGAATGAATGAAATGCTGGAAATGAGAGAGGCGGGCATACGGTGACTTCAGTATAGCGGGCGCACAGCCGTGCGCCCCTACGGGGCGAGGATCTCCAGCAACCTCACAAACTCATTCGGGCCCAGCACGTGCTTCGCGGCGTCGCGGATGTCGTCCTGACTGGGATCGATCGCCACACCGAATGCGCACTTCTCGAAACCCGGTATGTCGCCCCAGCCGTCGCCGATAAACACCCGCTCCTCTTTTGGGATGCCTTCCTTCTCCGAAATGCGCTCGACCCAGGATCCCTTGTCCATTCCCGGCACGTTGTCGGTGACATGCATGACGATCTCGCCGTTGCAGATACCGTCCCCATCGAACTGGATGTCGTTCGCGTGGTAGTGGTCCCACTCGATACCCTCCCTTTCTCTCCATATTTCCTGCCATAGCGCAAATCCACTCGAAAGAACAGCCAGTTTGACTCCCGCTTTTCTCAGCGCTGCGATAACCTTGGGTACTCCGGAACGGATACCGATCGTCCGAAGCCGCTCCAGAAACTTCTCCTTCGGAAAACCCGTCCAGAGCTTGACGCTTTCCTTCGCGAATTCATCGTACGGAGTGCGGTTCGCAAGATGGTGCTCCAGAAGGCGACGACCCTCGGTCTCCCAGGTGCCAAGATGCTTGTGCGTGTAGATCCAGGTCGAGCGGTTGTCGGTCAGAGTCCCGTCGTTGTCAAAAAAGACGATTCTGTATGGAGATTCTCTCGGCATGGAACTTGTTCTTTGGATCACTTCTTCAGAAGCAGGTCTCTCAGAAGGCGCCGATCCGGACGATTCGGAGAGCAGATCACCGGCAAGAACTCGTGCATAACCCGGCGCACAAGTATAAGGCATGGTCGCGTGCATGTCTTCCCGAGGAAAGAGGACATTTCTTCCGATTTGGGTGATTAAGTGCTTGCTAACAGGGAAATTCTCGCTTATAATCCAACCCAACTCTCAAACTGCTAGGAAGAGGCTCAAGGCAAGGAGCCTGATACTTGCCGAACGTGGGGGAGGTGCGGCATACCTCCCCTTTTTGCATGCCCGGATACTCTCCGAATTGCGCTCAACCAGGAATCATCGACGAAATAGCAGGTACTCGGTGGCCCACAACTTGTTGTGGGTCTGCTGACCAAGAAGGCGCACAGCCGTGCGCCCCTACAAGACGGGTTG
>CBDUXL010000212.1:0-6162 GCA_965371155.1 uncultured bacterium | reverse complement strand
TCCGTCGCCGTTGAAGTCCCAGAGGTACTCCACTACTATGCCGTCAGGATCATAACTGGCGCTCGCATCGAAAGTGACACTCTCGTCCTTGAAGATATCGGTATCGGTGGTCGCCTCCATGATCGCCACAGGCGGCTTGTTGTAGATCGGGTCCTCATCGGAAACCTCGGATATGTGGCGATGGTAGCCCCGGAGCGGCTTATCGACACCCGTCAGGGCCGTATCGTAGCTGCCTCCCGCATCGACCGACACCAGAACGTCCAGCGGATCGGACGAGGTGAGATCGGGGAGAATAAAATCAAAATGGTATATCTTGGTAAACTCAGTGGAAATCAGAGGAGTAGAGGTGGTTTCGCTGAACACACCGGGGCACTCGATAGTCAGTGCACCGATGCCGTCGGCGGTCTGCCAATCGTGAACGATGACGTTATAATTGACGTTTCCGCCCCAGTCACCGTCCTCGTACCAGAGAGTGTTGTTGGTCTCGATGACTGCGATATACGCCTCTGGTTGGTTGGCCTCGAGAGGGAAGTCCTCCGGCAGGTTCTGCGGCGGATTCGGATCCGGTTTGGCCCAACTGCAGTCCACCGCGTAATTGAACTTGAAATCGCCGGCCAGGCTGATCTCATAATGCCGGGTGTTCGAGGAACCGGCCATGAACAGTGCTCGCTGGGAGAGATCGAGTGCGCTGAGCGACTCGTCCACATCCAGATCATCGGCAAAGAGTTTGAACCCGTTCAGGATGGCACAATCTGCCGAATTCAGCGGCATTCCCAGCTTGCCTTCGTTGTAACCGCTGATGCCCGGATTCAAGAACTCCGCCGGATTCCACCATCTGGTAAACCCGTCAGCGTTCAGGAGTCGTGGTTCATGCGGCCCTGCGATTACGATATCGGAGTCCGCAAATCCTGTTTCGCTTCCCTCGGTGATGAAAATGCCCTTCACGTCGAATCCCGACAGGTTTAGCTTGCCGGCGAACGGATGAGTCAGGACAATGTCAACTTCCAGTACTCCACCCGAAATCGAAGGCGGACCCGCGAGACCGATGTTCATCACGGCCCCTTCCAGAACGGGCACCATGTTGAAGTGATACTGCGCCGTCCGGAGCTTCACAAACTCAACTTCCGCCGTTTCCGGATCGACTACAACATCGTAGTAACCCAGCAGCGAATGCCCTATCGGCAGAGCTTCCGGCGCGGTAACAGGCTCTGATGCCGCGGTGAGATCAGTGCCGGTAGGATCCGGCGAGATCGGTGTGTCGGACGCGCCGGAGGAGCATCCAACCATGGCGGCAACAAGTACAATTGTGGCACAAATGAGAAACTGTCGTTTCATTTTTCTCTCTCCTTTGAGATAGAAAAGGATTCGATCCAGATTCCTGGATATAACCAACCCACCCGGGTACTTACTCAAGACCCAGTGAGCCAAGGAAAGTATATCAGAACGCAACTATGAGTAAAAGCCTGTAGGGTACTGTAACGGGACGGAAAATCGGGATTTGGCAAGAATATTTAGTGAAAGTGAGCTAAATATCCAGGATTTGCGCCTTCCGGTCGCTGTCGCAGGTTAAGATTCAGGAACCCATCTTATTCATTGACAAGCCTCCGCTTAATCCTTTACAATTCGATTTGCTTCGTTCATCGAGAGCTGGCTGAGGGACTGGCCCAATGACGCCCGGCAACCTTCCGTACGATTGAACGGAAAAGGTGCCAAATCCCGCTGGGCCCTGAGAACCCTTAAGGAACTCGAAGGGTGAGGGGGTCCAGGAAGATGATCGAGGAGACGTCCAAGTCCGCCGGCTCGTCTGCGGGCATTTTATTTGCCCGGGCTCTTCTGGGGTGGCATCAAGCAAATTGGAGGCCTGAATAATGAGTCCCAATGATTTTTTCTTCTCATCGGAGTCCGTCACCGCAGGACATCCGGACAAGATGTGCGACAACCTATCCGATGCGATCCTGGACACGTGCATGGAGCAGGACCCGCAAAGCCGCGTTGCATGCGAGTGCGCCACGAACACCGGTTTCGTGTTGGTTATGGGTGAAATAACAACCAAAGCCGAGTTCGACTACCGCGAAATCGTCCGCAAGACCATTTGCGACATCGGCTACGATAGCCCGGAGTACGGTTTCGATGGCAAGAACTGCGGTGTCCTGATCGCGGTCGATAAGCAATCCCCGGATATCGACGCAGGTGTGTCGACATCGTTTGAGGTCAGGGACACGGGAGACTCCGATCCATATGACCGGATCGGCGCGGGGGATCAGGGGCTTATGTTCGGTTACGCGTGCAATCAGACCGATGAACTGATGCCGCTGCCCATCTCGCTCGCCCACGCCCTTACAAGACGAATGGCCCAGGTCCTGAAAGAGGGAATTCTCCCCTGGATTCGTCCCGACGGCAAGAGCCAGGTGTGTGTTGAATTCAAGGATTGCAAGCCGGTTCGGGTGCACTCGGTGCTGGTGAGCACTCAGCATTCTGAGAGTGTCACCAACAAAGAAATCCGTGATGGGCTTATCGAGACCGTCATCAAACCGTCGATTCCTAAACAATTCTGGATGGACGACATCAAAATCTATACCAATCCCGCCGGACGGTTCGTTATCGGCGGTCCAGTGGGAGATTCCGGGCTGACAGGAAGGAAGATAATCGTTGACACCTACGGAGGATACGCGCGACATGGCGGGGGCGCCTTCAGCGGCAAGGACTGCACCAAGGTCGATCGATCCGCCGCTTATGCCGCCAGGTGGGCGGCGAAAAACGTTGTTGCGGCCGGCCTTGCCGATGAGTGCGAGATGCAGCTCGCTTACGCCATAAGCGTCGCCAAGCCCCTTAGTATCTATATCAACACTTTCGGCACGGGCAAAATCAACGAGGGCCGGATCCAGGAGCTGGTTGAGAAGCACTTCGACTTCCGCCCCGCCGCGATTATCGAGACTCTCGGACTTGCGGCGCCGATCTACAAGCAGACGGCCGCGTACGGTCACTTCGGTCGTCCCGACCTCGACCTTTCCTGGGAGAAAACCAACGTAACCGATATCCTTCGCGATGAGGCCGGAATCAAGGCTGCGAAATAGATGGCCAAGGATGAGAGACTTTATTAGTACCATCCCCGAGAGGAGAGGAGGGCACACCGATGGGCAAACCATCACCCGGGCTGGATGCCCGACTGACCAAGGCCCGCCTGGCTATCCAGGACGGGCGCATCGAGGAGGGCGTCGAGGAACTGCGTCGGGCTATCTTCGATGCGGCCGCGATGCCTCCCGGCGAAGGACGTAGGCAGGTCGAAGAAATTCTCCGGTTTGCGAAAGACAACGACACTTCCACTGAAGTGGAGGAAGTTTTCGAGACCGAGTCACTCAGGTGGCATTTTTTCGGTCGTCAGTGAAAACCCCGACCAAAACATGGTCCCAAAAAGCGACATATTCTCCGCGCCCTCAGCGCTTCTCGGAGCATCCGACAGATTCGCGCGCTTCAGGATGCGCATCCCGGAGAAGGTGCTTGTGTTCGATGGGGGCATGGGCACAGGTCTTCAGGCTCTGAACCTTCCGGAAAGCGCGTTCGGAGGTCACCCGGATTGCAGCGAAATTCTCAACCTCACTCATCCCGATGCGGTCGGAAAAATCCACGACGGCTTTCTATCGGTTGGCTGCGATGCAATCGAAACCAACACCTTTCAGGCCAATCGACTCAAACTCGCCGAGCATGGTTTAGCGAACCGAACAGACGAAATTAATCGTGCAGCCGCCAAGATTGCCCGTGAGACAGTCACGAAGTACGACACGACCGATCATCCACGATTTGTCGCAGGCTCAATCGGTCCCCTTAGTTGCCTCCCATCATCCGGTGATCCGGAGATGGACTCCGTTCCCCTTGATGAGATAGCTGAGATCTTCTACCAGCAGGCCTTCGCGCTTGTGCTTGGCGACGGAACTCCCAATAATCCACGCGGCGCCGATTGCCTGATTGTCGAAACCGGACAGGATCTCCTCCAGTATCGCCAGGCTGTATACGCAATTGAAAAGCTAAGGAGAGATCTCGACCTGGATATCCCTCTGATTGTGCAGATCACACTGGATGCATCCGGTCGAATGCTGCTCGGCAGCGACATCGAGGCGGCGCTTACCGCTTTCCAGGACCTCCGGATCGACGTCTTCGGGATCAACTGCTCCACCGGTCCCGAGGAGATGCGCCAAAGCGTCAGATATCTCGGGGAAAAGGCGCCGATGTGGGTCAGTGCCATTCCAAATGCGGGTTTGCCTCGCGAAGTGGATGGCCGCCTTGAGTGGCCTCTTATCCCCAAGGAGCTGGCGGCATCGCTCAAGGAATTCGTCGGGCGCTTGAAAGTCAGCATGGTCGGCGGGTGCTGCGGCACGTTTCCCGAGCACCTGAAAGCGGTCGTCGAGGCAATAGGCACATGGAAACCCGCCCCCCGACCCCTAAAAACACCATCCATTGTCTCATCGCCCCTGGCCACAGTCGATTTGAATGGAATTCCACGACCTGTGATTGTCGGTGAGCGTCTCAACGCGCAGGGATCGAAGAAAGCAAAGAAATACGTGCTCGCGGACGATCTCGATGGATTATTCTCGCTCGCGCAAAAGCAGGTCGATAACGGGGCCGCGATCCTCGATATCGCGCTCGCCACGAATGAGCGTTCCGATGAAGCCCAGCTAATGGAACGCGTCGTGACCCGCCTTACCGCCGGTATCGCCGCTCCCTTGATGATCGACACGACCGATCCCGACGTGGTCGAAAGTGCTCTCAAGCGAATTCCAGGTCGGGCGATCGTCAACTCCATCAATTTCGAGGGCGGCGAGGATCGGGCGCGGATAACCCTGGACATGGTCAAACGTCATGGCGCGCTTGTGGTTTGTCTTCTTATCGACGAAGAAGGCATGGCGATGGATGTCAAGCGGAAACGCGCAATCGCCCGCCGCATGAGCATCCTCGCCCGGACCGAGTTCGGCATCGAACCCGACCGACTTATCTTCGACCCCCTCACCTTCACTCTGGGGACCGGTGAAGAACAATATCGCCGGGCGGCGATTGATACACTGGCGGGTCTCAGGGAAATAAAAAAGGACCTCCCCGAATCCTACACGATTCTCGGGATTTCAAACTGCTCCTACGGACTTCCGCCGGCAGCACGGAAAGTTCTCAACTCGGTGTTTCTGAACCACGCCGTGAGAGGGGGCCTGGATTTCGCATTAGTCCACGCCGGACAGGTGGTTCCCTACCCTTCAATCCCTCCGGTAGAGCGAAGACTTGCCGAGGCCGTGCTGTTTGATCGCCATTCAGAGGCGCTCAGTCAGTATATTGAGTATTTCCAGCAGAAAAAATCCAGCCCGGCTCCACCCCCGCATCCGGTCGTTCAAAGACCACCTGCCGAGGGACTTCGTCACGCGATCTTCCATCGCGAAAAGGAAGGCGTGGAGACCCTGGTCGAGCGCTCGCTGGAGGACCATTCACCCGAGGAAGTGCTGAACGACATTCTTCTCCCGGCAATGCAGGAAGTCGGCGAGAAAATGGCCGAGGGCGAACTCATCCTTCCGTTCGTCCTGCAATCCGCCGAGGTCATGAAAGCCGCCGTCGCTCACCTTGAGAAGTATATGCCCGCCAAAAAGGGAGTCGCTCGAGGGAAGGTGCTTCTCGCGACTGTCGCGGGCGACGTGCACGATATCGGCAAGAACCTTGTCAAGACAATCCTTCAGAACAACGGCTACGATGTCCTCGATTTGGGCAAGCAAACACCGAACGCCACAATCGTCGCGCGCGCGAAGGAGTACGGCGCCGATGTGATCGGCCTCTCCGCGCTTCTGGTGACCACATCGCGACAAATGGAGTACTGCGTCGAGGAGCTTCATCGCGTCGGACTACAGATCCCCGTGATTATCGGCGGCGCGGCGATCAATCGCTCGTTCGCTCGCCGGATAAGCTGGATCGGCTCCGACAAGATTTATCAACCCGGGGTCTACTATGCTGAGGACGCGTTCATCGGATTGAAACTCGTCCGGCAACTTCTGGATGAGGAAGAACGACCAAAGCTCGAGGCGATGGCCCAGGAAGGCGCGCTCACCTATTACAGGGACCGCGAGAAAACCCTCGCCGAAGTCGCCGCGAGAGCAGCCGCCCCCAGGGAAGAAAAAAAGCCGGTACGGCACG
>CBDUXL010000211.1:0-6165 GCA_965371155.1 uncultured bacterium | reverse complement strand
ACGGCCTGCACTCTTGGATTTCCTTCAGGCAAATCGGAAGCACCTGTCCCTCGGCCTTTTGCTCGTCGGTGATTCCCCAGCGAAGATCAACCTCACCCCAAATCACCCCGCGTTTCTCGCATATCTTGCGCAGCTTGGGAAAGACCCTCTTCACCAACTCCTCGCGTTCCTCTTTCATGTCCCGGAACGTCGAGGAAATGAAGACCCGAATTACCCGTTGCTGTTGCTTTGGCTGTGTAATAACGCCCTTCACAAGAGATCACTCCTCAGAATTGCGCATACGTATGGACCCGATTATATCAGATAACTCATCGGATTCCCCGGAAGCGGGCACCCATCCTGTGAATCACGGACCAGGGGGAGCAATTGTTCCCACGAACGCTTGACGCAACTGCTCCCGTCCCGTAACATACCACCCTTGTGCGCCCCGGAGGGGTGCCCCCTGAAGGGAGACTGACCCATGCCTGCCACAGTAGTTGTGGGAACACAGTGGGGCGATGAGGGTAAGGGGAAAGTCGTCGACTTCCTCGCCCGCGACGCCGACATCGTTGTGCGCAGTCAGGGAGGCAACAATGCAGGTCACACTGTCGCGGTAGGCGAGGAGGTTTTTCACCTCTACCACCTCCCCTGCGGAATCCTCCATCCTGAGAAAACTAGCGTTATCGGAAGCGGAATGGTCCTCCACCTCCCCGCACTACTTCGTGAGATCGAATCTCTCCAGGCACGCGGTTTCCCCTGCGACAACCTCATTATCAGCCCTCACGCGCACCTTATCATGCCGTACCATATCCTCCTCGACGAGCTGGAGGAGCAAAGGCGGTCGGAATCCGACAACCGCGGCAAAATCGGCACCACGAAGAGAGGCATCGGGCCTGTGTACTCAGACAAAATGGCTCGTTCCGGCTTCCGCGTTTGCGATCTTAGCGACCCCGATACCTTCCGCGAGCGGCTCAAGTACGCCTGTGAGGAGAAGAACGCCCTGCTTACCGGCCTCTACAACGCGGAGCCGTGCGACCCCGAGGAGATCGCGGACGAATATCTCGAAATCGGTGACGAACTCAAGTCGTTTTTTGGTGACGCGATTCGCACGATCTTGGGGGCTCTTGAGGAAGGCAAACATATCCTGTTTGAGGGCGCGCAGGGGACGCTTCTCGACATCGACTACGGTCTGAGTTACCCGTTTCTCACAAGCTCTCATCCTGTCGCGGCAGGCGCATTACTCGGGACCGGACTCGCTCCCGGCAGAATAGACAGAGTTTTCGGAGTGGTGAAAGCGTACATCTCGCGTGTCGGCGAGGGACCGTTCCCCAGCGAGATGAAAGACGAGCTCGCCGAAAAGATACGCGATCGAGGAAACGAGTACGGCACCGCGACAGGTCGTCCGAGACGTGTCGGGTGGCTCGATCTGGTTCTTCTCAAGTACTCGATGGAACTCAATGGTTTAGACGAGATAGTCCTGACCAAGGTTGATGTTCTGGATGAGCTTGCCGAGATCAAGGTCGTGGTTGCCTACGATCTGGACGGCGAGCGAATCAGGTATCTGCCGTCCGATCCCGACAAGCGCGAACGAATCGTGCCGATCCTCGAGACCCTTCCCGGATGGCTTGCCGACACGAGCACGCTTTCAACCGGCGACAAACTCCCCGAGCCTCTCCAGGCTTATTTGAATTTCATCAGCAAGGCGGTAAGCGTGCCGATTACACTGCTTGGTGTCGGCACAAGACGCCACCAAATGGTGGAATTGGCGTAGGGGCGCACGGCAGTACGCCCGGAGGTAGGGGCGCACGGCAGTACGCCCATTTCTACGTTTCCCACTGCAAAACCTGAATGACCCCCCGGTGGGATCCACCAACATTAAAATGTGGGCCACCGAGGATTGCTGTTATGCAAATTCCCTCGGTGACCCACAACTTGTTGTGGGATTGCGCGCGTTGTGCGTCCGATGTAATAACTCCCGTTTGCGTCGGTCGAGGGAATGTGTGATATCCTAATCGACCCGGACAACGCAACAATGATCACCGCAGTAGCAACATCCCCGCGCTACCGAGCCTCGCCATTCTCGGCCCTTTACAGCCACTCGCTCAATCGAATCTGGTCGGGAAGAGCAATTAGGTTCTGGGAAGTGTTTTCTTGGACTGTTCTAGCGATCTACCTGGGGTTTCGAATTGCCGACTACCGCCTGTTCTACATCGAAAGGGGCGCCTTCATCGTCGCCTACCTGGTTCTGTTCATTCTCACACCTCTAGTGGTGCCGGCTTGGGTCTATCGAACGCATATGATTGCGGGAGCCGCCGATGAATTCATGAAAACCGCCCCGGTTGCGGCGTTCAAAGTGCTTGGTTCCCGCTTCGTTGCCATTCTGGTCACGTGGCTCAGAATCTTCGGGCCGTGGATTGTCGTTCTTGTTCTCACCCACGAGTACACATTCGATGGCTACTTTATCCACCCGTTTGATCGATGGAAATACGCCACGATCGGGCATCTGCTGCACTTCCCATACCTGAAGGGATGGGATCCTGACTGGTTAGTCCTGCCTTCCGGCACTCTTGTATCAAGTTTCTTCCAGGTGCTTGCAGTCTGTAATGTGATCGGATGGCTCATGCTTCCAATCGCATGGGGATTTCTGTGGGGAACCATCTTCCGCCGCGCGCCGAGCCTATTCCTGCTGGGCTACGTAACTTGTCTACCGTTACTGGGCTTGCCAGCCTGGTATATCCGAACGCTTGGCACTTGGATGCGTACCGGTTTTTCGGTGATGTCCGCTCCCGGCGCTCCGTTTTGGCGCTGGACATTGGTGACGGGACTGTCCGGCCTGATTCTCGCGATAATCGCGTTCTTGCTCGCGTGCAAGCTATGGGGGGCGAGATCAAGATAATGTCAAAACGGTACCTCATACCGATCGTCGCTTTCCTGGTGAGTCTACTAATTGGATGGGGACTTGCAGGATCCCAGCGCAGAGCTATCGCAGATGTTATCAACACTGCGGGCCGAAATGGCTGGCCCATACTTGTCACTAACCACCCGATGGCGAAGGATTGCAGCCTGAAGCTGTACACTCTCAATGGCGAATCAGCAGGATTCAGTCCACGATGCAGAGAGCTAGCACTTAACCCAATGTACTTCATGGCTGACGGTAGATTTCGCGCGTGGCGACGCGGGCCCGGCAGGGATGTTGAGGATTTCTTCGAAGTAGTATTCCCCAACGTCAATGGGCACTCAGTTCCTATCCCCGACAGAACTCCTCCTTTCGGCTTTCCAACGGACAGGTACAAGGTGGCTTGTGTGGGACATCGGATAATCTGGTGGTCTGCCAGCATGATTGCCATTGAAGATACCGAAAGCGGCGAACTCACAGTCAAGAACCTTGGCGGCAATTCCCCCTGGGCGGAGAGAGAAGTTGTGGTTCCAGCAGCTCATTTCTCGATCAGTCCCGAAGGAATCCTGCTGATCATTGCGTACAATGACTTGGTTGATGACGGGCCCCAGGAGACCTGGCTTTATGACCTGCCCGTTGACAACTGGCGCCGCGTCGAAACGTCCACAGGCGTGAGCCAGTCAGTAATCGGCGCTGGCGGATCTGTCATCGGGCTTTCTGAGTGGGAATCCCCCTCTGACTACTCCGTGGTGTTTTTGGACGGCGCAACCCTCGATGCTCTCGTAACCATAGACAAGGGCAAGCATCCGGTTGTGGGACGCAGATGGGCAGGATGTATGAAAGGAGAATTTCTCGGCGATAACACCATCGTCATGTTCGACATGGAGGACAACTGGAAAAGATACGAATTCGCTCTGCCAAACGACCTGTTCCTAAAAGTAGCAGGGGGACTCGCCCTCTACGAACCACCTCCGAACGGCCTGGCTGGAATGGGTGATGGGTATCAGAGTGCCGACATAGTAGAATGACCTATAGAATGGCCGGCGACCTCAAGACAAGGGGCATCAGTGGCTCCGTTTTCTCGGCGCTTTTCAGATCGGCGTACAGGCGCATCTGGGAAAGCCGCTGGATGAAGATCTGGGAGGCGGTGTTCTGGTCGATCGCCGCCGTCTATCTTGCATCGATCCTGTACGGCTACAATTTCCGTAAGGTCGATCACTATGTTGTCGAAACGGCGTGGCTCGTTATCGTGCTCTTGCCCCCTCTGATGATTTCGGTCTGGGTATACCGTGCGCACGTCTCGCTCGGTATTTCGGATGCATCGCTAAAGACGATCCCGCAGGTCACATCCCTTGTCTTCGTTCCCCGAATGGCGGCGGTAGCGGCAACCCTGGTTCAGTTCATTGCACCTTTCCTGCTCGTGTTCTTCACCCTGCTCGATACCGTTTTTGTCCCTGCGTTTGTACGGGGCCACGGACCCAATGTCGCACTTTCGATTACAGCACTCGTTGGATGGTATTCCATGCCGATCATGTGGGGTTTCCTCGTCGGCAGTCGCATGTTTCGAAGCGGTGGTCCCTTTTTGCTTGCCTATTTCGTCCCGGTAATCCTGGGTGTCTTCTACCTTGGTGAGTTAGGGCCTCACCCTCACATCTACCAACACCAAACTGCTCTTGCCGGGACACTAGGGGCGATACTGCGCACTAATGACATGCTCTGGCCGTTTTGGATGCAGAGTGCGGGCATCATAGAGATCTTCGCTTTTCCCTTCGTCTACATCCTCGCGTGCCGGGAGTGGGAGAGGCCGGAGCAATGAGATACGTGCGCTATCTCATACCATTGATCGCCTTCGCGCTGGCCATGATGGTCATGTCACTCATTGCCGGCACTCACCGAAGCCGGATCAGGACCATGATCAACTCCGCTGGACAGAACGGGCAGCCCATCATTGCTGTTCAGGGTGAGGAACTAAATCCACTTTCCACACTGACGCTTTACTCACTTGACCACGGCCCGATCCCCCTCTGCACCTCTGGAAACGACGTGTCGAGACTAGATGTGTTCTTCAAGGATGACGGAGCGCTTTTTCTAGGCGGCAGCAGTTTTATACCGCTACCGTGCCTCGGCCGCCGGTTCAGGTTCCCCGATTATCGCGCCCGACCCCTTGATGAGTTCGCCTTGCGTGCTGTCACGCGTCCATACCAGGGAGACGAGGTATACGCCTGTTCAGACAATCTGCGGTGGAGATTGGTCCTGGGTGAGGACGCTCTGACACTGGAGGACCTGGTTCTCGGCGGAAGCACGGTCTTTCATCCGCAGAGCATCCCTCCATGGCACGCTCCGGACACTCCGGTCGGAGCAATATGGGAAAATGCCCTATCGCCCGACGGCAGCGTGGTGATAACAACCTGCGTGATCACCGGATCAACGGACCCGAGCGTGTTTTGGCGCTACGACATCGAGGAAGACAGCTGGACCCGCCTTGTGGAATTGCCTGTGCATTCATATGTGTCTGGCGTTTTCTCAGTTGGGAATGCCGGGGAAGTTGTTGCGATTCCGGTCGATGATCCGTCGAGGGGCAGGCGTGACCTCCTCTTTCTGGATGGTAGTACCGGCATGACAATCGTTTCGGAGCCCAATGCACGTCAGGGTGTCTTAGGAAATCGATGGTCGGCCTGCCTGAAAACCTCTCTTTCGGGAGCCACGGAAATCGTTCTCTTCGAAATGGGGGACAACTGGAAGCGCCATACAATTAGCTTGGGCACTGCGCAAAGGCAACATCGGTACTTCGGCTACGGCCGGATTGCGATGTACGAACCGCCTCCCAACGGGCTCGACGGCATGTACGAGAATTACGACTGGGGCAACTCCGAATGAGAAATTGTGTCAAAAGGATGTCATCAAGACTCATGTGTGCAGGCTGGAAAATCAAACGGGAGCATGAGGATCAATAGGAATCGTCCCATAAGACCATCATCCAGCTTCGGCGCACTGTTCCGGATCGCCTATCGCCGCATCTGGAAAAGCCGCGCGCTCAGGGGATGGGAGACGTTCTTCTGGATGATCGCGGCGGCCAACCTGGGCCTGGCGCTATTCGGCTATGCCTCACCACGCATCGAAGTGCTCTTAGCTACGCTCTACTGGCTGCTTCTCATCTTCCTGCCGCTGATACTCATCGCTGCATGGATTTACCGGGCGCATGTCTCGCTTGGTTTCGCGGATGATTCCCTGAAAATAGTCCCGCAGCGCGCCGCGATGACTCTCCTGCCCCGAATGCTCGCTGTGGGCGC
>CBDUXL010000210.1:0-6166 GCA_965371155.1 uncultured bacterium | reverse complement strand
GGTTCGATCGAAGCCTCCCACGTGGTGGTGTCGATTGCGATATTCCAGACACCCCACGTGGCTTTTTGAGAGCCTTGTTGAATCTGCGGTATGTGTCCCGCCGTCAATCCGGGCGTGCCGGCAGCGACGGGGTCAGGGAGCACGGGCGATGATGACGAACCCGAACACGAAATCGCGAGCAGGGCAAGAACCGTCACCATTACCATCCAGTATAGTTTTCTGTGCATTATGGCCTCCAGATGCGGATTGGGTTGTTGTCCGGTTTTGTTTGATAGCCTGTAAACATCCTACGGTATTCTATAGCGCCATGCAAGTAAACAGCCTGGTAAGAACGTCTTTCGACTACGATTGTTTCCTATTGAGAAAGCCCCGCGGCCGGGGAGATCGGGTTATGGCCCGATGATCCGCACCCGATCGAAAAAACCAGCAGCATCGCAGCGATGAAACCGAACGCAACACAGCGCATAGTGAACCTCCGACGGCATTAGATATCCGCGCCAACAGTAATACTAATGCATATTTTTTCGATGGGCAAGAAACCTGTATAATCTCTCCTATGCCCCTGGAACTGGATGAAGCTCAGCGGTTGGCGGTGGAGTCCCCGGACCGCGCGATCATGGTGGTCGCCGGTCCCGGTACCGGCAAGACGCGCGTCCTCACCGCGCGGGTCGCCTACTTGACTGAAGAACTGAGCGCCGACCCGGCCCGAATCCTCGCTATCACGTACACAAATCGCGCGACCGCCGAGATGAGGGGCCGTCTGGCGGCCAATCCCGATTCGCCCGCTGCAGAGGTTGCCGTTTCCACGTTCCATGCATGGGCGTACAAGCTGGTCAGGAAGTACTACGATTTGCTGGGTTTCGCGCGCGAACCCGTGGTGTTTGATGAGGATTCCACCGAGCAGCTTCTAAGGCGGTTGCTTGCCATGAAGCGAATTCCGGAGGAAGTCGTTTCGATTCGTCGATTGAAACAGTTGCTTGACCGCGTCAAAGCTCATATCGCATTCCCATTGAGGGATGAGAGGGTCGATCCGGAGCACTACGAGGAGATCTCTGATCTTTACAGGAGTTACCAGCAGGAGTTGATGCTTCGATGTGCGCTGGATTTCTCTGATATCCTCCTCGAAGCTCTCAGATTGCTCTACTGTTTCCCGGAAGTTCGCGCGGAGGTTTCGGAATCGCTTGACCATCTACTGATTGACGAGTTCCAGGACATTAACCCCGCGCAGTACCGGCTGATCGATGTGCTGCACCATCCGGACTTGAGTCTTTTCGCAGTTGGCGATGAGGACCAGACGATTTACACCTTCCGGGGATCTCATGGAAAGTTCATTGACCAGTTCGTGGCCGATTTCAACGCTGCTTTAATTCCCCTGGGAACGAGCTACCGATGCTCGACCGGCCTCCTCTACGCTGCGGGCACGTTAATCGGCAGAAACCGGCGTTTCTACCAACGCACCCCGAGGTTGCCGAAGGACATCAGAAAAAGCCCCCCGCTGACCCTGTTCGAGGTCGAGGATGAGGATGAGGAGGCGCGCCTTGCAGCCAAACTGGTCAGGGCTTGGGCTGAGGCGGGAACCTCGTTCCGAGAGATAGCCGTTCTCTACAGGATTCACTACCTTGCGGATGAATGTGAGCGTGTCCTTATCGAGCACGACATCCCGACTCTCCGGATTGCCCCGGAACGTCGGCGGAAGGAGCTTCCCGGCGACCCGCTCCCGTTTCTTCGGCTTGCGGTCTCGGAAACAGAGTGGGACTGGGATCGGGCACTCGGGCTTCCGAGGGACCGTCTTGGCGAGCTTGATGACCTCAGGCTTCGGCTTGCGGCGATTCGTGAGGGTATCGCGCTCGACCGCCTTATCGCCCGCCCGGCGAAATTCAAGCATCTGAGCCTTCTCTCCAGGGCACAGCTAAGAAAACTGCACAAGTTTGTGAATGCGCTCAAGAAGGAGGCATCCACGGAGGCGCCATCGATGCTTGTCGGTTTTGCCGTCAACCATCTTGCCTCCACCCGGTCGCCCTGGAGATCGCATGAAGATAAATGGCTTGCCGAAGAAGAAGCCTCTCTGGACGGATTCGACAACATTCCACCGGAAGCTCTATTAGAGGAATGGCTGGAATCAAAGGACGGTATACGCATCTTCCATGCGCCGACAATTTCGGCTTTAACGTCTGCCAGGCTCCTTGAGAATGCATGTAATGACCTCATCGGCGTCAAAGCAGAAACCGTCGCGGTGCCGTTTTCCCTGGATCGATCCGGCTCATTGCCTCTTGACAGCCGTCCGGCGTGCGTGATAGGCGTTATTTGCAGACCGGAATCCCTTTTCCCCGAGGACACACTCCTCCCACGCGCTCTTTATGTAACCCCGGAAGGGATTTCCGATTCACCGCCGAATGAGCAACCCGGCGACGAATGCTTCAACCTTGCGCTGGTCACGCATCGGCTCATTTCGGAATTGGTCGGTTTTCGTCCTGGAGGCGCTCCGGGTGAGGAAATCATTTTCTTCGACCTCGAAACCACCGGAACCGATATCTTCCGCTCGGAAATCGTCGAGCTTGCTGCGATTCGTGTGCATTTGAGGGGAGGGGAGGTCCGCGAGCTCGGGCAGTTCCACTCGCTGGTGAAACCATCGCGTGCAATCCCCCCGTCCGCGACCGAGGTGCACGGAATCACCGATAAGGATGTCTCCGATGCGCCTCCCCTGGAGGATGTGCTTCCGCGGTTCCTGGAATTCATAGGTGATTCGCCTCTCGCCGGCCATAACATCGATCGTTTCGACCTGCCCCTCATCAGACGTTACGCGGGCAACCTGCTCGGAGCGGTAATCGGCAACCTCAGTCTCGACACCCTTCCCCTATCCAGGAGGCTCTTCCCCGGCGAACCGCACAGGCTGGGTGTTCTGGCTGAGAAACTTGGGGTGCCGATCGTCGATGCACACCGGGCGCTTGAGGATGTGCGAACGAATATCGGTGTTTTCGGCAAAATGATCGACATTGATGAAGCTTCCCGTGCCCGCGCGTTTTCGCCTTACGTTCCTCTGGCGCTGGCCATTGCCCATGATCTCGATGATATGGTTGATACCGATCCTGCATATCTTCGTGCCGCCGCCGCTCGTCAATTGACCAGTTACACAGAACAGCCCGAGGAGCATCCCTTCGTGAGATCGCTCCTCGAATCACTCTCTTCATCCGGCCGGGGCAAGGTCGTGTCGATTATTCGTAATCTGCTGAGGCATGAAATCCCGCTGGATGAAACCGAGAGCGCAATAGACGCCAGGATCGATTTCCTGCGCTCCGAAGCGCTTCATCTGGAGGACAACCATCCGGGTGTGACTTTGATGGAGTACCTGGCTCACATTGCACTGCTGACGGAAGGGGATTTCGATTCGGATGATGACGCGGTTCGGATGATGACTCTCCACGCCGCCAAGGGACTTGAGTTCGATCGGGTTATTGTCCTCGGGCTCGAGCAGGGACACCTGCCGCACCGATTGGCACTGCATAAGACCGTTGACGAGATTGAGGAGGAAAGGCGTCTGTGCTACGTAGGTGTTACCCGGGCGCGTGTACGCGCCGCGCTTGTTTACGCAAGACGGCGGTTCGGAAGGTGGCGCCCACGATCAATGTTTCTCAACGAACGGCCCGGGATCGCGTACAAGAGGCACAGGACGAGAGACAGAGTTTCAGGCACTTGATATTCTTGTGCCTTTTTTCACTTTTTTCGTTAATATCCCGCACCAGGTTTGCACTCTCTGATATAATTCCTAAGATTAGGAGTATGCCGACAGCACGGTTAGGATTCGTGCTGATATTTGCATTGTGACCGGATTATGGGCAAGACGCGAGATAAGCAAAGGGAGAAAGTTGAGACAAAGATGGTGACCGATGAGGTCATAGCCGATGTCATACAACTGGCCAGGCTTGATCCGTCCGATCCCACAATGGCCGAGCAGAAGGAACATCTCAAACGAATCCTCGGCCATTTCCGGATTCTGAGCCAGATGGAGGTGGAGGGTCTGAATCCGACCATCATGATCAATCCTACGCCTATCCTACTCAGGGAAGATAAGGTCGGCGAGAGCCTTGAAAGAACCGACGCGCTTCAGAACGCCCAACTGAAAACGGGCGAGCTCTTCCAGGCTCCCAAAATCCTCGGTGGGGAGGAGTCGGATTACTCCTGAGCGCGTTTCTAAAATCAGCCCCTATTTGCTATGGCGGTTTCCAATAATACATCCCTGGAAGAGTACGCGGACAAGATGTCCGCCGGGAAGCTACATCCCCGTGAGATAATTGAGGAGTGCAGCAAGCGTATTGAAAAGTTCGAGCCGAGTTTGAATGCTCTGAATCGAGAGACTATCGACACCGCTCTTAACGCACTCGATGACTGGTCTCTCAACCCCGAAAAGCCTTTCGCCGGCATTCCCTACATCCAGAAAGACAACATCTGCACTCCCGGAGTCGCGACCGATTGCTCCAGCCGGATTCTTGAGGGTTTCGTCCCGCCCTATGCGGCAACCGCCGACACTCGAACTACGGATTCGGGACTCAAACTCATCGGCAAGGCGAACATGGACGAGTTCGCGATGGGGTCCAGCACCGAATATTCGGTGAGGGGTCCGACACTGAATCCGTTCGATCTGAGCCGCGTGCCGGGAGGATCGTCCGGTGGAAGCGCTGCGGCGGTTTCGGCGGGGTATGCACCTTTGGCGTTCGGCTCAGACACGGGCGGAAGCGTGCGCCAGCCCGGGGCTTTCTGCGGCCTCGTGGGTCTGCGTCCCACATACGGAAGGGTTTCCCGATGGGGACTTGTTGCTTTTGCCTCCTCTCTGGATCAAATAGGGCCGATTACAACCACTGTCCGCGACAGCGCCATTGCTCTCTCGATGATCGAAGGCCCTGACGCGTGGGACAGCACTCTTGTTAATGCTCCCAGGGACGATTACCTGTCGAAAATTGAGAACGGCATTGAAGATCTGCGAGTAGGGGTGCTGGATGTCAGTTTCGCGGATTGGGTCGATCCGAGGGTGAAAAGCGTTTTCGACGAAAACGTCGATTGGTACAAATCCAGAGCTAAAAGCGTTGAAGAGGTATCGATCGGCTCGTTCGAGCTGCTTCTCGCGGCTTATTACATCATTGCGCCGTCCGAGGCAAGCAGTAACCTTGCCAGATATGACGGCGTCCGCTATGGTCCGAGTGTTGGGATCTCCGGAGATGGCCGAGATACTGAAGAAAACCAGGCGACGGGCTTGCTGGATTATTACCGGAAGAACCGGGGGAGCGGATTCGGTGACGAGGTCACCCGCCGAGTAATGATCGGCACTTTTGCACTTTCATCGGGATACTACGACGCGTACTATCTCCGCGCACAGAAGGTCCGCACTCGTGTCAGGGCCGAGCTTGATGAGCTTTGGAAGGAAGTCGATGTAATCATTTCCCCGACGGCTCCCACGCCGCCATTCAAGTTGGGTGCGTGTATGGACGATCCAATGGATATGTACCGCGCAGACCTCCTGGTGCTCTTGCAGCCGATTGCGGGCTGTCCGGCGATATCTATTAACGGCGGATGGACGGATAAGGACGACGACGGCAAGTATTCATTAAAGAGACGCAAAGCAAAGAATTATCTCGGCAAAGCGACCACTCGTCTCCCGATCGGGTTGCAGATAACGGCGCCACCTTTCCGTGAAGCGACACTGTTCCGCGCCGCGAGGGCGTTCGAGCGGGAGCATAGCTGATATCAAACTGGGCCACTATCATGGAAGAAGACTATTTCAATATACTCAGTGACGACATGCTGGAAAGCTACCGAACGGCCCAGAAACGCCTGGCCAGGATTGACCAGGGCGAGATGAGCCCGCTCCCGCAGAACCTGCTCGTCGGCGAGGCAAAGGGTTACTTCACGTCGATTCTATGTTTCGACCTGGTGAAGTTCTCCGATCTTACAAGGACCGGGGAGGACAACCTCAACGCGTCTGTTCTCCTCCATACTGTGATTCCTACGGTCCTGAAAGTGCTCTCCGATTTCCGGGGAATCACCGTGGAGTCGACCGGAGACCAGCTTGCCGCTATTTTCGGACTGGAGGCAAGGGACGCCGCAGGCAGCGCCAAGGCAGCGCTTCAGGCGGCGCGGTATACAACGCCAAGGGCGCCGTGAGCACTGTCGCCAA
>CBDUXL010000209.1:0-6188 GCA_965371155.1 uncultured bacterium | reverse complement strand
ATTCTCCCTCAGAAGCTCCTTGATGTCATCCGGAAGCTGATCTCCGCAATACAGGTAGAAGCAAATGGCCGGGAATGAGTGGAACATCGAGTGGCCCCAGTCACCAAGCAGCTCGCGGACATCGTCCCACAGCGCATCACTCGCGCGACCTTCTCTAACAAGGGCAATCGAGCCCATGAGATCTACATGCCGCCCCTCCTCCAGGGAGGCAAGTCGCTCGGATGCTTTATCGGCGAGATAGGTCGCGGCTTCCCGCGAGCGCTCATCAAAGCCGGGGGCAATGTTCTCGCGAAATTCCTCGCCCACAGGTGATGATGTGTTTACTGTAAGCGTTCCGGGTTCGTCGGAGCCGACTTCCTCCGGACCGCGATAGAGGTCTCCCTGCCACAGATCGAATACGACCGCATTGGCCAGAACGGTGTTTCCCTCGTCATCGGTGTAAGTGTGCCAGGACCTGCCGGCATTCTCGCTCACATAGAAACCGTCACGCGCTCCGGCATAGACAATCTCGCTGTTGTTTCGATCCAACTGTAACGCATAGACCGCCGAAGATTCTCCGAAACCATCGGTGCTCGAGTCCCATGTGACTCCGTCATCAGTGCTGAAGCTGATGCCATGCTCGACACCGCACAACAGCCGCTCGGGATTTTCGGGATCCTGGACAACTCGATTGACAATCTCGCCGGGCCCCGAAACGGGCGTCCAATTCTCGCCCCCGTCTATGGACTTCACCAGTCCCGCGCCGTCCGTACCGATCCAGACCCAGTTCGGATCACGGACATCCTGGATGATCGACCGGATCGGCGCGTCCGGTCCCACGCGATGGTAATTCGTCCCCCGATCGTCGGTCACCCACAAACCATCCTCGGTGCCGACAAGCACGTGGTCGCCGTTTTCGCGGTCCGCGTGCACCTGGTCTACATATCTGAACGGCTGAGGATCGCCGGGCCTGGTCCATGTGCGCGCGCCGTCCTCGCTGTAGAAAAGCCCGTATGCTCCCGCCGCCCAGACTATGAGAGGAGACTCCGGTCCGATCTCCACATCCTGTATCTCAGCCTGCTCCCATCCGCCCGAAAGCCTCCAGTTGCGCCCCCCATCGGAGCTTGCGATTACACCATTCCCGCATGCGCAGTATGCCCATTTCCCGTAGGCGTCGACCGCGATTGAGTCGGTGATGATGATATCCCATGCCATGTGGGTCCATGTGCGTCCGCCGTCGGTGCTCATGTGCGGTCCGGTGGTTCGGGTTTGTCCGCCGATATTGTCGCCCTTGTAGAAATAGATCGTGCACACCAGGGCTTCTTCGGTTTCATAGCCTTCCTCCGGAGGTGTGAATTCTCCCCGACTCAACATGGGGCCTTCATCAGTCAGGTTCGTAGCATCTTCGGGAAGAGGGCATCCCAGAAGCAGGAACATGAGGGAGGCCATGAGAAAGAGAATAGGGCGAGGACAGTACATGACAGGCTCCTTGTCGGAACCGGGTGAAGCGAGTCCACCCGATTCTGTGATCGGCTCGGTTCAGTGAGGGATTCTACCTTAATTTGGCCCAATGTGTGGCCGGGCGCACGGATTCTTGGGGGGTCTTGTTGCCTGCACATAAAAATGATAGCGTATACTTACAACAAGTTTTCTTTGACCTGAAAAACAGATTCACGAGCAGCTCATTTTCGATGCTAATACTCGTGTCGCATCGCCCGATCTGTTCTCCGGGAGCTTGATGTAAGTTTACCCCCGGGCGGTGTGACCCTCATTTAACTGGTACTGTTCTTCTCGAATGCTAGAGTAGAATATTCAGCCCTGTATTTCATAAGGAAAGGTGGGATTCAGCACAAATGAGAAAAGCGAAGCTACCCGCAGAGGAAAGACGCCGGAACATTCTCGATAACGCCCGCAAGGTTTTCGCGCGCCACGGCTTCAAGGGTGCAAGAACCCGCGAAATCGCCGAAGCCTGCGGCATCAATGAGGCAGTCCTTTATAAGCACTTTGAGAGCAAAGAGCAACTGTTTATGGAGGTGATGAAGGGGATCCATGACCAGATAAAGTCTATAGCCTACACAAGGGTCGATCCTGATCTCAACGGTCTGGAAAGCGTTCGCAGTGTCATATCCTGGTTATGGAAGGATTTCGCCACGGATATCGATTGTGTAGCAAACGTTATGCATGCCATTGCGTTGTCTATGGAGGACAAAGACCTCCGCGATTTGATTGGCGACAGATTCGCCGGACACGTCGACTATCTCATCAGGGCAATCGAACAAGGGCGGAAGGATGGCAGCATCAGGAAAGATGCCGATCCCTCGCATTATGCATCAATGATTCTTAGCCTCGGCTATGCTTACAGCGTTTTTCATGCGATCGGAATCCTGGACAGCTTCAGAACCCCGGATCCGTTGACGGTTTTTGATAGAATTCTGGATTGCCTGGACGCCGGATCCGAGGGATAAAAGAGACAACTACAAATGGAGATGCACCTACAAGCTCGAAGACTCGCTTGTAGGCGCCACAGTCTCAGCTTGAGGAAAGAGACGGCGAAACGTATAGCGATGTTCCATGAATTCCTCGCGGCTGACAGGACCTCGCAGTGTTGCACGAACAAACGCTTTCACCCCTTGAAAATACGCCATTCGTAGCTGTCCCCTTTTTCACGCCATCGCGACCCTCACTCGGAAAGAACCTGCTGTCCCTTTTCAATTGATCATTGATTGTCCGTCGGATATACTCTCCAGCGATTCCGCTACGTAGTCTAGAATTGGATATTTGTGGCACATCGACGGAAGCACGAAATGGCACCTGGAGAATTGGGATAACTATGCGCATCCTATGGCTCTTACCGAATCTCCCTTACCCACCCGACACGGGCGGCAAGCAGGACACGTTTTTCATGCTTCGCGAATTCAGTCGCATGGGGCATGAGATCGACACAGGGATCATTTTTCATGCCGGCAAGCCCCCGAATGTCCCAGAGGAATTCGGAGGTCTGGTGAAACAGATTCACTTCCTGCCCGGGAATCCGAAAGCGCTGCATGCCAGGCTGTTTAGTAGTCTTAGCGATCCTGTCCCGTTCAAGTTCAGAAAATACCACTCCGAGGAAGCCGTGAGGAAGGTTGCCGATATCCTGGCGGAAGGGAGTTTCGATGCGGTTATCGTGGATCATCAGCATCTCGCACAGGTGCTATTCGACACACGTTCTATTGTCACATGGGAGGGATCGCGATTCCCGCTGAAGGTTCTAAGAACGCAGAATGTTGAGTCGACCATTGTCCGGAAGTACTCCGAAAGAGTGGACAACCCGATGGTCAAGGCTTTCGCGGGCAAGGAAGCCCGGAAAATGAAGGAGTACGAGGCGAACATGCTCTCGGAATTCGATCTTGTCGCAGCTATCAGTCCTGTCGACCAAGCGGTTTTCGAGAAGATGTCCGGACTGGCGAATGTGATCAGCGTTACCGCGGGAATCGATGTGGAGGAGCACCGTCCGCTGGAAGCCCCACCAATCGACGGCGAGGTCGTGTATGTCGGCACATTCGATTGGCAACCCAATGTGGATGCCGCTCTGTGGTTGGTGGACAAGGTATGGCCGAAGGTGATCGAGAGGGTTCCCGACGCGCATTTGAGCCTGGTCGGGAAGAAGCCTCCTCCGCCTCTGGAAAGCAAAGCATGCAAGAATATAACTGTTACCGGATGGGTTGAGTCGGTCGTGCAGTATGTCGGCAGATCGTGCTGTTCTGTGGTGCCTCTCTGGATCGGAAGCGGAATGAGGCTCAAAATCCTCGAGGCGTTCGCACTTGGTCGAGCCGTGGTTTCCACCACGCTTGGAGCGGAGGGAATCGAGGCTGTAGACGGCGAGCACATTCTCATTCGCGATGAACCCGGCGAGTTTGCCGATGCGGTTGTGGAAATGCTCACCGATCCCGCCCGCCGAGATGAGATAGGTCGAAAAGCGCGCGCGCTGGCCGTGGAGAAATATTCCTGGCCCGGGGTCGCGAAGTATTTCAGCGATGAGGTAGAGAAGCTTATCGCATCGAGGAGCGATTGACAGGTTATGGTCCTGTTCCTCAAATGGGTGTTCTGGGTTTCGATTGGTCTCGGGGTCTATGTCTATTTCATTTACCCCGCCATTCTGGCATTGCTCGCCGCGCTAATTCGACGCACACCGCCCAGGGAGTCCGACAGGGTGCAGGACCTTCCCATCACGGCGCTTCTCATCGCATGCTACAACGAGGAGAAGGAGGTCCAGAAGAGGCTGGAGAATGCGCTTGCACTTGATTACCCGCACGACCGCTTTCGCATACTCGTTCTGAGCGACGGGTCGGAGGATCGCACGATCGAGCTGGCCCGGGATCTGGCCGAGGTCACCCCGGACCGCACGATCGAGATTCTGGACTTTCCCGACAACCGTGGCAAATCCGCAACACTCCTCCGGGGCGTGACCTGGCTCAAGGAGCATTGGCCGGATGTCGAGATCCTGGCTTTCACCGACGCGAATACGCACTGGGCGGTGGATGCGCTCACGAAACTGGTGGCCCCGTTCGCGGATCGGGAAGTCGGAAGTGTCAGCGGACTTCTGCGGTATATCATTCCTGAAGGCTCGGGCGCAGGGAACATGGAGGACTTGTACTGGCAATATGAAGCTCATATCAAGCGACTTTGCAGCAGGCTTGGAACACTACCCGGCGCGTGTGGAAGCATCTACACGATGAGGATCAACGCCTACGAGCCGCTTACCGAGAGCCGTGGAGATGATTTCGAGCTTCCAGTTCAGGCTATGTTAAATGGTTACAGATCGATCCTGGTTGAAGACGCAAAAGCCTTTGAACCTCCCAGTCCGGATTTCCTGACCGAGTACCGCAGGAAGCTGCGAATAACCGGGCAGATGATACCGTCCGCCGTAATGCTTTTCGGACGTGCGATCGCGCGCCGTCGGATTCTGATCGCCTTTCAGCTTCTTTCGCACAAGCTGCTCAGGTACCTTGTGCCTTTCTACCAGATACTGCTTCTCGCAAGCTCCGGCCTGATGTGGGATGTCGCGCTGTTCTATCGGATTACATTCTTGATACAGATCGTTTTCTACGCGCTGGCGGGCCTGGGATTCATCCTGGAGCGATCAGGCTCGAAGCCCGCCAAACTACTGCACATCCCCCTGTATTTCACCATGGTGAACTTCGCCAGCCTTGTGAGCATCTTCCGGGTTGCCGCAGGCCGGAAAGTGCATTGGGAAAGAAATCGCTAGGATGAACGACACACCGAAGATTTCAGCCAAGGAGGAAAGGGGAGGTCTCGGTGTTACGCATCCATCCTGGGAGCTTGCCGTAAGCGCCATCAGACAGCATTTCGCTTCGTTTATTCCACTCCACGTGATCACTCTGGCACCCGAGATGTGCGTGCGGGCATGGGAGGACCCCGATTTCAGAACGATCATCGATCGTGCAGGATTGGTCGTTGCCGACGGCGTCGGCGTCGCATGGGGTGAAGGCAGACTAACCGGGAGCAAACCTGAGAAAGTTCCAGGGATCGACCTCGCGACATGGGCACTTGAGGAGGTGGACCGGATTGCGGGCCGGGTCTACCTGCTGGGATCCCGCCCGGAGGTCATCGAGAAGGCCGCCCGAAACATTGCCGGTGATTTCCCCAGGATCACTCTCTCCGGCTACCACGACGGCTATTTCTCCGCCGAAGAGAAAATTGTGCAGGCAATATCGGCCGTGGTGCCTCATCTTCTGCTGGTTGGAATGGGCACACCACTCCAGGAGCAATTCATATCAAGACACCTGAACGACCTCAAATGCGCGGTTGCAGTCGGCGTGGGAGGAAGTATCGATGTATGGTCGGGAGCCATTCGCCGAGCCCCGTCCTTATTCCGCGCCACCAGCACGGAGTGGCTGTATCGGACGATTGCCCAGCCAAGGGAAAGACTAAAAAGGCTTCCGATACTTTGGAGGTTTGCGGCGGGCGTGCTTCGTGGGGGCAGATAATCATACCAATTTCATGAAGTAACAAGCGTTTTCTTATCAGGTTCCTCTCGGGGACACCTCATTTCGTCCCCGAAATGCAGGTGTCCCCCCCCATTTAAATCTTTACTTTATTCCTGCAATTGGTCTCAGAGGTTTATATGGTCCATGGTTCCCGGGACAGATGCCCCGCTTCCGGGGAATCCGATGAGTTATCTGATATAATCGGGTCCATACGTATGC
>CBDUXL010000208.1:0-6197 GCA_965371155.1 uncultured bacterium | reverse complement strand
TGGGGTCACCAACAACAGCAAGGGATTGCTTCTCGCCTCCCCCTGCTTCATCCCTGATTTCCTAACCAGCGCCACCGTTGAGATCCTTCATTCATACTCTTTCGATGATTTGTCCATGGGCGGCAACATTAAGGCCGGTGAGCCCGGATATTTGCTGACTGTCGCGCAGACCGCCGTGGGGATCTCATCCGGCCATGGATACGACGGGCAGATTACCGACACAAACAATCCCATGTACGGCCAGTCGGTTTTCTCCGCTGATGTCACGGGACAGCTCTATCTCTCGACAGTTGATGTTCTTCCAATTTACATAGGTGGCGCTTATCAGTTAGGGTTCGCGGCTGCCAGTGGTGATACCAGCGACTTAAATGGCGGCTGGCTGATCGATGAAGTGAAGATCATCGGAACAATCTAAGCAAACAGTTCAGGCAACGAGATACCAAGCGACCCTCAATACGGGGTCGCTTTTCATTTGCACCCTCCGCGGCAGTTCTTACCGGAGAAGCCGACCGGCGATTAATCTCGCAACGCGCCTGCAGCCATCACCATCGATCATTTCCGAGCCGGTCCTTCCGGTCAGGAGCCGATCGTCGGATGAATGCAGGAAGCGGTCCAAGTCGGACGAAAAAGTCTGGAAACCATTATCGCTCAGACCCCTGCACGCGCCCTCGTCGCAAAGCCTGCCGATCACTTCGCTCTCGAAATCATTCTGGGGAACCGCGAACGCAGGTCTACCCAACGCGAGAGCCTCGTACAGTGTCGTTCCCCCATTCGTAATCACCATGTCGCACTTCGACAGAAGATCCAGAAATCCTTCTCTGCCCAGCTCGGCTCCCGGAATGAATTGAAAAGGACCGGAATAGTCCGCGGCAAGCCCGGTTGGGTCATATCCGCTTGCAGGACCGAGCACGACTTTCCAGGTTATCTGTCGCCTGTCGTCGGCTCGAAGCGCTGTCAGCATTTTGAGTGTCAACCTCGACGGGTCCCCTCCTCCAAGGGAAATCATGCCCTCACCAGGCACATTACTCGGCGGCTGCGACTTCTCTCGCAGGAGCTTGATATCAGGGGACAGGAGTACGTAATCGGCCCCAAGAAAATGAGTGACCCCCGGAGTGCCGCCAGGGCCGGTTTCGAGAGGCCGGACACTCGGCGCGATCACAATGTCGCCTGAAAGAATCGGATAGTTGTGTTCGTGAAGGCTTACATGCATGGATCGAGGGTGGAGCAGCTTCTCGTATTCGTCGATCCGACCGGTAAGGTCAATGTCGGAAATGACAACTCGGGGAGAAAGACCCTTCAGAACTGTATGGAGCTCACGAAACTGATCACTTTCGTCCTGAAGCCAAACGACGGCACCGGCGAAGCCGGAGTTCTGAAAGATCCCACGGGTGGAGGGATCGTCGAGAGTGACGAATGTGATGGGAATCGCTGCGGATCGCTCGACGAGTTCAATTTGAAGCGCCTTCGCGAGATTGAGAGAACGAACGATATGACCGAGTCCCAGCGTGCGAGAGCCGTCCACCCGAAATACAACTCCCCCCTCAGCCATCCGCTTCCTTGCCTCCAAGCGCTTTTTTCACTTTCTCGAGACGTTCTCGCTCCTCGCCATTTGCAGGATCGTAGCGAACTTTGCCCGTACCGTCTGCGAGACCGATAACCTGCTCCGGTCGATCGATTGAGTCGACAATTACAGTCCCCGGCGCCCCGACAACACCTCCGGCGACCACCGGTACGCCATTTATCTCGCCCTCACCCATAACGCGAGTGACGAGGTCGTGGGATTGTATGATGCTGAACAGTGTTCCAGCCATCGCCGCTCGATTGTCCACCCGAATCATCCGAAGACCGTTCTCCCTTGCGTATTGCGAAGCCTCGGGTGTGAGTGTTCCAATGCCGGCATCAACAAGAAGCGGTGTGGCGCCGGTTTTTTCTATGTGGTCAACAGTTAGAACCGGATGGTACACAGCCGCGCCGATGATTATCTCAGCTCCCGGGAAGGGATCCTCCCACGTTCCCATTCGGCTTGTCAGATCGTTTTCGTACGCAATCCCCATTGAATGGCAGTAGCCGTCCATCTCTCTGAACAGCTTTATACCCAACTGATGGTGCAGGTTGCCGCCCAGGACGATGACAACTTTTTTTTGCTTGAGGTTGGGGACAAGAGCATGCAGCGTATGGAGCACGCTGGCGATCCAAACATCCAGGTCACGATAGGGAAGCATTACCGATTTATCCGGTGCGCAAACATACTTACCGTCGGCATCGATTACTTGGAAATCCAGATCGATGTCGTAAACGACGTAATCAACCCGGCCATCCAACGCTTCGACACAAGCCTTGAACGCCTCGAGACTTCCAACTTCAGCGTTGCCGTAAACCAGACCGTCGCACTCGCGCGTGATGTGCAGCGTCAGTTCGGCATCTGTCTCAACTGGATACGCAGCGAGTGTAAACGCAGAGACATAACCCCTTCGAAAGGCGTGTTGCTCGATATTTCGCGCTAACCTGTCGAGCGCTTCTCCATTAATCATTTCTCATTCCCTTTCTCGGAATCATCAAATTGCACCGGATGCGGGAACCGGAATCGCCTGGGCCTTTTCGCCAACTCCTGCGCGAGATCCATGATCAGCTCCTCGTCCGGACGAACCATATCTTCCTCCCCGACCCGCATAATCAATTCCCGCAGATCGACGCCCATCGTGTCGGCTGCCTTTTTCACTTTCGGAAGGAAACTCGAATGGAACCTGCCCGCGCCTGTCGCGACCGCGACATCGTCGACGCCTTTCTGCGGCGGCATCAGCGGGGCGATCAGTTTCTCGCCGATATCCAGCGTCTTCATTACATCGACACCGGGCGAGTCCCCCATCTTCTCCAGAAGCATGACCATTATTTCGGTCTGCGCATTTCCGGCGCTTCGACCCATGCCCCTTAAACTAACATCGAGAACACGCACCCCGGCTTTTCGGGCTGCAAGGCAGTTGGCTGTTGCAAGCTGGAAGTTGTTATGCCCGTGAAATCCGAGTGGTATTTCCAGAGCATCCAGACCGGCCGTTGCGTATTCGGTTATCTCCTCGGGAAGCATGCCGCCTGCCGAGTCAACAAGCACCGCCGTGTCGGTGCCGAAATCCTCGATAGCCCTGCATGTTTCGGCGAATTGCCTTGCGTCCACTGCGTAGGATTTCATCAGGTTGAAGCTGACGGTGAGACCAAGCGATTTTGCATACTTGACCGCTGCCTCGCCGGTGCGGTACTCGGTGATATTGGTCCCGACGCGAACGAAATCCAAACCCGCATCGACCGCCTCGTCCATGTGACGAGCCTCACCGATTCCGGGGATGAAAAATACGCCGATTATCGAATCGGTTCCCTGGGTAGCTTTTTTTCCGGCCTTGATATATTCGACATCGGTTTCCTTCGCTACTCCGAATCCCTTGTGGCTCGCGTTCAACCCCAGCCCGTGTCCGACCTCGATGAACTTGAAACCCGCATCGGCAAGCGCGCGCGCGACCATCTCGGTTTCGTCGACTGAGAATTGGTAATCAATTGCGTAGCTGCCGTCCCGAAGCGTGCACTCCAGGAGGATGACGGGACCGGATTTTTCGATTGCGCCAGGCATGAAATGACTCCGTGGGGCGCACAGGCCGTGCGCCCCTACGGTAATGGTGCGCAAAGCCGTGCGCCCCTACGATTGCATCTTCGACATTATTTCCGCCGCCTTCTCGACATGCGACTCATCAATCTGCTCGTCCAACCATAAGTTGATGATCCTGGGCCCCACGTAATCCGCACGAGCGCACCCGGTGTTCTCGACTTTCCCGGGCGCGAGCCAGTGAAGCGGGACATACAGATTCGACGCATGCAGCCCCGCGTCCCTCAGTAACTCCGTAAAATGCTGAACATCCGATCCAGCAGCGGCAGGCGCAATGAAACTGAACCTGTACGGGCAGCAGTCATCCGGGTAATAAAGAGTCTCGAATGGCAGCCCATCAAGCCTAGAATGATACCATTTGAGCTTGCTGCAGCGACTTTCAGCAATGTTCTCAAGGTCGTCAATCGTGCGCTTGATGTCTGCCGCTTCCCTCGGATCGATAGAATAGCGGTAGATGCTGCCATATCTGTTGTAGAGCGACTCCCATTCCGATGCGGCATCGGGATTATCGCGACGCGCCTCATTGAGTGCGCGAGTCAGCTCATCTCGAAGCGATTTTGCCCTGACAGCAAGATCGTCCGGTCTTTCGGGCAGCTCTGCAACCGCCTCTTTCAGCTTCTCGATCAAGGTGTCGTCGTCCGTGAGTATAGCACCGCCGCCGTTTGTGGGGAGGATCTTCCCGCTCGCGAAACTGAGAAGACTTGCATTCACGAAGGCTCCAAGCATCCTGCCGTCGATCTTCCCCCCGATTGCCTGAGCGGCATCCTCGATCAAAATCGCTCCCTTCTCCGCGCACCTTTTTTCAAGCTCGGTAATCCCGCATGGGATACCGAAAATGTGGACACCGACCACCATGTCTCCTTCCCGCATGTGATAGTCGGCCCGCAGAATATCGATGTTCAGGTTCCTGTCGACATCCACAATGACCGGCTGTCGTCCGGAGATCAGCGCTGTCGCAAGGAGCGATGGGCAGGCGATCGCGGGCAGGATAATCCTTCCGCCACGCGGAGTTAGTGCCTCATAGAGAAGCAACAAACCGGTAGCGCCTCGTCCAACAAGAAACGCACGCTTCCGCTCGAATCGGTCTTCCAACAAGCGTTCAGTTTCGCGGATTGGATTGCTCACCAACCCCACCTTCCAGAATATTCACCGCCCTCGGAGCGAGCCGTTCAATCGGAACAACTGCTCGCCACCTTCAGCGGAACTTGCCAGATCATCCCACACCAGCATTATTGAACCGTCGGCATTTATAAGGCCCGTAAATGTTTCCGGAGCGCTGACTTGCCGTGTGGCCACGGCGGGGGCATCGAAACTCTCCCCTCCATCCTCCGAGAAACAGTACCTCAGCGCGGGACCGTCATCGGTCGCATCGGCCGTGACGATCAGAACGAACATTCCATTGGCCAGCAGCAGCGGAGAATTCGTCAGTGGCGGCTCACTCCGGATCATGGCAATCGGCATTGTGAAATTCTCGCCGCCATCCTCTGATCGGCTGTAATAGATCGTCGTCAGATCCGGAGATTCCTCAGTGAAAATGATATGCAGGACCTCTGTCCGATCGTACTCGCTCATCGCGATCTGGAAGAAGCTCCAGACATTCGGGATCATTAGATCGTCCCAAAGATACTTCCGTATGAAATGACTGCCGTCATCTTCGCTGGTCAGGAACGCAATCCTGCCGCCGTCGGCATTCTGCCTTCGCACGAAATACGCCAGCCACACGTTATGCTCGCCGTCTGTCAGTCCCTGCAAGTGAAATGGGATTCCCTGGGCAACATCCAGCGTGCTCTCGTTCTCGACGCTGAAATCGCGGTTGGCGACAAGCTCCCAGTCATCGCGGTAGTGAACGAAGAAATACGCCACGGTTTCCCGATCGATTCCCATCACGACCGGCCAGCGGGCTTCATTTCGCTCGTTCCATCGGCGCTCCAGAGAGAAGGTCCGTCCACCGTTGGAGCTTGACTTGTAATAGAGCTGGCCACCTGCCGCGCTCACACTGATATAGTACGCAATCAGCTCGTTGGGCGACGGCTCGGCGAGATATCCCCCTCCTCTCTTCGTGCCTTCGGCCTGAGAAAGCAATGACGGGTTGACAAACTCGCCATCCTCCAAACGCGAGTACCAGACTCTCTGGCTTGAAGCGTCGTGGAGCAGGTATGCAAGATGCACGCCGCCGTTCTTCAACATTACCAGGCGCGGCGTGTCGATTATGCCGACACTGATAATAGGCGTGGGCGCATCGAGCAAGTACCTGCCGTGCCGCCCGATATCACCTGATGGCTCACCGTTGTCGTCTGACGGCGTTCCGTCACGAGACGGACAACCGAGCAGAAGAACTGCAACAACGAGCAAAGGAACGAGACAAACTGCATGGGGAACACGCGTCATGGGTCTGGCCTCCGAGGGGATTGTACCGTATCCGCAGCCAGAGCCAAAACATTGGGAGGGTGAAATTGCTGCCTAGGCGATGTGCGATTCGGAAAACGGCTCAGCGGAAGCTTCGCCCTCCCGTGCCGCGCCCAGCGGCACGATCGATGATCACGGATGA
>CBDUXL010000207.1:0-6225 GCA_965371155.1 uncultured bacterium | reverse complement strand
CAGGGCGCTTCAAAGGCCGGAAACTCGGGTCTTGCGGGAAGGATTACCGTCCCACCGCCGCGATTGTCAAAAAAAGCCTTTTCGATACGATTGGTGTGGACATAGAGGACTCACGGTTTCTCGATCTTTTCGCCGGATGCGGTGCGGTCGGTCTGGAGGCGTTAAGCAGGGGAGCTGGGCACGTTTGCATGGTCGAACACGACAAATCCCGGGTCGCACGCATAAGAAAAAACCTGGATCGGCTTGAAATAGCTCCGCCTCTTGTGGAAACTCTGGGTTGCGATTACTCCGAAGCCCTTGAAGTTCTTCGTGTGCGCGGAGAGGATTTCGATTTCATTTACGTCGACCCGCCGTACCAAGGCGCCGAGCCGAAGCGGGTCCTGACCGAAATCACTGCGTCGAGCGTGCTTGCAGAAGATGGTCTAATCGTGTATGAAACAGCTCGACACGACGCACGCAAGCTGGCAGAGGCGTCACCGGACCGGCTCTGGCCACTGAGAGAACGGCTACTTGGCAGCACCGCCTTGGTTTTCTTCAGATGGCGGGAGGGCGCCGGCTCGGTCAGCAGTGATCGGTAAGACGGGCGCGATCGGGAGCAGACTATGATAGGAATATACCCCGGGGCTTTTGATCCCATAACCAACGGGCACCTGGATATCATCGAACGTGCCAGGAACCTGTTCGATGAATTGTACGTGGCTATCGGAGAGAATCCTCAGAAGAAAACCACTTTCGACCTCTCAACGAGACTTGTCATGATCCGGGAGAGCCTTTGTGATAAACCCGATGTCAAGGTCATGAGCTTCAGCGGGCTGTTGGTCGACGCGGCGCGGGAAGTCGGCGCGCAGGCTATCGTCCGAGGTTTGAGGGCGATTACGGACTACGAGATGGAAGTTCAGATGGCAATCATGAACCGCACGCTTGATTCGAGTGTCGACACGGTGATCCTGGTATCGGACCATCACTGGTCGTTCATATCCAGTTCGATCATCAAGGAAATCCACCAGTTTGGTGGTGATATATCACCGTTTGTTCCCAAGCCGGTGCTCGCCCGTTTCAACGAAGGCGTGAAACAGAAGAAAGGGGCCGGCATATGATCGAATCGCCCGACATTTTAGCTCGACTCAGGGACCTCATTAGCCGGGGAGGGGGAATCCTCGGGGTGTTCGATCGGTCCGTCGTTTCCCGCTCCCGGGCACTGGAGCTAATCGATTTGCTCATGGAATCGCTCCCCGAGGAAATGGAGCAGGCGAGGGAATTGATTGAGCGAAGGGAGGAGATAATAGAGGAAGCCAGGCAGCACGCCGGTGACATCGTTGACGATGCGGTTCGGCAGGCGGAACACCTTGTGGATGCCGATGAGGTGACGAGGGGAGCAAAACAACGAGCGGTTGTTCTTCGGGGGGAAGCGGATGCGTATGTTCGGGACAGGCTGGCCCGTCTTGAAATTGAGCTGGAGCGGCTTCTGGAGGAGGTTCGTGCAGGAATGGAGACAATGGGCGCGGAATCGCGAAATCAGAAAGGTGACTCCGACAAGCCTAGGATTTCGCTTGACAAGCTATGAAGGGCTTCCTATACTACGCAAACCTTTAAGCTGAAGGGGAAGGCGCTGTTATGCCATTACCAAAATACAAACAATCCAAATCCAACACGCGGACGCGGCGAAGGACCTGGAAAGCCAAGGCTCCGGAACTCGGGACATGTCCCTCTTGCGGCAAGGCCCGGCCAACGCACACCATTTGCCCGCATTGTGGGTTCTACAAGGGGCGGCAGTTCAACCCACGCCGTCGCGCCAAGCGCGAGGAATGAACGTGCAAGGAGCGACCATGAACGAAGAGATCTTTGAAAAGCTTAGAAGTATTATCGTCGAGCAGCTTGGCGCCAAGGAAAGTGAGATCACCCCGGAGGCGCATTTTGCAGACGACCTCGGCGCCGACAGCCTGGACATTGTTGAGATGGTCATGGCTGTTGAGGAGGAATTCGGGATTCAGGTCTCTGATGATGAGGCCGAAAGCCTGGAGAAGGTCCAGGACGTCATCAAATTCATCGAACAACACAAGGAAGGCTGAGTACCCAATATCTGCCCAGGCGGTATCGGAATCCTCGGAGGATGACAGAATCCTCCATTTTCTTTTTTAGAGTTGTTTGAGACCAATTGCAGGAACAAAGCGAAGAAACAAATAGCGGGGACACCTGCATTTCGGGGACGAAATGAGGTGTCCCCGAGAGGAACCGATAAGAAAACGCTTGTTACTTTCTAAAATTGGAATAAGACACAAGCGGGAGCGATTACGTTTAGGCGTCTTCTAATGTTCAGTTGATGGCTCGGTCGTATATGCTCGACGGGAAAATAGATAATACACCATGCCGAGAATGGCCATTGTAAGAGCGATCCCGATAACCAGGGCAGGGTGTATTGACATGCTCTGGAGAATCGCCGGGGGATCGAAATACACTCGAAGGGTCATACCGATGCCCACTGCGGCGCCTGCTATCGCAATGGTTTGCCTGAGCGCGAGCGACAGGCTCTTGCGCTCAGTGTAGATCCCGAAGAACAGAGTGGTCAGGCCGACCAACTGCGGTATAACAAACACTTTAGTGATGCATATGTCCGCAACGCCGATCGCAATGAGCACACCCGACACCATTCGCATCAAGGCAGACCGGGTAATGCCCTCCTCCTTGGATGAAACCTGATGCGAGATCAGTACTCCCGCGCTGCCCAGACACGATGCGCTGATCGCGGCGATAGAAATATCCTCCAGGCCGAACCTGTTAAGGAAATACGCGGCATTCCCGAGCAGAACGATGATTATCGCTCCGATTTCCAGGGAGATCTTGCCTGAGTTCTGCTTGATTCGGGCGGGATCGAGCAGGCCGAAACCCGCGAGCTTGACGTAGCCTACATAGCGACTGACGACAAGCAGGCTGGTTCCGAGAACGACAAGGAATCGGTCATCTTCACGGGTGACCATCAGAATGTTAGGTATGCCTGCGATTAGCGCCGTGACAGCGTAGATCATCAGAAAGAGGGCACTTCGCGTTCTGTATTGTTCAAATGGCCTTTGAGGGCTAACCATAAAAAATCTCTCGGTCCGTGGTGTTTCCCGCGGCCCTGAGAGAATTCTATCACTTTCACATGTGCAATCCAAATGTTGTTGCCATGCTGGGGCATCCGTGCCCACCGCCATAGAGCTAACACCGTTCTGCTATAATCCCCCCATGAAAGCAATCATCCTTCTTCTTTCGAATCTGCCCGAGTAGGGCTGGGGAGAGTCTATGGGGCTACCGTCAGGATGGCTTGTATCGCTCAATCGCCGGCACTTCCGTTTCCAGCGACCGTCCGACGACCCCATCGCGTACGCTCGAAAGCAATTCGACGACGGCAGGAGGGTGTGGGAGAGGTTCTTCGCTGATAGAGTCTCACTTGAGGACAAGGTGGTGCTTGATCTCGGCTGCGGACCGGGCGGAAAAACCTGCCATTACGTGACGCTCGGCCCCGAGCGAGTGGTCGGAGTCGATAATGTTGCGGATGTGATCCATCAGGCCGAGCGAGCTAGGGATGTGCTGGTTCTTCCTGAGGATCGTCACAAGGTGGAGTTTGTGTGCGTCGATGCGGCAGCCCTTCCGTTTCCCGACACATATTTTGATGTAGTCACTTGCTCAGATTCCTTCGAGCACTTTCCCAGGCCGCGCGAGGTGCTGAATGAGGGGGCTCGAGTGCTCAAACAGGGAGGGTTGTTCGCGATCGATTTCGCGCAGTGGGGCGCTTATAACGGACATCACCTGGGCGATTTCTTCAGAACACCCTGGTGTCATGTCTTTTGGACGACAGAGGCGGTTACCAAGGCGGTCAAGAGGCTTGCAGGTTTCGAGCGAAAGGAGCATTCGGATTTCAGGGACAAGGAAGCGCTTGATGATCTTGTAGGGAGGAGGCTCGATCAGTTCCACAACGGGTTGAACCGACTTTCACTTGGAAAGTTCGAGCAGTTTTTGACTGAGGAAAGCCGCCTGACGGTGAAGTGGCGAAAGCACACAAGCGCTCACCCAACGCTCTGGCCGCTCAAATTCATTCCGGGCGCTCGGGAGCTTGCAGTCGCGCGGAATGTCTACGTGATGGAACGTTTGCAGGATTCCTGATTCCGGAACCTATGTCCCCCGGGTGCGCGCTGTGGTACCATGCGCCTTGCGGGATTTCCGTCAGAAACCATGACTTTCCTTGTATTGCTACTCATCCTTGTTCTGGCCGTATTGGGCTACATTTTCTATGCTTACAACCGCCTTACCCGACTTAGGAACACGGGCGAGACGGAATGGGCGCAAGTGGATGTCATCCTCAAGAAGCGCGCCGACCTGATCCCGAACATTATCGAGGTGGTCAAGGGCTACGCGAAACACGAGCAGGACACGCTGGAGGGAGTGTCCCGGGCGCGGACGACGGCCATGGCCGCGGGGCGGGGCAGGGGGAAGGAGGAGTCTGATCTTTCGACGCACGTCGCGCAGGTTTTTGCCTTGAGAGAGATGTATCCCGACCTGAAAGCGAACGAGCTTTTCCTGGAGCTCTCCGAGGAGTTGTTTAAACTGGAGACGGAAATAGCCGAGCACAGGGACAATTACAACGATGTAGTGAAAGCGCACAATGATTTCGTTTTGAAGTTCCCAGGCAATTTGATTGCCGGACTCACCGGTTTTAGCTTACTTGAGATATTTGAGTTCACCGAATCGCGGGAGGCCCCGGTGCTGGATTTCGGTGGAGGCGGGGAGTAGGGGAGATACTGAATGGCTTATACCCGAGAATCCGCCAGAATGGAGCAAAGCCGGAGGATTACCAGGCTGGGCTGCGTTGGGTTGATCCTGGTACTAGTGCTTATCTTTTTGATAAGCATGGTCGCTGTGCGCAATGAGCTATCGGGCAAGCGAGGGATGGCTCTCGACAAGCTCACAGCTCTCAAAGCGCAGATCCAGAAAGCCCCGGGGATTCTGAATCGCATGTTGGCGTTCGGTTGTGGCGAGGAGGCTGAGGAAGCGGTGCGAGAACTCGATACTATGGTGAGCAGTCTGAGCGAGGGAGCTACGTTCGAGCAATTGAGTCGGACGTGGGAAGACACTGAGGATGTCTGGGCTATCGTTACCGCAGGCTGTGCGGAGGACTTGAATGACGCGGCTTTCATTGACCTTACTACGGAAATGGAAGGTGTTCGGAATCGATACGCGGTTGAAAAAGGCCATTACTCAGAGGCTGTGGAGACCTACAAAGCGGCGTTGAGGGTTTTTCCGGGCTCCTGGTTCGGTCGGGATTTCGAGCCGCTGTAGAGGAGAAGGGCGGGACCCGGGTCAGGAAATCCAGTAGTCAGGGGGGGAAGAGACGCATGACTAGACCTGAAAAGAATGCGATCGTAATCCAGGGCGCAATCCTGTCGCTGTGGTTTCTTGCCGTGCTTGCCTGCCCCGTAGCAGCATGGTCAATGTCGGTTCAGTCGCTGGGTCAGCCTTCCGGTTACGTCAACGACTACACGAACAAGCTTTCAAGCTCGGAATTCGCGCGACTGGATGCGATATGTGTCGAGCTCGAGCAAGCCAACGGGACGGAGCTTGCCGTAGTCATTATCGACTCGACTGATGGCCGGACAATCGAATCATATGCCCAGGACCTTTTCGACAGTTGGGCAATCGGCAAGAAGGGAGCGGACAATGGAGTCCTGATTCTTGTCGCTCTGAATGACCGCAAATGGCGCGTGCACACGGGCTACGGAGTTGAAGGGTTTCTTACCGACAGCCTCGCGCGCCGCATCATGGAAAACGAGGCGGTCCCGAGATTTCGCAACGACGACTACGGCGGTGGACTCATCAATGCCGCTATTGAGATCAGTAGTGTCCTTCAGGGCGAGAAGTACTCATACGGAGCCTGGACATTCAATCCTTTCAAGTTGCTCATCCCTGTGATCGTACTGTTTTTCGGCGGCATTCTGATCTGGCTCGCCGTGCGGATAAAATGCCCTCGCTGCGGGAGTCGGGTCACTCTGCTCAGCGATCGCGAAATACTCGATACTACCTACAGTCATTCGGGCATTAAAAAGATGGATTATTGCTGCACTGTCTGCGGTCATGAGTTCGCCAGGATGATTGTGCTCCCGATGTTGGTGGCAGCGAGTAAAGGAGGCGACTCGGGGGGGTGGTTCGGAGGAGGAGGCTGGAGCAGCAGTGGGAGCAGCGGCGGGAGCTTCT
>CBDUXL010000206.1:0-6302 GCA_965371155.1 uncultured bacterium | reverse complement strand
GCCGGCTTGCATCCCAACCTTCCGGGTCTTCCGCCCAGCCGGATGAGGGAGGAGTGAATTTCCGTATCGACTCGCTCCCCGAAACCGCAAAATGGTGGACGCGTTTGAGAGATGCGCTTTTCACGCCCGACCACGTCTGCATCATCCATACGCAAGTGCACGGCGGAAAGGTGCGAGTGATCGATCCCGACAACCTGGATGATGTTGAGAAGGAAGTCGAAGGCTTCAGGTACCACGTGCTGGGCGAGGGCGACTGCATCATCAAGCCGTTCACGCGCCGAAAGATTTTCCTGGCGATCACAACAGCCGATTGCCTCCCCTGCATGGTTCAGGACAGGAATTCCGGCGCGGTAGGCGTTGTCCATGCGGGCTGGCGCGGGCTGGCCGCCGACATCCCTGCTGCCGCCATTCGAGCTTTCAAGGACGCATTCGGCAGCAAACCAACCGATCTGTGCTGGGTGGTGGGACCTTCGATTGATGTGGAGAATTACGAGGTCGGTCCGGAGGTTATCGCCGCGCTTGAGACTGCGGGCTATGCCGATGTCGACTGGAAATACGATCCCGGAGCCACCCCAGGCTGGGTTCCCTGGAGGGGTGGCCGGTCCAAACTGAATCTCGCTGCATGTCTGAGACTTCGCCTGTCAAACCTGGGTGTTCCCCCCGATCAAATGGACATTTGCAGGCTGTCCACATTCGGAAATCCTGTCTCGTTCTATTCATATCGCAGGGATGGAAAAATCCTCGGCTTGCATGCATCGGTTATAGGTTAGGTTGTCATCTGGTATAATCCCTTTTTCCCGGCTCAGGCGAGAAGGAGCGTTTCCAGCGACCAATCCGGGAACGATGCAACCTTTCGCTGCACAGTGTGTCATAGGACACGTTAACCGGGCAGTTATTATGGTGTTTTCAGGACGCAGATTCGTGTTGATCCCCGCCATATTGGCGGCGATGCTTCTTCCAGGCAATGTTGTTTCAGCCGAGCCCGACAACCTTCTCTCCGACACAGATGAAGCCACGCGCGTTCTCACACTGCAGGAGTGCATGGAAATCGCCCAGGTCGGCAATATCGGTCTGAAACGCGCGAGACTGGGCATCGAGGCCGGCCTGCTCGACCGAATCCGTGCCGAAAGCGCATTTGACCCGGGTTTTGAACTCGACCTTTCAGGGCGGCACACCGACTCTGACTCCGCCACTTTCGGAGGGTCATCAACAACCTACGATTTCGCAACTCGTTACCGGCTTCCCACCTGGGATGGGAGCACGTGGGTTTTGTCTTTCGGCCAGTCCCGCACTTCCACATCGACGTCCAACGGGGAAGGCCCGGGGACATATCGCTCCTATGGAACCCAGCTCGGTATCGGATACGCTGTGCCGTTACTTGAAGGCCGTGGCGAGTGGTTAAACCGATTGGCTGTTGTCCGAGCCGGTCTATCCGTGAGCAGAAGCGAGGCCGCCGTGAACGAAGCCGCTCGCTCACTCAGATATGCGATCATCCAGGCGTACATCTCGGCTGTTCTCGCTGCGAGAAGCATTGAAGTTGCGGAGCTGAGCCTCGAAACCGCCGAGAACCTTGTGGAGGAAGTACAAGCACGCATCGATGTCGGACAGCTTGCCGCGTATGAACTTCTCGCGGCTCAGGCCGGGCTGGCCGAACGTCGGGAAAATCTACTGAATGCCGCCTCCGGCCTGGCTACCGCTCTTGATACGTTGAAAGACCTGGTCGGGCTGCCCATCGACGAGGAAATCGCAATTGACCCGGACACTATCGGCATAGTTTCGCTTTATATCGATGCCGATGAGCTTTTCGTGCTGGCGCAGCGATTCCGTCCCGACCTGCGCGATATCGCCCTCCGGTTGGAACAGGCTCAACTCGACATGTTGCTCGCGGATGACCGACGGCAGGCGTCGCTTCTCTGGAACACAACCCTCGGATTATCGGGGCAGGGAGCCAATTACGGCGACAGCGTCGATGACCTCGGGCATTTCTCCTGGTTCACGGGCATCCAGTATCGTCTTCCGCTTGGAGGCAACCGCGCGGCGGAAGCCGGTTTTGCCTCCGCGCATCTCGCGATCGAGCAGCTTCAGCTCGAACGAGTCGATTTCCTGAGAAAGCTGCTTCGCGAAATCCGCGCCGCAGCGGAGAGCTATGAGAATGCGCTGCTCAGAATAGATGTCACCGCGCAAGGGCTTGAGGTCCAGGAAGTAAAAATGGAGAGCGAGCGTTTGAGGCTTGAGTTGGGCTTGATTACATCGCGGGACATGCTGGAGTTCGATCTCGAGTATGCCGGCGCCGTGCTCGCGCACGACCAGGCCTATGCGGATGCCATGCTCGCGGTTGCGAGACTGGAATACCTTGTGAACCAGACGCTTCTCGATCGCGCTGGATTGAAAGTTGAGGCTCCTTCGGAGACGGAGGAGGTCGAGTGATGTCGTCAGAGCCTCTGATACGGCTGGAGAACGTCGAGAAGATTTATCAGACCGGCGATACAGAGGTCCGGGCGCTTGATGGCGTAACCTTGACAATCGATCATGGTGAATTGTTCGCGATTATGGGGCCGTCGGGAAGCGGAAAAAGCACGCTGATGAATGTGCTTGGCTGTCTGGACCGCCCCACAGCCGGGCGATATTGGCTCGCGGGCGAGGATGTCCGCGAAATGACCGACAATGACCTCGCCCGGATACGCAATCGACGGATCGGTTTCGTTTTTCAGACGTTCAACCTGCTTCCAAGGACCAGCGCTCTGGAAAATGTTGAGCTACCCATGGTCTACCAGGGATCCCCGCAGCGAAGGCAGCTCGCGAGAAAGGCCCTCGAGCAGGTCGGACTCGGAGCCAGGCTCAGGCATAAGCCGAGCCAGCTTAGTGGCGGCGAGCAGCAGCGAGTGGCTATCGCACGTGCGATAGTCACTGACCCTGACATAATCATGGCCGACGAGCCGACCGGCAACCTCGACAGCAAGGTCTCGATTGAAATACTGGAGCTGTTCTGGGGATTTCACCTTGCAGGGAAAACAATTATCATCGTCACGCACGAGGAAGGCATCGCGAAGTACGCGGGGCGTGTGGTGAGAATGCTGGACGGGAAAATAATTTCCGACATAAGCCAGACTCCGCTTCTCGCTCGGGAGCCGGCAACAATGACTGCTTCAGGAGGGGATGAAGGGAAATGACGGAATTCAACGACCGAGAGAATCAAGCGAACGCCGACGAGCCGGCGGACAAGCAGCTTTCCGCCAAGGACTCTACGGATACCGAGGAAATCGAAGACCTGAGCGTCGTGGAGAAAATCATCGGGGTGTATGTCGCGCCTATCTCCACGTTTCGGTATCTGGCAAAAAGGCCTGATTTCTGGACGCCTTTCATAGTGTTGTCCCTGATCGGAATTGCGGTTGGCCTGGCAACGGTACCGAAAATATTACCCGCGATTAACAGTTTGATAGTCGAGCAGATGCAGCAGACAGGCGTTCCCGAAACCGAAGGTGTAGTAGCGATCAGCGTGGTCGAAAAACTGGTATATGCCAGCGCGATTATCGGAACCCCGATCGGGCTTGCTGTTTCCTGGCTCCTGGTCGCCGCGATTTTTTTCTTCATTGCGCTTTTCCAGGGGCTTGATGCGGATTTCAAGCGACTATTGGGAGTTATCCCCTGGATCCATTTCGTGTCAATACTCACAACCATTGTGGCCGGTGTGCTGCTCATGGGCAAGGAGATATCAAGCATAGAACAGATGAAGGATTTGGGATTCATGAGTCCTTTCAGCCTGTTGGGAATTATGCCCGAGGGTATGGATTTCCCGGTGTGGCTGCAGGCCATTATGTCGAAGATCGATCCATTCAGTATCTGGGCTGTTATAGTCACCGTTTTCGCTCTTCAGGCGGCCAATAGATGCACTCGATCCCAGGCGATTATCACAACTGTAATCACCGTGATCATCTCCCTGTTCTTCTCTGCAGTCGGTGCGGCGGTTGGTGCAGTTATGGGAGGCCACTAGGAAGGCGAAATTGTCATGGCAACCACGAAGAAAAATCGACGTAAGCGCAACCTGATCCTGAATTGGATTTTCTTCTCCGTGCTCATAATCGCTGTCGCGGCGATCTCCATTTATTCATACCGTCAAACGCAAAAGGAAACCCGGTGGCAACTCCAGGACTACCAGGCCACTGAATCGACCTACATGGGCGACCTGGAAATCAGCGTCCTTGCCTCCGCAACCCTCCAGCCATTCGAGATCGTGCAGGTTCGTCCGGAGGCGAGCGGCCGTGTCGAGGAATATTACGCTGATATCGGCGACTGGGTGGACGAGGGCCAGCCACTTGCTCTGCTCGATCAGGAGGTCCTTCTCACCCGCCTGGAAACCGCACAAGCTCGGCTCGCGCAGTCCGGAGCGCAACTTGACCTGACTCGGCGCGGCTACACTCCTCGCGATTTGCAGCGGTACGAGGCGTCCGTGGAATCTGCCGAGCTCGTGCTTCAGGAGGCTCTCGAGGACCTCGACCATGTGAGGGAGCTTCATGAAGCCGGATTCGCCGGTGATGAGGAACTCGACAGCGCCGAGTACGCGGTCGAGCAGTCCCGGCAGGCGAGGAACCAGGCGGTTGACGCGCTTGATGTGCTGCTCGAGGGGAGCACGGTGGAGGAGATCCAGTCGGCGCAGGCGGCGTACCAGATAGCTTTGGTGGCCGTGAGGGAAGCAGAGAACGCTCTCGGGGACGCCACGATCCATTCACCGATGTCCGGTGTTGTGCTCGAGCGTCACATCAGCGAGGGAACCGTTGTGGTGAGCACGCTCGCAAGCTTCGCGCAGGGCGATATGATGTACGCCATCGGGGACCTATCGAGCATGAAGGCATTTGCCAGTGTGGACGAGAACGACATCGGCCAGATTGAACTCGGCCAGAGTTCTCATTGCGATGTCGATTCTTATCCGGGCGAGGTTTTCGAGGGAACCGTTCTCAAGATTCATCCCATGGCCGACACAACTGCCGGCGTTACCGCTTTTACTGTCGAAATCGAAGTCCCCAATGAAGGACGACGACTGATGGCGGGGATGTCGTGCGAGGTGGAGATCATCACCAAGGTTCTGGAAAACGTGCTGCTCGTTCCCGATCGCGCTGTGGCCGAGCACGAGGACAAACACTACGTGTTCGTCGTCGATGAGGATGACCGAATTGAAGTGAGGGAAATCGAAACCGGCGAAACGAATTATGAAGAAACAGAAGTGCTGAGCGGTCTGGAGGAAGGCGAGCAGGTGATTGTCCGAAGCGTGCCGCACGACCTGCTGGAGGAGACTGAAGACGGACAGGGACGAGGACGACGGAGGGGAGGAAGAATGGTTGTGCATTGATAAGGAACCAGGGCAACCACGAGGGTTGCCCCTACGGGTCCTCCCGCATGCGAAGAATCAAATCGTGGATTCACCCCATTGCCCCCGCAGCTTTCACAAAGCTCGCTTGCCGTGCTAGAATTCGCCGAACCCGAGGGGCCATATGCCCGACGCATTTGAATTGACAATCCTATTCACGGCTATCGCCATGGGCGCTGTGGGTCAGCTTGCGATGAAAGCAGGCATGGACCGCGTACGCAACCGTTCGGGCGGCGATCTCGGCCCGATCATCAAGGCCCTGCCTCGAATCTTCACGGACCTCTACGTTCTCATCGGTGTAGGTATCTACGTGCTTTCCACCGTGCTGTGGATTCGAGTGCTGTCGTCCGTGCCCCTCTCGTTCGCGTACCCATGCATCAGCGTAAGTTACATAATCATAATTGTGGCAGGACGCTGGGTTTTCCGTGAGCGCATCGACGGATGGAAAATCGCCGCGATTGCCCTGATTATCGCCGGAGTCATTGCCCTGGGTTTCAGTGAGAAGCCATCACCTGATCCAACCCCGCCAGTCGCGGATTCAGCAACCGAGATCGCCATGACTTCCTTTGAGGGAGGCTCATCATGACCTCCTCCGCCACAACCTCAGGAAGGCAAACCGCCGCTCTCAAGATGGTGGTGTTTATCATTGCGATGGTCATGCTGGCAGGAATCGGACAGCTCCTCCAAAAGCACGGCATTGTCCATATGACGGAAGTCCTCGGCGGTTTCCCGAATGACCTGGTCGGCTGGGCCAGGCTGATCTTCCATTGGCCCGTGTTTCTCGGGCTCGCCATCTACGTCGTTTTCGGGGTGGCATGGCTGAAGATACTGGCCGATGTTCCGGTCAGCTTTGCGTTCCCCTTCCTGGCCATCAGCTATATTGTCATCATACTCGGAAGCTGGCTGTTCCTGGGCGAGTCGATCAACATCCTCAAGATAT
>CBDUXL010000205.1:0-6316 GCA_965371155.1 uncultured bacterium | reverse complement strand
GAAAAGGAGGCTGGGGAGTGACCGGGCAGATGCAGGAGGAGAGTCCCGTCAGCTCGGCTCACAACCTGGATGAAGTGGACGGTCGCCGGCTCACCCTCGGCACCTAGGCAGCGATCCGAAGGATGGCATTGGGGGGATACGATGAACCTGTTGGAGAGACTGTCATAGCGTGATTCCAGGCGACCGTCCCCGTTATCGCCATCGATTCTTTCAACCATAACTTCTGCGCTCGTTTCTCTTCTTTTGTACGCACGGAGGCGTTGGAAAGAAGAGAACCGCCGCCCCTGTGGCGGTGTTCTGTCATTCCGGGCCACTTTGTGTGGATGTTTCCTGTACGGGCGCGTGCCCCGCGTGGACGGGCGCGTGCCCCGCGCCCCTACCTGGTTTCGATGCAACCTTCCCGAGCCTCCAAGAGTCTCATTGCCTGTGGTAGAATTCCGGGCCTGAAGCAATGAAATTCGGAAGCTCATTCAGGGTTGCGCTTCGAGGTCTTCTCATCAACAAGGCGAGAAGTTTCCTTGCCCTTCTCGGTATCATCATAGGTATCGGAGCGGTGATAACAATCACCGCGCTTGCCGAAGGCCTCACCGCCGCCGCATCGAAGCAAATCGACGAGCTCGGCACCAACCTCGTTTTCGTGGTTCCCCAGATGTCGGCAAACGAGTCAAGAAGCCAGCATGCCCATAGGGGAGGCTACCGACCTGCGCTCTTCACCGAGCGTGAGATGCGCGCTATCGAGGCGAGCCTGACCGTGCCGGCCATCCTGTCCGCGAGTGTCCAGCGGGAAGCCGATGTTTCGTACGGTCGCGACAGCCAGTTCATCCGGGTCCAGGGAGTCGATGAATTCTACGAGGACATGTATAACCTCGATCTGGCAAGCGGACGAATGTTCACCCCGGGCGAGATTACCGGTGCGCGGCGGGTTGTCGTGCTGGGGTGGCAATTGGCGGAGGATTTTTTCGGCGATGAGGACGCAATCGGCCAGACGGTTGACATCAACGGCAACCGGTTCCATGTGATCGGAGTCATGGAGGAACAGGGGAGCGGTCTGGGAGACAATCCCGACAAATCCGCGGTGGTCCCGTTGCGCGTGGCACAGACCCGGCTGTTCGGGATGGGGGATAAGATCCTCTACATGACCATGAAGGTGGAGAATCTGGATGATGTGGAGGTTGTGAAGGATGATGTCGGACGGGCGCTTAATCGGATCAGGCGGATCGACGATCCGGACGATGAGAACTACGAGGTCATGTCCCAAACGGACGCGCTGGAGCAGTTCGGTCAGTTTGTGAATGTTCTGACTATGGTGCTTGGCGGGGTCGCGGCGGTCAGTCTGCTCGTGGGCGGGATCGGCATTATGAACATCATGCTGGTGACGGTCACTGAGCGGACCCGCGAGATCGGCCTTCGCAAGGCTGTCGGCGCACGTCAGGTGGATATCCTTTTCCAATTCCTGATCGAGTCGATTGTCCTCTGCATGATCGGGGGCCTGGTTGGGATGGGAGTGGGTTACCTTGGCGCGACAGGGCTGAGCGCACTTATCAATAGCGTGCTGCCCGATGCTTCCTGGGACCCGGTGATAAGCGTGACCAGCGTGATTGTCGCGGTGGTGTTTTCGACGTTGATTGGAGTTATCTTCGGTGTCTACCCCGCCGCCAACGCCGCCAGGAAAGACCCAATAGCTGCGTTGAGGTACGAGTGACAACCCCACCAGGCCGGTGATCCTATTCCGACGGACCAACGATGAGCATCTCCCCTACCTCTACCCCCGCTTCCCGCGAGACAACATTGCATTTCGCCTGCCAGAGGAACCAGATCGGGCGATCCGACTCGTTTAATGCCTCGTAGTTGCCCATTCCCTTGGAGATTATCAAGTCCGCGGCATTGAATCGTTCCCGAAATTCTTCGCTGCATAATTCCAGGACTGTTCCCGGAGCGTCGGATCCGTTGTCTATGACTTCGGCCAGCTCGTGGATACCTACCTGCTCGGCATCCGCGAGCATTACATCGTTGAGTATCGGCCGGCCGCGGACCGCAACCGTCACCCTTCCCCTGGGAAGCTGCTCTATCAGAAGCTTGTCGAAAACAATCTCCCCTGCGTTGTCTGCAAGGTAAAGGATCGACTGCGCGGAATGGGTCGCAGCCTTGAATCCGGCGATCGCGGTCTCGGGGAACGGATACTCAAGCGCTTTCTTGATGGTGTCGCGGACCTTCTCCGGTTCCATTGTGGAAGTGAAGCCGAAATCTATGATATTCCCCGCAATCGCAAGCCGCACAGCGGTCTCGAACGGATCACTCGACTCTTCAACAAGCTTCTCAAGCTCGGGAAGCATATCCAGCGCAGCTTCGTTCAAGTTACGTTTCAAATCGGCGTACGGGTCGGGCGAACCTGAAGCCTCGCGTATTATCCTGTGAATCTCATGCGCAAGAGCCGGAGGCGGCTGCAACAGGTACATCTCCGAGATACGTTTCATAACATCGCGGAGGACCCGCTCATGGGTCTTGCTGTCATCCGTAACAAGCCTGATGGCGTGCACAGCCTGCCGAACGAAACATGGTATGCAGTCAAAGTAAGTGTTCATTATGGTTAGTTTGGCTTACGGCCGCTCGACTGCGGCGCAAGAAGAACGACTAGGTTTACTGCGACGAAAACGAAATCTCTCACAAGGGCACCGAGATCGGCCTGCGTGCCGACAAGTATCGCGATAAGGCCCACATCCAGTCCGCATCCGCAGTCAATGTCCATCCCCCTGACCATTGCGCTCAGGACGGCGATAATAAACATGACGTTCATCCCGAGGATAATAAGCGCGGCAGGTCGGACCCATCTGTTGATCATAAGGCAAACGCCGGTCACGAGTTCGAGAACGGGGATAATAGCAGCCATGGGGCTGATGAGGTAGCCTAACGGGCCTACAAGCATCTCATAAACCCAGATCGCCCGCCCGAAATCCCACGGCCTTATGATCTTCTCGATGCCGGCAATGACGAAAATAGCTCCCAATAGAATACGGCAGATGTGATAGACAACTGAGGGCACTGCTGGATTTGATGACCTAATAAAAGAAGCGCTATTTGAATCGGATTTTTTCGTCATGGTTCAGAACCGAAATTTACGGGATACCCATAAAGCATCCATTCCTCCGAACCGCCCTCGAAAAGATACACCTCAGTGAACCCCTCATTAATGAGCATCATTGCCAGGTAATAGGACTCATCGCATGCGCCGCCTATGCAATACGCGACAATGGGCTGATCCCGTTCGAGGGTGTCGATGAAGTCACTGCGATACAGATCGTAGTTGTTTGCATCCCAGTTCAGCGCACCGGGAATGTGACCCTCCTCCGCATAGTACTCAGGTTGGCGCGCATCGAAAAAAACCGCCTCGCCTGAGTCATAGAACTCTTTGGTCCGGACAATCTCGATCGGTATAATCTGTATCTGCCGGTCAACAGGATCGGGAACAGGGGTACCATCAATCCTGGGCTCACCGGGAAGCTCTGCAATTCCGGGTTTACCCTCATGCTTCCAGGAATCGATCAGGTTCAACCCGCGCATGCGGACTGCCGTGCCCGGACTGATCCATCCACGACTCGCGGCGGCATTCAAAACAGGCGTTCGGACATGGTTAATTACCAGGGAAACAAGGGCGACGATCACCAGCATCCATATCGCCCGGATAATCTCTTTTTTCCATGTGTTCCACATAGTTCGAGTGGATCTTTAGTATAGCATCATGCCGGGTGCAAACGGCTTCCCATTAAGATACCTGTCTTGCCTGTTACAGTTCAAGAATCCGAGGGAGAAGTAACGTTTAATAGCGGCTCGACAGGAGTCCCGGCTCGACAGGAGTTTCGGCTCGGCGGGAGCCTCGTCCTCCCAGGAAGGTAACCGAAATTACTGAATGGGAGAGCGAGGTGTGGGAGGGCGAGGTGTGGGAGGGCAAAGTGTGGGAGGGCGAAGCTCCGCTGAGCCGTATTCTTTCAAGGTCGTGAAAACGGTATAATGTAGATAGAATGGCAGAGTTGACACCTACAGAAGAGCTCGAGGAATTAAAGCGGAACGCCGAGACGCTCGAGGAGCGGATCGAGGCAATAACCCGCGATCTCGACCTTGCCGCGCTCGGTGAAGAGATCTCCAGACTGGAAGGTGAGCTTGAGATGCCCGAAATCTGGAACGATCCCAGGCGAGCGGGCAAGCTCAGCCAGGAACTCGCGCGACTCAAAGAGCGTCGCGCAACATGGCAAACGCTCGCCCAGAAAGCCAGGGACGCTGCGGAATTCGCTGAACTGGCTCTGAGCGAGGACGATCCGAAACCATACCTCGAAGATACCCGATCCGCCTACAGGAACGCGCTCGAGGGGGTCGACCGGGGGGAAACGAAACTCCTGCTTTCCGAACCGGAAGATCCGGGCGACGCGATCTGCTCGATCCAGTCCGGGGCAGGAGGCACCGATGCTCAGGATTGGGCGTCGATGCTCCTGAGAATGTACCTCCGCTACTGCGAGCGGATGGGCTTCAAGGCGACGGTGCTGGATGAGCATCCCGGGGAGCAAGCGGGAATCAAGTCGGCCACTTTCGAAGTGCAGGGAGAGTACGCGTACGGTTACCTGAAGTGCGAGGAGGGAATTCACCGGCTGGTCAGAATCAGCCCGTTCGGGCAGAATCGGCGGGAAACGAGCTTCGCGAGCCTCGATGTGACGCCGGTCGCCGAGGAGATGGCAATCGAGATCGAGGAGAACGACCTTCGGATCGATACGTACCGATCATCCGGCGCGGGCGGACAGCATGTCAACAAGACCGACAGCGCGGTCAGAATCACGCACCTTCCGACAAATATTGTCGTGAGCTGCCAGAATGAGAGAAGCCAGCACAAGAACAAGGCAACTGCGCTGAAGGTTCTAAAGAGCCGTCTGATCGAGATGCAGCGCGAGAAGCAGGCTGCCGAAGCCGAGGCCGAGCGCGGGCAGAAGCACAAGATTCAGTTCGGCGGCGGGCACATCAGGAACTATTTCCTTCATCCCCGGAGGCAGGTCAAGGACGCACGCACGGGATTCGAAACAGGTAATGCGGACCGGGTGCTGGACGGGGACTTGCAGGATTTCATCGAGGTGTATCTACGATCCCAGGCAGCGCAAGTAAGGTAGGGGCGCAAGGCGTGCGCCCGTATGGGAGGCGTGTTTCCAGACGGGCGCATGGCATGTGCGCCCACTTCCGTGTGCGGAATTGAAACGATCGGGCGCACAGCCGTGCGCCAACATCATCGGGCGCACAGCCGTGCGCCCCTACTCAACCCTGTCCGTAAATCGGCTCGTAAATGCCTTCACGATAATAATGGCTCGTGTCGTTGTACGTTCCGGGCTGTGGAGCCGGGTTCTGAATTGTGAGAATCCCCGATGGGTCGTGGTCCAGACGTCTTCGCATCGGGAACTCGGTCGCAAACCAGTGATTGTTTATCTCTTCGTCCTCGGTGGCCTCGCCAATACAATAAACCCACCCATTCTGCGAACCGATGACAATCAACCCGTCCGCGACACAGGGTGTCGCGTCGATATCACCCGGATCATCAAAAACCCAGATCGGTTCTCCGGTATCCTCATCCAGGCACCAGAACCTGCCGTCCCTGACACCCACAAGAACGCACCCGTCCGTGACTGCAGCCGATGACCATATCCTGTGGTGCAAATCGCGCTTCCAAACGAGGCCGCCATCCTCCATTCTCAGGGCATAGAAATATCCATTGGCGCAGCCGATGTATAAGACTCCCTTGTCGGGGTTAATTGCGGGAGTAGCCCATACACCGCGGCTCATCGGCACATGCCAGATTTCCTCACCGGATTCGAGATCAATGCACCACATGTGTCCCGTTTCGTTCTGGTCTCCTGTCGCGCAGGCCACGTAAATTCGACTCTCCCAGTGAATCGCTGTCGAATCCGTGTCTCCGCGAGTGTTGAACTCCCAGATCAAATCACCTGTTTCGGTATCCAGACAGTAGAGAGCCCTCTGCGAGCTTCCGGACAATACTCGGTTTCCGACAACACACGGCGATGACTCGACGCTGCCCCGGGTCGGTGTTTGCCATAGAATTTCCCCGGTAATCGGATCGAACGAGTAGATGTTCCTGTCCTCCCCGCCGATGAATCCGCGACCGTTCACCACCACGGGATTGCTGTCCATATCCTGACCGGTGCGAGTCTCCCACACCATCTCCCCATTAAGGGTGTAACAGTGAATTTTGTTGTCCCTGCCGCCGTGATAAATCAAGTCATTGAAAATCGAAATGCTGCCCTTGATGCAATGGTGGTTGGGGTAGTAC
>CBDUXL010000204.1:0-6334 GCA_965371155.1 uncultured bacterium | reverse complement strand
GCTCTTAACTCCTCAGGCGAACACCGCCGAGTCGATATTGGTGACCACGGAATCCTGCATGGCATCGCGGCTCATAACCGTGATAACTGTACGGTTTGACACCGAAACCACCAGCGCAAGACCTCCCGCGATCACGAGGGCGTCCTTGCTGCCCTTCTCGGCAGCCCGATCGACCGCCTGCTCGATCCGCTCCAGCCCCTGCGGAGTAAACTCGATTCCCCGCATGTTAAGGCGCTTCATCGCGTGACGGGAGAGCGTCAACCGTTGAGGCTGTACGCGAGCGTCGAGTTCTCGACGGAATTCTCCCCGTTCGACAATAGGCCTTGGGCGCGTATCGACAGGCTTGACCGGTCGGGTAACTGCAGGCGCAGGAGGAGGGGTTCCCGGATTTACCGGTAGTACGGTCATCAGGAATCACCCCCGTCATCATCCGATGCGGGCTGTACCGACACCACTGTGCTCAGCTCAACCTCGCTGCCATCTGAGAGCTTCAGGTATGGTTTCCCGTTGATCATCAACACTTGCTCCACCGTCCCCTGGATGGGAAGCAGCCCTTCCTGTGTTTGAACCAGGCAGATGACTTGCCTGTCCAGGAGTGTGGACGCCTGTGTTAGCTGCTGGAACGCCATAAACTGATTGAAGCTGTCATTGAGATTGATCGCCTGCTCGACCGAGCTGAACAAGGCAAGCTGGCCCACGAACTCATCGTTGCCCATGGGATCAAGTGGATCCTGCGTGGCCAACTGCTTCACTAGAAGCTGCAAGAAGGCCTGCTTGTCCATGTCGGGCGAAGGAGTCCTCATAGGCGTGTGTACGGCCTGGGAGTTGAGTAGGTTGGATAATTCGTAAGCGAGCATTATTTGCTCCTTTGTTCAAGTACTGCAAGCGCCTGACTTCGTTGATGCTCCGTCAAGCGTACAAACTGATCGTCGCGCCTTCCGGCAGTCTCTCGACGTCCGGCGAGGCATCCGATTTGCCAGTCTCGTGTGCGTCGTCTGATCCATCCGTTGCCATCGAGTCACCGTCGGTTCCGAAGCCCGATTCACCGGCTTCGCCTTCAGACCCGAGTTGCAGGTCAAGATGGACCTCGGCCTGCGAAAGTGTCAGTCCCTCCGACTTGAGCGCGTCGGTGAGCCGATTGAGACCGGCCTCCAGCGCTTCTCGAACGAGCGGACTGAATGTGTGGAACTCCACTCTTACAATCCCGTTCTTGGAGCTCTCGAGCCTGACAACAAGCTCGCCGAGCTCGGGCGGGTGAAGCACAAGGCGCGCTTCACTGCGGCCATTCGATGCAAGTCGTATGACCGCCTCCCGGACGTCGGCGACCAGTGTCTCCGGATCAAGATGAACCGGGGCCGAAGTGGGTTGCACAGTCTGAACGACCGGTGGGAGTTCTGCCACCGTTCCGGATGGATTGACCAGTAAAGCGATATTCGGTTGCGGGCGGTAGACCGACTTCGCAACTATATCGGCGATCTGGTTCATCACAGGACGTGACGGAATTCGATCCGGCATCCAGACCGGTTGGTCTGAGGCCGATTTACCAAGAGGCTGAGCGGTCTGGCGCTGGTCGAAACGCCCTTGGGCCGCGGTCTCCTCTCCAGAAGCTCTGGGAGCATCCGGGCGAGGCGCGGGTTTCCAGGTTGGCGTCTCGACAGGCGCAGGCTCCGGAGCGCGTCCAGATGTACGCTCGGGTGTATAGCGCTCAACCGAGGGAGCAAGTAAACGACTGAATTCAAGAAGCTCCGTCCATTCGGACGCTCTTGGAATGCCGTTGGTCTCCACAGGTGGAGGCGTCGGCACAGTACGATGCGGAATCTCCACTACAGGCGGCGGGTGGCGATAAATCAACCGAGAAACAACATCCGGCGCCCTGGGCTGCTCGCTCCCCGACTCGATCGGCCTTGCACGAATGGGCAACTCAACAGGATCGATTACGGTTCGAAGCGGCACGCTGATGGGCGGATCCTTCACGGGCCCGTCCACAACCAGCTCCTGATCAGGTGCGATCGGGTAGAGGCCCTGGGCAATGTCCGAAGGTATTCCGGAAATGACGGGAGATCCCTCAGTAACGACAGGAAGTCCCTCAGTAACGACAGGAAGTCCCTCAGTTACGGCAGGAAGTCCCACCGTTACGACAGGAAGTCCCTCGGTTACGACAGGAAGTCCCTCGACAACGCCTGGTAACACCCTGATAGCACCTGGAAGCTCCTCAGTAACACCTTGAAGTTCCATGGACACGACTGGAAGCTCCTCGACAACACCTTGAATCACTTCCGTAACACCTGGAAGCACCTCGGTGACAATTGGAAATACCTTCGAGGTCGTCGCCTCCGATGTTCCGGTCTCCGCTAATACTTCAGGGGCAAGTTCGGAGATCACCGGCGCGGGAAGCTCCTTGAGAATCATCCCCAAGGTCGCGCCGTCGGCTGTGGGACGAACGGATTCTACAAGATCCGTTGAGACAGGAGTCGCCTGTGCGGCTTCCGAATCCACTTCCGGTGAGGCGGTAGTTCCCGTCTCATCCGGTGTGGATTGGTTGTCCGATATCGCAACAGCGCCGCCGGTCGGAGATTCGCTAGGCTCATCACCGACCTCTTCGGCCGGCGCTGCGGGTTGGTTTGAGGACCTCAATCCTCCCCCCGAACGATCCTCAGGGGTCTTGACTCTCCGACTACTGTCCACACGAGCCAGAACCCGCTCGAACGGCTCGGCATCCCGCTCCAAACCAGCGCTGGAGGCATTGGAAGGAGTGGGCGCCGATGCGGCAGGTTCGATTCCCATGGCGAGATTTAATCCCGTCATGGGTATGTTTACTTCCGGCATGCGGATTTCACCTCCTTTCTTTTTGGATTCGGGCGCATACACGCGCCACTGTCGCACCAAAAGGTGCGACATAACCTGTCTTCGACCAAAATGAATAGGAGTTAATAGCTGAAAATGAAAAAGTGCCCAATTTCGGGCACGGAAAGTCAGACTATCAGGTCGACCTTACCACTCGAACGGCGGGTCCTCGATCGTTGGATCGACATCTATGTTGTCCACCACTTCCTGTATGGTGTCATCCTGCCCGGCAAGCTCAAGCGCGCGATCTCGCTGCTCCTCGGTCTTCACTTTCATGCTGACTGTGACGACCGCGTGTGAGACCTCGACGGTAAGCCCGTATTGTATGGCGTAATACCTGAGAATAAGGTCGGAGCGGATGTTGCCTTCAACCTGGGATTTGAGCGCGCGGTCCCTCGCGTGGATCGCCTCATCAAGAGCCCCGATGCGGGTTCCCTCCTTTATGCGCTCGTGCACTCGCTGCGGGCAGGCGGTCAGGAGAATGGATACGAGCATGATCAAGAGAAGCGGCAAATAGCGTGTTGTCCTTGCCATGTTTGTCCTCACCTTCACCTCGGGCGCAACGGTTGAGTCTAGAGGTATCCTGAAGCGTACACGTAGACGATAATGCTCAGGACCATCAGAAGGTAGTTGAGTATCGCTCCAATAATGGGAGTCAGAATCGTCGCAAAGATCGCCTTACTGATTTGGTAACGTCCATGCTCGCGCATCATGACAACATGCAGGAACAGGAGCCAAGCCGCGGTCAATCCGAGCATGAAACCTGCGAAAGCTGATCCATGGAGCCACATAAAGAAGAACCAGGTGGTCAGGATATTGAGCAGAAAAACATACGGGTACGTCGACCAAAGGTTCGTTATGCCGTGACCGGCCTTATTGCCGGCGATCATGCTTGCCAGTTGCCCCGCGACTCCGAAAAGAAGCCAGTTGACAATAAAGGCTACAGGCACGATCACCGCAAGCACCCAGGCTTGGAACGCATAGTCCTGCATGTAGTCCATGCTGTGATGCAGTGCCTTGTCCCAGCCTACCCGATACAACATCTCGTCGGTAGACATGATGAGTAGCGCCAGGGCACGATTGGCTCCGATGTCCAACTCCTGGAACCACTCTCTAATCGGTGGGTCCGACAGATACGAAATCATGATCGCAGCAGTAGCCAGACCTCCGACCAATAGAATAACGAGTCCGGGGATAGTCTGAGCTTCACCCAGGATACGCTGGAAGGTCAGTGAGGGTGAATGGATAATACCCCAAATGCTTACCCAGAACTCTGTGCCAAGCGAAATGACGCCGATGACAACCGCAATTAGGGCAATCCATATGATAAGGGTTACCGGCTCGTAGTTAACGAGAAACTGATCAACTACTCCAGTGGCGTCAAAGTCCATATGAAACCTCCCGCGACCGACTGACAATCGGTCCACGATGCCGAGAACCCGGACAGTATAGCAGAGCACCTACCCATCGTAAAGAAACGCCTGGTCTCGGGCATGAGACGTCCTGCCCGAGCTCTTGAGCCTGGAATATGTGAATGCTAATTGGGTCGTTCCCGGCGATCGCGCCTCGGTCGCTCCTCAGGTGGAAACCAACAGAAAATCGTGTCCTGGCTCACCAGTCCGCGCTCGTGGACCAGCTCCTGAAAGCCGTAGATAGCCGACTCCGGATCGGGCACCTCCTGGTAGTAACGGTGGAGCAGGTACCTGCTCAGTTCACCTATCAATATCACGCCGTCCCCGTCGAGATCCGCGCTACCCAGTACCGCCTCTCGGAAAAAGACCGATAAGTACCCTCCGGCCTCGAGCTCGGGAGCAAAATCGCTTTCTACATCTTCCTCGCTGGAGGCGTAACACACTCGCCCGGGTCCATTGACGATATCACGCGCCATTCCACCTGAGTTGCAGGAATCCAGAACCACAATTATCAGTCCGGCGTTCAGCCTGTCGAGCATATCCGCGAAATCGTCGTCGGTCAGCTCCGTGTCCCGAAGGCAAATGGCCTCATCCAAGCCATCCAGCTCAGCTCTGTCTCGGTACCCTCTGGCCTCAAACCGATCCCCGTGCCCCGAGAAGAAGAAGACGAAAACATCATCAGAATTCATTGCACGATTGAGAGAGCTGAACGCGTCCTCCAGATCCTCCAGGTTCGCATCGCGGTTAGTGAGAACGATTCCGTCAGCGGGCTCCATGAGTCCGCTGTCGACAAAAGCGTCGTACAGCTCCTCAGCATCGTCATCGCATAGCGGAGCGTCTTCCCAGTCACGTCCGTATCGCTCGATCCCCATGAAAACGCCGTAATAGTTTGGACGTGCAATCTCTTCCACGATCAGCTCATAGTCGCCTGTCTCACTCGCCTCGAACGATGTGGCAATAATCTCGTAATCGCCGGGCTCAGTGATTAGAACCACAACACGGGAATCCGTGCTCATGCCCGGATTGAAATCATCATTATCCAACTGCCTGCCGTCCGGCGTGAGCAGAATAAGATAGCAGTCGATCTCATCAGACTGCTGGATGATCCTGAGCATGCTCCCTATCTCTGCGTCAATTACGAATTCATCAAAATAACAGTCGTCATCAAGCTGCTCGTCCCGACGCGAGAGTTCGGCGTCCAAAGTCTCGCCCGGCCGAATGATCTGCGTCGCTGCAACCGGACCTGAAAAAATCGCGAGAAACAGCGGAATCGAGACAGCAAGAAAAGCGATTCGTGAAGGCATTATATTTCTCCTTGGTAGTCCTGCTTTGAATTGATGGCCCGTATCGTAGCCAATCGAACACCGCTACGTCAAATACTGAAACCGAAGTGTGGCAGTGAATGCGTCCAATTGACCATCGTGCCCCGGACTAGGCGCAAGCTGCTCAGGTCCCGATATATGCTACAATCCGTTTCGTGTTATCTCCCGCAATTCAAAGCCTGTTGCTGGAGGCCCGGGACGGGGGTTCGGGAGCGCATCGGGCTCTGGGTCGCCTTATAAGACTGGTCGATGACGCCGATCCCGTTTCTGAAGCGATCGATCAGAAGATCATGAGCAGCGCCTTCAGGGCGGCCCGCATAGGCCTGACAGGTCCGCCCGGGGGCGGGAAGTCAAGCCTGATTGCCGCCGCTATCGAGATTCTTTCTGCGTCCGGATTGAGAATTGGCATATTGGCCGTCGACCCAACCAGTCCCTTTACAGGTGGAGCGCTTCTGGGAGATCGGATTCGATTGAAAGGGCCCATCGGACCGAACGTTTTTTTCCGGAGCCTTGCGAGCAGAGGAGCGCTTGGCGGGGTCTCGAGGGCCATCTGGCCTGCATCGCGGTTGCTCGACTGGTGGGGAGCGGACATGATCCTCATAGAAACCGTCGGGAGCGGCCAGCTCGGGACCGGGGTCGCGGATGTTTCCGAGTTGGTTATTGCCGTTCTCACTCCGGAATCGGGCGATGGGATACAGTCCATGAACGCAGGGGTCATGGAGCTTGCGGATTGTTTTGTTGTACATAAAAGCGACC
>CBDUXL010000203.1:0-6358 GCA_965371155.1 uncultured bacterium | reverse complement strand
GTAATTGGCGCAATTGAATACCGCTTGGCGCTCCTCGGTTTCAGGACCCGGGTCAAAATCAACCAGGTACTGGAAGATCCCCACCACATAGAGATTCGAGAGGCTGTCGATCCCGACACCATAGCATCCCTCATTCCCAGATCCTCCCCAGGTCAACGCGGACTGGTAGTTGCCCCCGGAATCAAACCGACTTACGTAGATGTCCCTACCACCGTTGGTCGTAAGCTCGTCGATTCCCGGACCCGGGTCAAAATCGACGGTCTCCGAGAAGCTACCTGAAACATGAACGTCCCCCGTTTGATCGATACACACTCCTGAGACGCACCAGAACTCACCGTGTCCCCAAGTCCGAGCCCACTGGAAATTCCCCGCCTCATCGAACTTCGTGAGATATATTGAATACTCCGTGGCTGTGTGAAGATCCATCCCCGGGCCCGGATCGAAGTCCACCGTTCCCTGGAAACTGCCGATGACATACACTTCGTCCCCGTTGTCTACAGCGACCCCTACCTCGTACTCCTTATCAGGGCCACCCCAGGTTCTTACCCATTGGAAAGCCCCCGATGAATCGAACTTGCTGATATATATATCAAACGAGTTGACCGAGTGCCGCAGATCCACTCCGGCGCCCGGGTCGAAATCTACGGTGCCGTTGAATGTGCCTGATACGTAGGCGTTCCCCATGCTGTCCACCGCGATGTGATGGGCATTGTCTCCGAACTTGTTACCCCATGCCCGGGACCATCCGGCATTACTTGGACCCACCGGGACAGACACCACCTGCCATCCCCGTACCACGCCAAGATTCGGGTCCTCTGAGGTGTCCGTAACTTTCGCTAACAGAGGGATCTTGGCGCTCTCTACACCCGTTTCATTGAGGATAGTCCCAGTGAAGATCCAACTGTCCTCACCTGCGACATCCCAGTAGTCGAGAACTACTTCGCCGGAAAACAATTCAGGCGCCTCCACGGCGACTTCCGATATCGTCTCGACTCCCTGATGATCGAACACCAGGATGGTGATCTCGGCCGCGCCGCCTGCAGATAGCTCCAGGCCAGGGCCGACCTGAACGTCTATCGAGTAAGGCTCGATGCAATTCGCCTCGGGTGGGAAATCCTCAATCGGGTCGATAACCGGGCCACTCACCTTCATCCAATTTGCATCCACGGCATAACCGAACTCGAGCGGAAACACCGGCGCATGAATCAAAACGGTTCTCGTGCTCTGGGTGCCGGGCGCGAACATGCAGCGCGGCTGATTCCTCTCATAGAGCACATATGGATTCAGCGTCGCAGATAAATCCCCGCCGGGAGCCAGTGTCCCGGGTATGTACCGCAGGGCAGGAGGCCCTGGTAGAGTCTCAGGAAACTCAGTGGGATTGAAAAGCGCCGTGAACCCGTCAGGATTCAGCATCCTGGGCACATTCTCACCCCACGCAATGCTCCGTCCGCTCTCAGGAAATGAATAGCCGGATCCCGAGATGAATACCCCGCGTACATCGAATCCGGTTGATTTCAGATTCCCTGGGGATGGATGTCGAAGCGTGAGATCGATTTGAAGATTGTCCTCAGGAAGGACCTTGATGTTTTCAACTGCAAGGCAGTCCGTACATGGATCGACCTCCAGAAACCTCACTGAATTCAGGTGTATGGCCGCAGCTCGATCCGTCACAACATCTACGCTTTGGTCCGCTGCTATGCTCACCCTCCAGAATCCCCAATGCGTGCGCTTATCGGAGAGCAGGGGACCCGACACATTCACTGACAGATCATCATTCCGAAGGCCAAGCGGTGTCTCCGTCGGGCTCCCAGGTCTGCCGCATCCGAACAGCACCACCACAGCGCTAACTGTGAGAAATATCGCTAAGTATCTCATCGACGTTCCCTCCCCGGGATCGTTCAACAGAATTGACCCGGTGTGTCTTTCCGGTGATATCTACGACACTGAATCATCCTGTAAGGTTCTGTCATTTTAGTATATTTTTTGCTCTGAGTCCAGTATTCCGCCGGCCAAGGCCGCTTCCTTTTTCCTCACTTGCGCCTATATGCTGGTATAATCTTCATCCCTGCCCATGGTGGATATCTCAGGAAATCTCTATCTCGCCGGTTTCTCCGGCTCCGGCAAGTCGGCCGTGGGAGAGATCCTGGCGAAGCGACTCAAGGTCGGTTTTGTCGACCTTGATGACACTATCTCTGAGAGAGCCGGGAAACCGCTTGTGAACCTCTTTGCGGAAGACGGGGAGCAGGCGTTCCGGATACTCGAACAGCAACTTCTGAGTGAGATTGTCGAGGAAGCCGCAAACAGTAAGCCCGGCAAGGTGATCGCGCTGGGTGGCGGAACCCTGATGAGCCCCGCAAACCAGGTCATGGTCGCGGGCTCAGGTACTCTTATATGGCTGAGAGCGAGGTGGGATAACCTTTTCTGCAGGCTGGCCGAATGCTCCGACAGACCTCTCCTGCATCGAGCGGAGATGCTGCACGATTTTATCGCCTACAATCGTCCGTTTTACGAGGCTCGGGTGCCGGGTTATGCCCATTGCGACCTGGTTCTGGATGTCGATCATCTCGATCCGGGCGATGTGGCAACCGCCATCACACGCCTGATGGATTGCGCATGGTTTCTTACAGTCAGGCTCGGAGAACGGACGCACACCGTGCTTTGCGATTCCGGACTCCTCGCCCGCACGGGTCAGACCCTCTATCAACTCGGTCTTCTCCCGCGCGGATTAGTATGGCTCATAACGACGCATCGACTGGATGAGGAGAAACTGCCGCTCGCCCGAATCGTTCGCGAGGACCTCGAAAGCACAAAGCAGCAGGTGCGGGTGCTGAGGATTCCGGACGGTGAATCGGCGAAAACTCCTGAAGAGATCACTCGCATACACGACGCTCTTCTCGGGGCGGGCACGGCAAGGGATGACCTCATCATCGCGCTGGGCGGCGGGACCGTTTCCGATGTCGCCGGTTTCGCTGCGGCGACCTACATGCGGGGTATCGATATCGTTCAGATACCAACCACTTTGGTCGGTATGGTGGATGCCGCCCTCGGTGGGAAAACCGCAATCAACCATCCCAGCGGCAAGAACCTGATCGGCGCGTTCCATCAGCCCTGCGCCATTTTGCTGGATCCCGTCGTGCTCAACACTTCCGCCGATGAGTTCTTCCTGGCGGGCCTTGCCGAGCTTGTCAAGTACGGATGCATCGCCGATCGGACGATTATCGAGGAGTGCGAGGCCAACTGGGCCGATATCCTCAACCGCCCGACATGGGAGGAGCGATGGACTCGCGAGGGATGGGGAGAGCTTACAGGAAATCCCTGGGCGCTTATCCCTCTCATTCGCAAGGGTCTTGCGATCAAGGCCCGAATCGTAAGCGCCGACGAGCGCGAAATCACCGGCGAAAGGATCCTCCTGAATTTCGGACACACTTTCGGGCATGCTTTCGAGAACGCATCGGGCTACAAGATTCCGCATGGACAGGCGGTTGCGCTGGGAATTCGGGCGGCGTTCCGGTTGGCGCTCAATCGCGGGACGGTCACAGGGGAGGATGTCGAGCGGATAGGACGACTCCTTGATGTTCTTGCGCCGAACGAGTTGATTGAGAACCTCGATGATGATGCGATACTGTCGGCAATCCGCTACGACAAGAAACGAAGCAGGGAAGGGCTGAAGTTTCTCCTTCCAATCGGCCTTGGCTCAGTCGAGATCGTCGAAGATGTAACGGATGATGAAATGAGGTCGGCGCTGATGGCACTCAGGGCTTACACCGAAGCATGAAGGTTCTGCAGGGCCTCACCTGTTGAAAATTGGAGGACGACCACATTCCTGATTCGAATGGCCAGAGTGTGAGCGGGGATTGATTTTGTGGACAGATAAAGGGGGTGGGAAAAATAATAGTGTTTTTCATTTTCTCGGATAAAAAAATACTGCCGTAATTATGACCACAAAAAGAATCCACCACCCATAGCCTGGAGGCTTGAGATTGAGAAGTGCTATTATACCAAGTATACATATCAGATATATACACATATCAGTCACCGTCCTAATCTGTCATAGTGCTATTTCCTCATCCAAAAAGTTGTATCTGTAATCCTGCGGAAGTAGTTTAGCCCGCATTGTTTTCATTGCTTTTTTTATGATACCATCATGGAATTATTGGAGTCAACTACCGCTGCCCTCAGAACGGTCAATTTGTATTGACAGAGCATTTCATTAATGTTAGAATACTTGTTTGTCTAAAAGAGAGAGATTAGAACAATCGGAGGAAGCGAGTGGCTTTCGACAAGGCTTCCAAGACCGCCACAATCGAGCGGTTCAAGCGCGGGGAAAGCGATACGGGATCATCAGAAGTACAAATAGCGCTGCTTACGTCCCGTATTAACCACCTTGCCGGGCATCTGAAGACTCACAAGAAGGACTTCCATTCGAGGCAAGGTCTTTTCAAGATGATCGGCCGCCGACGCCGCCTGTTGGAGTATCTAAAGCGCACGAATGTCGAGCGCTACAGGACGGTCATTGGGGCCCTCGAGCTCCGCAAGTAGAAAATGGAAACAACCAGTCATCTGGTCCAGGACCAGATCTCCATCCCCATCGGCGATGCCGATCTTATCATCACCGTTGGACCGTTTGCAGGTCTGGCCAATCAGAGTCTCATCTGCCGCTACGGGGACACCCAGGTTCTTGTGGCAGTAACGATGAGCAAGGAACCGCGAGAGGGAATCGATTTCTTCCCTCTGGTGGTCAATTTCGAAGAGAAGATGTACGCCGCGGGAAAGATTCCCGGCGGGTTCATCAAGAAGGAAGGGCGCCCCACGGATCAAAGCATCCTCACCAGCCGGTGTATAGATCGCCCGATCCGACCCCTGTTCCCCAAGGGCCTGAGAAACGAGGTCCAGGTCGTTATTCTGACCCAGAGTGCCGACCAGAAGAACCCACCCGACATCCCGGCCATGATCGGCACCGGCGCCGCACTGTATCTTTCAGACATCCCGTTCACAGAGCTGATATCAGCGGTCAGGGTAGGTATGAACGGCGGGGAGTTCGTAGTAAACCCGACGTTCCAGATTATCGATGAGTCACCGCTGGACCTCGTTGTCGTGGGAACTCGTGATGGGATCATGATGATTGAGGCAGGATGCAATGAGCTGGCGGATAACGTGCTGGTGGATGCGGTCGCGTTCGCGCACGACTATATCCGCGAGATAATCAGCGGCATCGAAAAGCTTCACAAGCTGGTCGGGAAGGAAAAACTCGAGTTCACGCCACTTCCGGAACCAGCGGAGGAAACCAAGAAACTGGTGAGCGAGTATCTCGATAACAACTGGTCCGCAATACACGGCATCACTGATAAGAAACAGCGAGAGTTGATTATCGAGGGCTTCAAGCAGGAATTGCTTGCGCTCAAATTCGACCCGGAGAAAACCGAATGGACTCCGGAAGATCTGAAGGGGCGCAAGGATATCCTGGACCTCGTGGAAGACGGTCTCAAGAAGCGGATCAGGGAGAGGATCCTCAAGGAGGAGCTTCGACCGGACAACAGAACGCCCCACGACATCCGATCGATCTGGTGCGAGGTCGGAAACATCCCTCGGGCGCATGGTTCGGCAATTTTCACGCGTGGCGAGACACAGGCGATGTCGGTCACAACGCTGGGGGCGATCGGAGACAAGCAGAGGCTCGATGACATCGGAGTCTATGAGTACAAGCGCTACATGCACCACTACTACTCCGCTCCGTTCAGCTTCGGCGATACGGGGTTCATGCGCGGTCCGGGCCGTAGAGAGATCGGACACGGCGCGCTTGCAGAGCGAGCGCTCAAGCCGATGATTCCTCCGGAGGAGGAATTTCCGTACACGATCAGGCTTGTGACTGAAATTCTCTCATCCAATGGATCCACTTCGATGGCCGCGGTGTCCGGCAGCACCTTGTCTCTCATGGATGCCGGTGTGCCCATCAGTAATCCGGTCGCGGGAGTCGCTATCGGTCTCGTGACTGATCCGGACAGCGAGAAATACGTCCTCCTTTCCGACCTGATGGGAATCGAGGACTTCTACGGCGACATGGATTTCAAGGTCGCTGGAACCAAGAACGGGATCGTTGCGATCCAGATGGACCTCAAGATTCATGGAATCTCCCTGGAGTTGCTGACGGACGTACTGGAGCGTGCTAGCAAGGGGCGAGAGCATGTTCTCGGGAAGATTCTCGAGACAATCGCGGAGCCGAGGGCCGAGTTGAGCCCTTACGCGCCGAGGATCATCACTGTTGTTATCGACCCTGAGAAGATCGGGGATGTAATCGGTCCCGGCGGAAAAATGGTGAGAAGCATCATTGAGAAAACCGGCGTGGAGATCGATATCGAGG
>CBDUXL010000202.1:0-6429 GCA_965371155.1 uncultured bacterium | reverse complement strand
CATTCGGCGGCTGTTTTCGGTCGTGCGTCACCCCGACAGAATCGATCTATCGCTTGTGAACCCGCAAAGTCTAACCGGAGATATGCTGGTGACCATCGGAGACTGGTCCGGCCCGGTGTCGGAGATTCTGATGGTCGGCGAGCCGCCATCCGGTATGATGGCAGGGACCGGCCTTCTTATTGTCTCAGGCCCTCAATTTCGAGCCGGAGTGAGCATTAATGGCGCATATGTGTATGATGTAGTCCCAACTATCCTTCAAGCCATGGGGATAGAACTCAATACTGATCTTCAGGGACGTCCGCTGGAAGAGATATTCAGGGCAAACTGGTATAGCGAGCATCCACCGCAATTTGTTGACAGTTACGAGCCTCCGGAACCACCGCCGCCGGAGGAAGCGGTTGAGCCTTCAGTCGTGCCAATTGAGGAACTTATAGATCCGAGACTGATGGGCCCGCCGCCGCCCCCGGGATCGAGCGCCCTTACATATGAAGAGCTGCCTGTAGCTGAGTTCCCTCCTGTTTGAAAGCCTCGATGCAGCGTTCCCGGGCTATATCCTCCAGAACCATGACCCAATCAACTCTTTAAGTCTGTCGGACAATACGTAGCAATCAAGTCCGATTGAAACTGAAGCGATGACAGACCTTGATAGTATATCGATGGCTGAAGACGCCAAGGCATACCGGGGTATACGCTTGAAAGGGCGTTACCTGATAGAGGAACACATTGGTTCCGGATTGTCGGCTCATGCGTTCAGAGCGTACGATACGCTTCTCCAGGGACGCGTGGTTGTAAAAATAATCAAGATCGAGATCGCGGGCGTACCGATTGACCTTGGCGAGGACTGGAAGGTTGAAAGCCGCAAGGCAATGCAGGTTCGAGGCCATCCGCACATCGCAACCATCCTCGACCTCGGCGAGGAGAATATCACGATCGAAGGCGAAGAGGAGAAGGTTCATTTCATTGTAATGGAGTACATTGAGGGGGTCACGCTGAGGGATCTGACGGCCAGATATGCTCCCCTCGACCCCGCTGACCTTTTTGTCATTGCACAGCAACTACTCAATACGCTGGGCTTTCTCCAGGCTCGCAAACTTTCGCACGGGGATTTGCACGCCGGAAATATAATGCTCTCAAGGCTGGGATCGGACCGGCCTTTCATCAAGATCATCGATTTTGGAATGGCCTCAAACACCCTCATCCCACGAAACAGGGAGAAGGATATTCATTTTGTCCTGTCCCAACTCGATCAGATGTGCGAGAAAACGATGTCCTCGACGAGTAATTCCCACACTCTGACAGTACTCGAGAGCTTCGCGGCGCTTCTTAAGAAAGCCCAGAACTTCATACCCACCGGTCGGATGAGCATAGACGATATCATCGCATCCATCGACCAACTTCAGCAGCAGCTCAACAGAGCGCAGGCAAAGGCTCCCGCGACCGCGACAGGCGATGAGACCCTTCGACGCAGGGTGGAAGTCCAGCGGCGCACCCCGTTTGTCGGGCGCGCCACCGAACTCGAGCGTCTGTACAGCCTGGCCAACGGCAGCTTCGTCTCGAAGAGCGGCGCGATGGTTCTGATATCCGGAGAAGCAGGGATCGGCAAGACCCGCTTGTTGGATGAAGTCCTGGCAAAAGTCAGGGCCGATCGCACAAGGCATCTTTTCCTGTACCACAGATGCCCGCACGAGGTCCCGAACTTGCCGTACTCCACTTTGTTTGAGGCGATTATCGCTTTTCTGGACGATATCCCTGGAGAAAGAGACGAGGATCGTCTTGGCGTTGTGCTTGGCCCCAAGCACTCGATAGTAAAACCTCTGGCGAGTTTGATCAGCGAGCACAGAGCCGCCCGGACCGGCGAGTCCGCTGCATCCGGCGACGGCAGCTCGGCATCAAACACGCCCTACATGCTCGCAAGTTTCTTGACCGAGGCGGCCCTTACAACCCCGGTAGTGCTTTTTGTCGATGATCTTCATTGGGCGGACGAGGCAACAATAAATTTTCTCGGCTTCCTCGCACCACGAATGACCGATACTCCGATTATCGTGTTCGCAACTTATCGTCCCGAGGATCTGACCCCTCAACCGGATGGCAGCGATCACACGCTGGTGGGTCTTCTCGACGAGCTGGACGGCCACGAGAGCGCCCGCGTTCTTGAGATCGCCGGACTCGAGAGGGAGGATTCCGACGAGATACTCAGCCATCTCTACACATTCCTCCAGCCCGCCGATTTCTCCTCTCTCTCGGAAGCGGTCCGTTGCATGGCCGGCGGTAATCCTTTCTACCTTTTCGAGATTACTGGTCTGATGGAAGACGAGGGTTACCTCATACCGAAGGGCGACAATCAATGGGTCTTAAGGGGAGACCTGGCTGAGTTCTCTGTTCCTGAGTCAATCAACAGTCTCATGGAAAGAAGAGTCAGCCGCCTCAGCCTGAACGAGATCCTTCTCCTCCGGGCGGCAGCCCTGCAAGGAGAGAGTTTCGAGCTGTCGATACTGGAGAACATGTTCTCACCGTCAGGCGAGCAGTTGTCCGAAGTTCTCGACGGACTTCTAAGTCATCATGGGCTTATTCAGGCGAGAGAAGAGGGACGATGCGTTTTCAGCCACCATCAGGTACACCGCGCGATAACAAGCGGGATGACTCCGGAGGACGCGGAGCGAGGGCATCGTGATGTCGCGCGTCTGCTTGAGAAAGAGGCCGCTGAGAACGGCACGGCGATTCCCCATCACATGATCGCCCATCACTTGTCGCTGGCGGGTGAATCCCGGGCAGCAGCGGAACATTTCCTCAAAGCGGGACAACGCGCTCTGGAGGCCCAGCAGTTTCACCTTGCACTGGACCATCTCCGTCGCGCAAGCGATCAACTTACGACTGAAGAGATCGATGATGACCTGTCGTTGAATATCACGCTCGCGCTTCTCGAAGCGGTGAAACCGCTGGGCGAACACAAGATGCACGAGAAAGCCGTGACCCACCTGATGGGGCTGGCCAAGCACACCGAACGAGCGGATCTCGAGCTGAGGGCCATGCTCGAGCAGTGCGTGTTGCTCCGCATGCTCAGCGATCACGAGCAGGCTCTGAAGGTGGCTGAAGAATTGGTCGAGCGGGCGGGCGAGCTTGAGGACTCCTCCACTGAGGCGGCAGCCCTGAAGGAGGCCGGCACATCCAGCTACCTGATGGGCAACATGGCCGAGGCGGAGGACTATTTCCATCGCTCGGCGGGGATTCTCGCGAGCACCGGAGACAGAGCCCAGCTTGCGCGGGTTTACAACAACCTCGGCCTTGTCTGCAGAAACACCCAACGCCATGAGGAAATGGTGCAATACTACAGCCGCGCACTGGACATCTTCCGCGAGGTCGGCGACACCATCGGGGAGCGATTCCCCCTGGGCAATCTCGGGCTGGTGTATTTCGAACGAGGCGAATACGAGCACGCACACGAATGTTTCATGGCCCTTAAAGCGTCGCTTGGCGATCGCGCCGACCTCATGATTGAGGGAAAGGTCGATCTTTCCATCGGCGAGATTTACTATGAAATCGGGCTGTTCAATAAAGCCAAGGAAGCCTGCGAACGCGCTCTTACCACATTCGTGACCATCGGAAATCGGCAGGGAGAGAGCGAGGTCCTCGGAACGCTCGGCGGCATTCATCTCAGCGTCGGCGACATCCAGATAGCAAAAGAGTACTTCGAGAAGTCGCTCGAGGTTAAACGCGCGATCGGCAATATCGTGGGCATGCTGCACTCCCAAATTACACTTGCGAAGATCGCGAATCTTGAAGGCCGTCACGAGGAAGCCCTTCGACTGGCACAACAGGTTCTCGCTGATGCAAGGAAAAGGGAACAGCGCTCGATAGAACTGGAAAGCCTTACCGAGATCATGCACTCGCATACGAAACTTGATGGTCCGGAGAAGGCGCTCAGAGTGCTCGGGCCCGGCCAGGAACCTGACCAGCTCAAGAATGTCAGTCCATCGGCTGTCATTACGTTCGCCTACAAGGTCGGCGAACTCGCTTTTCAAACCGGGGATGAGAGCCGTGCGCTGAGGTACATCGGTCTCGCGGGCAGAATTATGGAAGACGCTATGGAACGAATCTCAAATCCTGAGTGGCGCGAGGCTTACTGCAAAAAACGCGAGCGGATATTTGAAACTTACATGCGCCTGAAACCCGCTCTGGCGAAAATATGACCGGATTCTAGCCCGCTTCCCTACCCTATCCGTATTCAATCCCCTTGATTCCCTTCCCTCCCCCCACTTCCCGCTGCTAGACTGTAGCCGATGTTTCATACACGCAGCGAGCCGGATCAGTCATTTTTCGATTCCGTTCTGAACGGTCCCAGATTGGTGCTGCGTCCGTATTCCGAGGGGCGCGATTTCGAGATGATCGCCGAGATGCTCTCCGACCCTCGGATCACCGCTCCTATGGGCATCCCCGTACCGAAGCCTTACCTCGAGGAACTCCGGCGCTCCAAACAGGCGCGCGCTGAAAACACTGAGACGGGAGATTGGTCGGCGTTTATAACGAGTGACGAAGATGAGATTTTCGTCGGCGAAGTGGGGATCGCATCGTGGGACCTGGAGAATCAGATTGCCGAAGTGTTTATAGCGGTGAATCCCGACCATGCCGGTCGCGCCTACGGCCGTGATGCGACATCACTCCTGATGGAACATATCTTCCGGGCTGCGCCGCTCGCCTGCGTGCGAATGCAGACGCTTACGAGCAACAAAAACGCGCTCAAGCTGGCGGGTTCTCTCGGATTTCGGGAGACGGGACGACGTTTCGCGCTGGCGGACCCGGGTCGTGGATTCAGCGGCGGCACTGCGATAGTGCTCGATTGCCGCGCGCACCAGTTCAAGCCTTTTGCACTGGAAGAATGAACCGAATGCAGTTGCGGATCAGCCGGGAAACAAGAATCCCGCCTACTCAGGCGGGATTTGTTTTCACTTATGGATGATTAAACCAATTTTAGTAAGTAACAAGCGTTTTCTTATCAGGTTCCTCTCGGGGACACCTCATTTCGTCCCCGAAATGCAGGTGTCCCCCCCATTTGAATCTTTACTTTATCCTGCAATTGGTCTTAAACCTGCTTACAGGCAAATCAAAGGAAACTGTTGATAAGCTTCACGAGGTCCTGCGAGCCTGTATTCCCTTGGCTCACGACATCATCCTCGATCGATCTCAGTGTGTCGCGGCAGTATCCGTCCTGTCTAAGCAGGAACTGGGTAAAAGCCTTGAGCGCCTTCAGGTCAAGCTCTCTTATGTTGTCGTGGACCTGGCTCGAATCGTACAGACCCGGCTCATCGATCACTTCGTTGAGAAGCGCCAGGGTACCTGCGGCGTCGCCGTCTCCGAAAGTGATTCCGGCCAGCCCGACCTTCGCATCAACGTTGTTCAAGCCGCCCGACAGGGCAGCTTCGAAATGAGACCTTCCCTCATCGTAGTCTCCCAGCCCTCTTGCATAGCACCATCCAAGACCGTTCTCCGCGGAATGGACACCCATTGTAAGTGCCGCGTTCTGATCCTCGTCGCCCTTGCCGAAGCGAAGATAAGGGAGGAAAATCTCTCCGGACCGAGCGCTTTCAGCCTGCTTCTGGAACAGGAAGATCGCCCTGTACCACTTCTTATTACAGTACTCCTCCCACGCCACCATGTTCTCAATATTCTGAAGAGTGAAAGTCCCCAGACTCCGGGAGCCCTGGGTAACTCTTACAGGCTGCGTAACGCGAAGGTGGATTCCCGCCTCGGGATTGTGGAAGGCGACGGCGAGTGTGTAATCGCCGACCGGGGCGTGAATGATGAAGTTCCCAAACTGGTCGGGCCTGTTGACGACCGGGTTTCCGGAAAGGGTAACACTCACGGCATCACCGCCGAGCGGATTGCCGTATCCATCCACCACCTTGCCGGTCAGAACCCCGGTACTCCCGCCCTTGCAGGCGGTTAGACCCAAAAGCAGAAGGATCATTGCGGCTGTTGTTAATCTTCGCATGGCCCAGTCCTTTCTAAGTTCAGTAAAATCACAACCAGGTTAAGTATATTTATCCATCACCAAGGATGTACATAACTTTCACGACAGGAAGCGGCGCACCGCCGGACATTCCCGTGACACTGACCGACACATTTCCGGCGGAGCCTGGATTGAATCGCCCGATATAGAAGCCCGGGCGGGTTCCGACAGCTTCCAGTGTAACCGACCCGCTGGCGCCACTCGGGAGAGACCAGTTAGCGGTGGGGTCCGAATCAAGCGGGACAAGCGCCTGCACGAGAACGATAACCTCGCCGGCGAATATCGGGCTCGAACTGACACCGAGCCTGAAATAGGGATTCTCAGGGGCGACACCCTGGCTCAAGGCGTCGACCGCGTTCAGAATTCCATGACCATAGTAGTCGTTGATACCGTTCTGGTCATCATCAGGGCCGGCCATCGGAATC
>CBDUXL010000201.1:0-6437 GCA_965371155.1 uncultured bacterium | reverse complement strand
TACACAAATTCCACAGGATACGCAGCGCACTACCAATAATGGAAATTCGGCATGACGGAGTCGCTGCCGGTGTCGATTTCCTCGGTTGTCTCCTCAACAGGCTCGTCCCAGTCGCTCACAATCTCGACCGGGATTCCGATTTCGGCCCACTCATAGAGCCAGTCGGCGTCATCGTGAGTCAGCCGGATGCATCCGTGACTTGCGACCGAGCCGATTCTCGAAAGGTAGCTTGTTCCCTGAAGCGAGTGCATGCCGTACAAACCGTCAGCGGTGATAGCCATCCACTGAAGCATCCAGCACTCGTAGCGGCTTGAGTACGCGCGTGGTGCCTTGCTCCAGACCCGGTAATTGCCTGTAGGCGTCCGATGACCGGGAACGCCGGTGGAGACAGGAAAGTTCTGGAGAATCGCGTGGCCCTCGAATACCCATATCTGCTGATCGGCGAGGGATATCAGAATTCGCGGTTCCGGCGGTTCGGGTTCCTCAATCGTATACGGGAGCAGGGTCTCAACTCCAGATTCCTCCAAATCCGTTGCGTCCGAGCCGGAATCCGGGTTTCCAATGGTCTCGGATGCAGACGGGGGCTTGGTGGTCACTTCATCGGCAGCAGATGTCTCCTGCGCGCTCAGGCCCGGCGTCGAGAGAGTCAGACAAGCCAGCAACGAGAAGATTGCCAATACAGGTGTTGCATTAGAGCGGGACATACATTCACCTTCCTACTCCATCTAAGCCCATTCAACACTTGCCGGGTTCGGCAGGTGCTGCTAATATTCTCTGCCGTAGGGGACCGAGGGATTTTATACAAATCTTATGCCAAAAGGTCAAATGGGGAGGAATCTGTTTATAAATGGGAAGGATACTGAAGGACAATTAAGGGGGGTAAATGAACAGTCGAGTTAGACGTAGGGGGGTAACGCCTAGACTCGACCGATTACTATATACCATAATTTATTTTCACTTGTCAACACGATTTGCGATTTATGGTTTCTTCTGTTTTAGCGATGGATTCAGCGAAATGGTAATATCAGGTGCCGACCCGGCGGGACAAAGCGCAATGCCAAGGCTTTTCTATGCGATAGACCTTCCAGCCGAGCTGAAGGATGAGCTGGCCCCGAGTGTGATGTCGCTAAGAGATCTCGGGCGTCACGTTCGACCCGTCGGCCGACACGCATTTCATCTGACGCTCCTGTTTTTAGGGGAGCAACCTGCGACGGCGCTTGAGGATTTTGTAGCATTCGGACACGATGCGGTGGCGCCTGCTCGTCCGTGCAAACTTGCCCTCGGACCCTCGGGATTCTTTCCGAGAGTGTCATTCCTGACACTGACTGGCGAAACAGAGACACTCATGGTAATTTCGAGTGTGCTGCACGAAACCTGCGCGAGCTACATGGAACGCCCTGATGATCGTCCGTTCAAGGCGCATATCACACTGGCTCGGCTCAAGAAGAAGCTGCGCCCCTCGGAGAAGGGAAAAATCGCTGAGGCATTTGCGAAATTCGAAGGACGTTCGTGGGTTGCCGACGAATTGATACTGTTCCAAAGCGATCTGACACCCAAGGGGGCGATTTACACAGTCATCGAGAGGTTTCCATTCAGTGGGTGATGTGGGATGCGTGGGACCCGCAGGAACAACCCGCAACAAGTTGTGGGGCACCGAGGGGTCGATCGCGAGTAAAATTCGTGAGAATTTTTCGCAAAATAGCTTGCAAAAACAGCTAAACTTTTGTATTGTACTGGTTATCAAGGAAAAAAAGCGGCGCGATGGCCCAGATATGTCAGTTTTTCGCGCTCAGCAGCGTTATCTAAGTAAGAACTATCAAATCCCTTCCGATGAGTCGGGAGGGGAAGGATTGGAAGACGATGGCTAAAGAAGAAAAAGACACAAAGCGGAAATCACTTGAGCTCGCGCTCGGGCAGATCGAGCGGCAATTCGGCAAAGGCGCAATAATGCGTCTGGGAGACGACAGCACCAAGCTTCGTCCGGATGTGATCCCCTCCGGCATACTGGCTCTTGACGCCGCGCTGGGAGTCGGTGGACTTCCGAGAGGCCGTATTATGGAGATTTACGGCACTGAAGGCTCCGGGAAAACCACCCTGGCGCTGCACGTGGCTGCGGAGGCGCAAAAGCTCGGTGGCACGGTGGCGTTTATCGATGCTGAGCATGCACTCGATCCATCGTACGCCGGCAGGATCGGTGTCGACACGGATGAATTGCTGGTAAGCCAGCCGGACACCGGCGAGCAGGCGCTCGAAATATGCGAGATGCTTATCAGGTCGGGCGCGGTCGATGTGGTGATAATCGATTCGGTCGCCGCCCTGGTCCCGCGGGCTGAAATCGACGGCGAAATGGGCGACCACCATGTCGGCTTGCATGCCCGTCTTATGAGCCAGGCGATGAGGAAACTGACTGCGGCGGTGAACAAGTCAAATGCGATGATAGTTTTCATTAACCAGATCCGGGAGAAAATCGGTGTCATGTTCGGAAGTCCGCTCACCACGACCGGCGGTCGGGCCTTGAAGTTCTATGCGACCATTCGAATGGACATCCGCAGGCTGGGCAGCATCAAGCAGGGGAACGATGTGATCGGCAGCAAGGTGGTTATCAAGGTTGTCAAGAACAAAATGGCTCCACCATTCAGGCAGGTCGAGTGTGACATCATTTTCGGTAAAGGGCTCTCGCGTGTCGGGAATATCCTTGATCTCGCTGTTGAACACGGCATTATCCAAAAATCCGGCGCATGGTTCTCCTATAGTGATGAGAAGCTGGGTCAGGGTCGCGAGAACGTCCGGGATTTCCTCGAGGAGAACAAGGACCTGCTTGAGGAAATCGAAGCTGCTGTTCGCGAGGAGCTTGGGATGACCGCTGGGGCAAGCGATCCGGACACCGAGGCTGAGCGGCTGGTGGAATCAATCAATCCCGAGTAGCTGTTGCCCAAGAATCGTCCGAATCGACAAGAAGGGGATTCCGGAGGTCCTGCATAACTTGCCGGGGCGGTTTTCTTTGCCTTAATCGCCGAGGGGAGTGTTTTGAGGGCGAGGACTGTCAGGGGAGTGTGGTAGTCCTGTTGATGGGATCGGCGCACTGTCTCATAGCGCTTTGGCCGGCGTGAATTGTGGGTGCCCGGAGCCGGAAGAAGTAAAGACAAAAAATTCGTGGGTCGGAATCATTGCCTGAGCGCCTTTTTTCCACTAGAATGGGAGAAAGGGAATGGCGGTTTTTCTATTTCCAAACCCGTTTGCGTGGGCTGTTTTGTATATGTCCTACGCATCTGCAAGCAACGGTGATCCGACATGACGAGCAAACTCAACATGACTAGACAACCCATGGAGGTGTTCAATATAAATGATTACTGGACTTATGGCAGGCATACTAATTGCTGCCGCTTTCATCATTGGCGCTGTTTTAGGCTGGATACTGCTTAGAGGTCTTGACAAGACCAGAGCAGAAACCGCCGCACAGAAGGCTGAGCGAATCATCAAGGAGGCAAGGACCGAAGCAGAAACAAAGGGAAAAGACATCTTACTCAAGGCAAAGGACAGGGGAGAAAATCTAAGACAGGAAGCTGAACGAGAGATCAAACGCCGTAGGAAGGAGTTCGAAAGACAAGAAGGCAAGATTCAAAGAAAAGAGGAACAACTCGATCAGCGACTTGAAAATGTCCAGAACCGGCTGGAGAACCTGGACAAGAAAGAGAAGCGGATTGTCACGCTGGAGGAGGAGTTCGAAGCGAAGATTGCAAAGGAAGACGAGGAGATCGAGAGGATCTCGGGCCTGACCCAGGAGCAGGCAAAGAATTTTCTCCTTGAACGCACTGATAAGAAACTCGACCTCGAGTATGCGCGGCGGATTGCCGATCACGAGTCGCGTATCAAGGAGGACAGTGACAAGCTTTCGAAGAAGCTAATCACGCTCGCGATACAGCGCACGGCGGTTGATCATGTCGCGGAAACGACCACCAGCGAGGTAAAGCTCCCATCCGATGATATGAAAGGGCGGATAATCGGTCGTGAGGGCCGCAATATCCGCACGTTCGAGACAATCACCGGTGTCGAGGTGATCATCGACGATACGCCGGAAGCGGTCGTGCTTTCCGCTTTCGACCCGGTCCGTCGCGCAATTGCAAGGTTGACGCTTGAGAAACTCGTACAGGATGGCCGAATCCATCCCGCCAGGATCGAGGAGACATTTGAGAAGGCCAAGCGGGAGATCGACAAGTCCGTCTGGGAGGCGGGTCAGCAGGCGGTTCTGGAGGTCGGGATCGGGGATGTCAATCCTGAGCTTGTGAAAATGCTCGGACGCCTCAAGTACCGCACCAGTTACGGGCAGAACATCCTGAAGCACTCAATGGAGGTTGCATACCTGACGGGTAACCTGGCGGGCGAGCTCGGCACCAACCCGATCCTGGCGCGTCGATGCGGCCTTTTCCACGATATCGGCAAGGCCACCGACCAGGATGTGCAGGGCACCCACGCTGCGATTGGCGCTGAGATTGCAAGGAAGCACAGGGAGCCGAAGGGAGTCGTGCATGCAATCGCCGCCCATCACGCGGAGATCGAGCAGAAGACGATTGAAGCAATCCTGGTGCAGGCGGCCGACGCAATCTCGGCTGCGCGACCGGGTGTCCGAGGCGAGACTTTGGAAAGCTACATCCGGAGGCTCAGAGACCTCGAGGAGATCGCAACCGGTTTCGAGGGTGTCGAACGTTGCTTCGCCATTCAGGCGGGTCGTGAAATAAGAATCATGGTTGAGCCTGATGATGTAGATGATCGGACCACCCCGCTCCTTGCAAGGCGAGTGGCCGATAGGATCGAGGAGCAGCTCGACTATCCCGGCCAGATCAAGGTTACGGTGATCCGGGAAATCCGGGCGCACGAAATAGCGAGCTAGACCTTATCGCAGTACGCTTGGATCACGGGAATTATGATGCAACCTGCCCCGCGCTGCGCTGTGCGGGGTTTTCTGTCCCCAATGCACTTTCAATACACCCGAATTCCCGCGAAAACTCGATTAATGGCATTAAATCGCCTTTACACCCGCTTTTGACCGCCATATAATTGCTCCCCCCGGAACGCGAGCCGTTAAGCGGACTTCGGCTGATTCAGCCGGCCCGATTCGCGGCATTTGGTGTTTCGGTGGCTGGAGGCCCAGGATGCAAATTGCCGACTCCATGTCATTCCTTGGCGAAGAGACTGCATTTGAGGTTCTGGCCAAGGCAAAAGCGCTCGAAGCTCAAGGCATCGATATGGTTCACATGGAAATCGGTGATCCGGATTTCGATACCCCTGAGTTCATCAAGGGCGCTGCGAAAAAAGCAATCGATGACGGCTACACCCATTACACTCCCAGCAAAGGCCTGCCGGAGGTCAGGGAGGCTTTCGCCGAGCGCATTTCCAAAACACGCGGAGTTCCCGTAACCCGGAGCGAGATTGTCATTACGCCAGGTGCGAAACCGATCATCTTCTTTGGGTTGATGGCGACGATCAATCCGGGTGACGAGGTGATTTATCCTGATCCCGGTTTTCCAATCTACCGATCCGTGATCGAATTCCTCGGCGCCAAGGCGGTTCCGTTGCCCTTGAAAGAGGAAGTGGGTTTCCGATTCGCGCACGAGGATCTCTGGAGGCTCGCGAACGATCGCACGAGATTGATAATTATCAACTCTCCCCAGAACCCGACCGGCGGCGTTCTCACCGAGCATGACCTTGTCGTGGTCAGCGAAGTCGCCAAGGAATACAACGCGTGGGTTATATCGGACGAGGTTTACTCAACGATTCTGTACGACGGCAGGAAGCATCTCTCAATCATCGGTTTGCCGGGGATGAAGGAAAGGACGATCCTGATCGAGGGGCATTCGAAAACATACGCAATGACCGGATGGCGACTCGGATTCGGCACCATGCCCGAGGGGCTCGCGAGCCACATCACCAGGCTTATGAACAATTCCTTGTCCTGCACGGCGGCGTTTACCCAGATCGCCGGGAAAGCGGCCTATGAAGGCCCGCAGGACTGCGTGGCGAAAATGCGCGATGAGTTTGAGGCGAGGAGAAACCTGGTTGTCGATGGGCTGAACTCGATAGAGAACATCGCCTGCCAAAAGCCTGCCGGGGCCTTCTATGTTTTCCCCAATTTCAAGCAATTTGGGTGGAACTCGAGAGATATCGAGACCTATCTCCTACAGAAAGCGCAGGTTGCGACGCTTGCGGGCACCAGTTTCGGTCCGTTCGGTGAGGGTTACGTGCGGTTCTGTTACGCCTGTTCGCAGGAAATAATCGAGAAAGCAATCAAGCGTCTGGACAAGGCGCTCAAGAACCTTCCCAAGCTTGAAACGTATCGTCAACCGATCTACGCGAGTTGACGATTATCATGCGCGAAATGATTTATCTTGACTGAAGCAATAGAGGGGAGTAGCATCTACAACAATAAACCAAATCGAGGT
>CBDUXL010000200.1:0-6468 GCA_965371155.1 uncultured bacterium | reverse complement strand
CGCTGATCCTGCATCTTGCGATGGGTGGTCTTCGTCGGGTCGTTTTTTTCTGCGTCTTTCCTGCCGGGCACTCCGGCATTTCGACACGAAATGAGGTGTCCCCGAATGCAATTGAGGTGTCCCCGAAAAAGGTGAGACCTGGACGATGTTCGAAGGCGAATCGACAAAAAAGACCCGCATTGCCATTGTGGCGCTCTCGAACCCCTTCAGCATTGGGGCACGCCATCTTTGCTCGCTCTCGAAGGTCCACGGTTACGACACTCACATGATCTTCGCAGGCGCCTTCCTCAAGAACGATATCTTTCCCCCATCCGATAAGGACATCGAGATTGTCATTGACCTCATTACCAATGAAATAAAGCCCGACATAGCGGGCATATCGGTCAGTTGCTCGAGTTTCCACCGGACTGCGATCGAACTCACGAAAGGCCTTCGTCAAAAAGGATTCGACGGCCTGATCGCGTGGGGTGGAATACACTCGATCCTCTGCCCGGAGGATTGCATCGAGCATGCCGATCTCGCATTTACCGGAGAGGCCGAACCTCCCTGGTTGGATTTCCTGAACCGGGTTGAGAACGGGCAATCATACTCCGACCTGCCGGGCGCGTGGGTCAGGGATCCGGACGGTGCGATTCACCGGAACCCTCACGGTGATCTGGCTGAAAACCTTGACGAACTTCCATTTCCGGACTACGACAACGACCGGAAATACCTGGTCACAGACGGCATCCTCGAGCGGATAGAACCGTGGCGCAAGGAGGTCTTCTCGCTATTCGTTCTATCCAGTCGGGGATGCCCATTCAAGTGTGCTTTCTGCGCAAGCCCGCTGATATTGAAGGAGCATCAGGAAGGAAAGCGTAGAGGGCCTTTTATAAGGCAGCGCTCGGTGGGAAATGTCATTGATGAAATCAAGTACATCGAGGAAAGCCTGCCCAATTTCAAGGCTGTAACCGATGGGACGATAAATTTCGGAGATGACGTTTTCGTACTGAACGCGGACTGGGTGAAGGAGTTCACCGAGGAGTACCGTCGGAACTTCACGAGGCCATACTGGTGCTATTTCCATCCGAATACGGTAAACAAGAAAATCGTCGAGATTCTCTCGGGTTCAGGCCTGAAGTACGTCGATATGGGCGTGCAGTCGGGCAGCGAGCGGATTCGGACGGAGCTGTTCGATCGCACCGACAGCGACGAAAAAATCAGGAGTGCCGTGAAAATCCTTCACGATGCCGGGGTCGATATCGTGATGGATGTGATCACCGATAACCCGTTCGATACCGAGGAGGACAAGCGTAGCGCTCTCGAATTCTTCCTCTCGCTCCAGCGTCCCTTCACGCTCAACTACCTGAGCATGATCATGTTTCCGAAAGTCCGATTCACGCAACGGGCGCTGGAGGCGGGACTGATCACGGAAGAAGATATCGAGCAGAACCGAATGAAGGTCTTCGAGCAATGGGAGACCAAGTACGACTGGCCGAAGAGGAGTTCTGACGAATTGTTCTGGATCGCGCTTTTCACCATGACCGGGAAGCTGTTCATCCCGAAGTGGTACCTTCGGATGCTCGCCAACATGCCGTACTTCAGGAAGAATCCGGGTTTTGTGGTGTGGTCGGCGAAACGGACCGGCAATCTTGTCTGGCTGAGCAAGCGACTGAAAATATTTTGGGGCCGATTATTCAAAGGCCAGATACGCTGGCGCGACATCGCATACAGTATCCACAGATATCGCAGACTTGGGTTGCCGCAGGAATAAGGAGGATAATAGACGGGACATGAATCGGGCGCTAAACCAGGGATGACGCTTATGAGTGAGACATCAGACAGCAGAAAGATAAGGAAGCCTGTAGGAAGACCGCAGCCGGGTCCGGTGCCTGAAGGCCAGTACTATCACGCCAACTACGGCCCCATGCCGGAGGAATTGAAGTATTTCGAGTACCGCATCGACGAGCTTCCCGGCTACACGGATGAAAAGACCTGGAAGCCCACAAAGAAGACTCGTCCGGTGCTCATAAGTTTCTCCAATGTGTATAACCTCGGTGTGCGGTGGCTCCAGTCGACCGCGATGCATGCCGGTTACGACTGTCACACCATCTTTTTCGGGCAACTCCTCGCAAATGACTGGCAACCTCCCGGAGAGACGGACTGGAAGAATCTTGAAACGGCGCTGAAGGAGATCAACCCGCACGTTATCGGGCTTTCTCTTTCCTGCACCAGTTACTGGAAGGAAGTCCTGGTAGTAGACAAGTTCATAAAGAAGGTCTGCCCTGACGCCCTGGTTATTTGGGGCTCGATCCATGTCAGCATAATGCCGGAGCAGTGCATCGAGCACAATGATGTCCTCTGTCTTGGCGAGGGCGAGCTTCCTTTCATGGAGCTGCTCGATCGCCTTGAAAAAGGCGAAGACTGGCAGGACATACACAACCTGTGGATACGCGATGGAGAGACCGGCAAAATACGCAAGAATCCCATGCGGCCCGTAATCAGGGATCTGGACAGCGTTCCGGGGCCGATCTGGGACGGTAGGAACAAGTGGTACATTCGGAGAGGCAAGTTCTGGAGAGAGATGGACCCCGCGTTCAAGGAGTACTACATTTTCCTGATGACGAACCGGGGTTGTCCGTACCACTGCAACTACTGCGTGAATTCGGTCTACAACCAGGGCGACTACAGAAGCTGCGGGCATCACCGCCTGAGACAGCGATCGGTAGATCATGTCCTGAACGAAATGGAACGCATGAGGGGCCGATACCCGAATTTCGACAATCTGCCGATCAGCTTTTTTGACGACATCTTCACCCTGAACCCCAAGTGGGTCATAGAGTTCGCCAAGAAGTACAAGGAGCGGTTCAAGAACCATTTCTGGTGCTATTTTCATCCGAACAACATCCGTGCGGACGTAATGGACGCTCTCAAGGAATGCGGACTCAGCCATGTTGATATGGGTGTCCAGACCGGCAGCGAGCGTATCCGGATCGACCTCATGAAGCGGCCTGAAACCAACAAGGCGATCATGCACGCATGCAAGGTATTGAATGAGCGCGAGATCGCGATTGTCATGGATGTCATCACGGACATCCCGTTTGAAACCGAGCAGGACATGAAGGACTCGCTGGAGTTCTTCCTGTCGGTTCCAAGGCCCTACGAATTCAATTTCTACTCATTGATCTATTTCCCGGGCGTGGAGCTTACTCAGATGGCGCTCGATGGGGGGTACATTACACGGGATGACGTCGAAGACGTCGCAGCCAAGACTCTGAGTCAATTCGTGGCGACGTTCAAATACAAGGACCGTAAACCAAGGGACAAGTTCTATATCCCTCTCTTCCGAATGGCGTGCAGACCTATCTACCCAAGGAACTTCGTTCGATGGCTTGCAAAGAATCGGTGGCTTGAGAAGTATCCCTGGGTGCTTTTCCGACTTGTGGATCTTCAAAATATCCTGGACATTCTTCGCAAGATCACGAAGATACCCAAGCGGATGCGCGAAGGGATGACCCTTGGGAGGCTGTACTCATACGCGAAGGTTTACTTTCTCTGGGAAAGGCCGTACAACAAATAAGTCAGTTGAGATTCCGGAAAGGAACCTGCGGTTTCCTCCTCGAGACTGCCGTTTTCGCATGTTTCCTGGTGACCCAGCGGCCTTTCAGGCCAGTTTCACCGCTGTGCCGTACACAGTTACCACATACTTCAGATTTGATGCATCCTCGAGCGCCGTGGTCGCGAATCTTATCCCGATAATCGCATCCGCTTCCAGAATCTTCGCACTCTCAGTGAGCCTCGCGATGGCGTCGCTTTCCACCCCTTGCAGGTCCTCCAGCATCCTGTTGATATGATGGGAATCGGAGAAAGAGCTCAGAATCGTGGGCGCCCCTTTCATGCAGCTCCCGCGAGCAAGGCCAAGCACCTCTGTGATCTCGCGACCCGGAACATCATTTGTGGTCGTAATAATCATGGCATACCCCTCTAAATGTGGTTTGATATCAAATGCCGCCTCAAATCGACAATCTAAATTCGTCCGCAAAAAATCACAAAAAAGGAGAACCGCCTGAACTCATCCCAGTTAAGCGACTCCATTCTCCCTCATATTCCGTTTGCTTTCAACCGAATTCACTTTGTTTGGGCTTTAAATCAGGATTTAAACGGCCTTGTTCGGTCACCTGGGCGGTTTCAAGCGCCCGAGGATTGACACCGGGTCCATTTGCTGGTTGGATACTCCCATGTTTGTCCGTTCCATGCACAATCTGCCGGCTTTCACCGCCGGTGATGCATCCGTCCTCAGGGAAATCCTGAATCCGGCAAAAGCCGAGGAGCTGGTCGGCGTGCAGTACTCTCTCGCGCATGCGACTGTTCAGTCCGGAAGTGCAACCCTCAAGCATTCCCTCACTTCTTCGGAAGTGTATTATATCCTCTCCGGACGGGGAGTAATGCATGTTGACGTTGGGCAGGCAGAGGTCGGTCCCGGCGATGCGATTTACATCCCGCCGGGTTCCGTGCAGTTCATCGAGAACACCGGCGAGAAGGATCTGGAGTTCCTCTGCATCGTCGACCCGGCCTGGGTGCCTGAATGCGAGACAGTTCTTGAAGAAGAATAGACTCTAGCGAGGAAAGAAATGACCAAGACACTTATACCGTTTTTTGTTGTAACAATACTCACTGCACTCTGCGTGTTTATCGCCGGTCCCACGGTTTTCGCGGGAGACCGGGATGATGTCCTGAGCCGAGTTCCCGCTGAATGGCGCGAGGATGTCTGCAGAATGCTGGACCTCGCTGCGGACGAATGGAACGACGGCGAGCTTCTGGAAGCGCTCGATTATTATCCGTCCGGAACCGCTAAGCATCGGGCGGTTTGCTTCCTGATCGCGCAAATGGACAGTCACCTTTTTGTCGACTATGTCAATCCCGATGATCCGCTCAATCCGTTCTCACCGGAGGATGGGAGCGGGGAATGGCACCGGGAGTATATCTGGGACTACTCGACGATGTCTGCGGACTTGCTGATCGAAAACGTGGAATGGGCTTTTCTTGCCCGGGAGAGTTTCTCCTGGTGTCGGTCGCTTCCGGAGGACATTTTTTTCGAGTACGTGCTCCCGTATCGATCTACGCAGGAGCCTCTGCATTCGTGGAGACCCGCCATGTTCGAGGAACTCACGCCTGTTGTCGAGGGCCTGAGGACGACACGCGAGGTCGCGGCGGTGATTAATCGTCTGAATACCGAGCGGTTCCATTTCGATCCGCTTTACTATCGCCATCCGGAGGACAGGGATATCCCGACAGCCGTCGCCGCGTGCGCGGGTCGGTGCGAGGATATGTCCAACCTGTCGAATTACAGCCTGAGGACGCTTGGGGTGCCGACGACGAGCGATTTCACACCCTGGTGGCCCAAGGGCGACAACAATCACGCATGGAACACGGTCTACGACAACGGCACCTGGTATCAGTTCATGGGCTGTGAGGGCGGCGAGGAACAGGCTTGGGACACCATCAAGTCCTCGATATTTGCCAAAGTATGGCGAAGTAGTTTCTCCGCCGATCCGATTATGGGTCCCGCGCCCGACGGCACGGAGCCTCCACGTCTGATGCGAAATTCGGCAGTCGATGTGACCACCGAGTACACCACGGTGAGTGATGTCGAAACGTGGGTGGACAATCCGGCTCGTGCGACCTACCTCTGTGTCTTCAACTTCGGCACATGGCGCTCAGTTGCAGGCGCCTGGGCGGAGGATCACAGCGTGTTTTTTCCGGATGTCGGCAACAAGGACATCCTTTACTGCCCGACCCGGTACGTGGAGAGCGAATCCGGCTGGGGAGACCATTATCCGGTTGGCGCCCCGTTCACACTTCACCAGGACGGCAGCATCAACTACACAGACCCCTGCCCTTTTACCGAGCCGGAGGGTGAAATAGTCCTTACCGGATTTAGCAATGGAGCTGCTTTGACCGCCGATACCGAGGTGACATTGTTCCGATATACCGGGAACGAGGAAGCGCTAGAGGAGGATGCCGACCCCCTGCTAGAACTCATAATCTGGGAGCCGTTGGGAACTGTGACAGTGGAGGATACGGAGGGAACTCCCACAGTGATTTTCTCAGATGTTGCTGTCGAGAACGGGCTTTATCTGTTGTCGGATTCGGAAGATCCGGAAGAATTCCGCGAGGGCTCAAGGCCGTTTGTATGGTCGACAGGCGAGGTTACTTACTACTAGCGCTTGTTGCCTCGTGCCGTTCGCTTCCAGCGATCGATGTTGTCAGAACTCCAACTCCACGTAAACCGGAAAATGGTCGCTTGCGTCGCGTGCGGGCGGATCGCGGTAGATTGTCACCGATCCGATAACATATCGGCTGTCGGCATCGGGTGACAGCAAAATGTAGTCCAGCACCTTTCCGGACGCGTGCGTGCGCCGATACGGAAGATCACGCGCCGGATCGGAGAAAGGCACGCCGCTCAACGCCCGAAGGTCCTCCGTCCAT
>CBDUXL010000199.1:0-6481 GCA_965371155.1 uncultured bacterium | reverse complement strand
TTTTTAATTACTTTCTGCTTGCATCCGGCTGGAGGATCGATACCGTCACCGGATCACTCGTGACCTTCAAACGAACCGACGCTTCCGCTGACCCTGAAACTCCGACCGACAGGATTCAGACAGTCCACGTAGGAAATGAGCCTGACACGGCGCTTGCGTTTCTTTCGGAACCGCAGCAAACGGGTGTTTTGATCGGTCGCGAAGCCCTGGCGCGCTTGATTTTCCAGGAGGACCAACCTGATGCGCCCAAAATGAACGATGTTCCCGGATGGCACGTGGAGTGGTCGTTCGATGGGTTGGATATCCTGAAATCGGGCGAGGGCGGAGGAGCATCCGACGGCACACTATCGTGCGAACGCGAGTTTGCGAGGTTCTTCGGTTGGTATCCTCTGCCTCGATATCATGTAAACCTTAGTGGTGCAGGCTTGGAGCATGTTACGGAGCTTAGCTTTGAATGCTCTATACAACCCGAACAATGGCTTGCGCTCGCGATCAACCGGATTGGCCTCGTTCCTCCCATGTATAAAATAGAGGTGAACGGCGAACTGGTCGATGACGCTATTTATCTCGCGCAGGTGATCGAGGGTTATCGCATGAGCAAGTGGGATATCATCCTCGTGCCGCCGTGGTATCTGGACCGGGAAGAATGCGAGTTTCGAATTGAGTCCGATACTCGCGGAAATGTGTATGACATATACTGGGTGCAGAGGAATTTCCCCGACAGCCAGTATCGGGATGAGGTCGCTGTGCCGCTGGGGATTGAGTTTGGGGATATTGAGTGTTGGAGGTAGGTGAGTGAGGTGGGATTTATCTCCTGCTGTCCTCGTAAACCCGAATAATCGCTTCCTCTATCACCGATAGCCTCAGAAGTTCTTCGTCACTTTCGGCTTCCCTCTTGTAGTACTCATAGAGGTCCAGCATTGCCGGTAGAGCATCGCCGGCACCACCACCGAGCTTTCCAAGTGTCCGCGCAGCAAAGTATCCCACGACAACAGACATACTTGATGCGGGGATAGACAGCATTGGAACGCCAGGCAGCTCGGCAACGTACTCTCGACGGTCCAGCGCACCTATGAGAATTTCGATAACATCCGGTCTCGGTCCAAGACGCTCAAGTTTGTTAAGCGCAAGGTACACGCAGGAAGGATTCAACTCCAGAATGACGACCCGAAGTGCCTCAATGGTCCTCTCGTCCCCAGTCCTCGCGCAGGCTTCCCATGCGCTAGCATTTTCAACTATGCCTTGCGGACTCTCCAAGGTAGCGGTTTCAAGTATCATCTCTAGGTTCTCGCCCTTGTTCCAGCCAAGCTGCCAGAGCGCCCATCTTCCGGCAATGGCCTGAGACGCATTGAAGGTACCGGTGGACGATTCCTTTTCCTTGACAAACTCAACCAGGCGATCGATCACATCCTGGTCTTCAGGTGAACACAATGCGCCAAGCACAAAACACGCGGATTCAGATCTCAGTTCCCTTCTGCGGGTATTCTTATCCAGAGCGGCTAAGAGGATGTCGATGACTTCGTCTGAGCCAACACCAATTGACTCCAGCGCATCGCAGAAGTTACCATATTGGTACAAGTCCAGATCGGTTTCATTCATTTTTCGAAGAAGCAACGGGACTGCCTCCCTCGCATCGGGTCCGATAGCTCCCAATCCATCAACAGCCGCCCAACCCTGAAAATGCTCAATAATCATGTCTTCGCCTTCTTCAAAGGACGAGTGCTCCAGTATTTCCATCAGCACAGGCACGGCATCCGCATCCCAGCACTCGGCCAGCCCTCGATTGTATTCCTGCATCGCAAATCGCTCTGACTCCTCAAACTCAAATAGTGCAGGAATGGCCTCTTCCGGACTAACCTCCTTCAATTTATAGAATGCAGCGAGTCTTTCGAAAGCATCCTCTGAATAGAGCTGAGCTACTAACTCCTCCGGCGTCATTTGCGCTGCGTTAGCGAGAAGCAGGCCCTTCTCTCTTTTCCACCTTGAAATCGGATCACACTCATATTCGACGCATGCAGGAACCAACTGAAGCACGACAAATGCAAGTGCAACAGCGGCACATCCGATGATTTTTTTCCTCTTAAGGTACATTGCCCTCCTAGAGACCCTGATCCTCCCCAGCTTCCTCCAGATATGCCTTCACCGCATCGGTCTCCCAGATTCGGGCTGAGAGTGGGGGCGCTTTCTCAGCCTCATCATCAGCGTTTTCGAGGAGAACGACCAACACCAGCGTGGGATTATCGTACGGACCGAAACTGATAAACCATGAATGAGGATCTTCTCGCGGGGGATCGTCCGCTGTGCCGCTTTTTCCTGCGATCTCGATCCAGTCCAGGTTACACGCGCGACCTGTCCCGTTGGTGACACATTGCCGCATACCCTGGCGAAGCATTTGGATCGCGCTTGCCGGCGCCTCAAGCCTCTGAAGCCCCTCAAGTGTTGTGGTATCCGGTGTCAGTAACCGGTTCAGATGCGGCGGAACCAGGTAGCCCTCATTGGCAACCACGGAGGTCATCCTGGCGATCTGCAGCAAGTTAGCCTGCACGAATCCCTGCCCGATAGCCATATTGTAGGTATCGCCCGTATACCAGGGATCACCCCACCTCTCGCGTTTCCAGGCATCATCAGGGATCAGCCCACCGGTCTCAGCGGGTAAATCAACGCCGGTCGGAGCGCCGAAACCGATGGCCCGCGCCATATCGGCAATCGGATCATGCCCAAGCTCATCGGCCATCAGCCAGAAAGCCACATCGCAACTCTCAGCGACAGCCCGGGTCGCGTTCACTCTTCCATGACCGCCACGGTTCCAGCAATTGAAGTAACGATTTCCCAACTCGAGACGGCCCCGGCACTGCCAGACTCGTCCGGGCCAAAGCAAATCCGCATCCCCCGCGGCCAAAAAAGTCACGAGCTTGAATGTACTCCCGGGAACGTAGGCATTGTGCACCGGACGATTCAGAAGGGGGAAGTTCGGGTCCTCCATTATCGCTTCCCAACCCGATGGATCGACCCCTCCGCCCGAGAACAGGTTCGGATCGAAAGCCGGCTCGCTGACCATCGCGAGGATAGACCCATCGCGCGGATCCATGGCCAGCACTCCACCTACAGCATCACCCAGAACATCATCAAGCGCCCGCTGCATATCGAGATCGAGCGTGGTGAGCAGCCCGGCTCCCGCAGTGGGATAGACTACCGCAGGTCTCATTACGGGGACACCCTCGATATGCACAACCTCCCCCGCTCTTCGAAAAACATGCCAATCGTCGTAGGTTCCGCCGGTCCCTTCGTCTTCCCATAGCTTATCCTCCACCGCCTTTGGACGAGGAGCTTCCCCTTCAAACCGTATTCGCGTAGCCTTTGCAATTGTTCCAGACACCGAGACCCTGACTCCTCCGTCGAAATCGACAACATCACCCTCCTCAAGTACTGCGACCTCATCGCCCCTGACAACCACCGCGCCACCTTCCGGCACGACAGCCGGCACCGATTCAGCCTCGCCGAGAATCCTGCCCTGAACGTCCACCGCGACCAGCCGCTCGCCGGGACGTCCACGAAGCATATTGTCATACTGCCGCTCCAGACCGGCTTTCCCGTACATGTCTCCCATCCGGTAACCCAATGGAGCCCACTCGCTCAGCTCCTGCTCGGATATCTCGAGCGTGTACCCGACAACCTGAGCCATTGTCTCGCCGGCGGGATAGCTTCTGCGGTAGGCGCGCTCCAGGAACGCGCGCGGGAACTGCTCGTTTCTCTCGAGGAGAGCCGTAACCTCGACCTGGTTCATGTCACGCTTAACCTGGATAGACCGCGCTCCCAATGCCCCCCATCCCGCGGCCCAAAGTTCGCTCTGCATGCTCCTTTCGCTGTTGGCTTCGCGACAGCTCTCAACGACCGCCTCAACTTGCCCCGCAGCAAGTCCAAGAAATTCCGCGAGTTCCTGTAGATCGTGAATGTCCTGTTCGACATCACCCGATGTAATGAAATAGCAGTCGTAAACCGCATGGTTGATTGCTAACAGATTCCCCTTGCGGTCGAGGATCTCTCCTCGCGGAGGCGCCAGAGTGATTCGGGCAATGCGGTTGCTCGCAGCCTGGGCCTGATAGTAGGAGAACTTGAAAACCCCCAGGCGGATAAGGCCGAACAGCAGACCCAGAAACGCCAGAATCAGCAGGACTGCCGCAAGCCATTCCCTGTGAAATGTCGTAACATCCACCCGTGGAAGGCTTCGCAGGAAATCCTCCTCCATATCGTCTCTATAGACTTTCATCTTTTCCTAATGCCGCTGGCGGGTCTCCATCGCACGCGCGAAGGCTCCGATCGGCGGGGCAGGAGCAGTCGAGCGAGGCCGTATGCAAAAGGATAGCCGATCAGCACGCTAATCAGAAACGGGGATAGCCAGCCGGGGGGTCTGACAGCACCGCCGAAAAGGACTATTGCCCGACAGTAGCCGCCCAAAAAAAGCCAGAGCAACTCGGCTCCCACCAGTGCGAGTAGCCAACCCGGTATCAATCCTCGCAGGAAGAATGGCCTTCGCCCGTATGCCAGCCCTGCCCCAAATCCGGTGTAAGCGAATGTGTACATCAAAGATCCCCCGCCGGTGAGCCCGTCCAGAGTCAAGCCGTACAGCAATCCCTGTAAGAGTATGACTTCCGGCGCGAACACAAACGCCCCAGCGGCTATCATGATCCAACCGACGTCCATAGGCCAGCCGAGACGTGTGTACGCGACCCCACCAAGGACCGTCAGTACGAGGCCAAGAAAAACGTAGATAATGTGCCCAAAACGCATGATGAAATGTCCGAATTGATCAGGTCAATCAGGACGGGAGATATTCTACCACTAACGAGAAATGTAATCGGGAAATCTGACCCAGGCTATCCATGAAAAAAAGAAGAGGGCAACCACGAGGGTTGTCCCTACGCCTGATGAATAGCGGAACCCGTAGGGGCAACCCTTGTGGTTGCCCTCGTGGTCGCCCTGGTTCCACGGTTTTTCAACAGTCCCAGGATGCCCGCGATCCTGCCTTCGAGACGAAGGCGGTCCCAGTAGGCGTCCAGGCCGTGCGACCCTACCTCAATCCCGCCTGGGCGGCGGCGAGGCGGGCGCCGGGGACACGGTACGTCGAGCAGCTTACGTAGTCCAAACCGAGCTCGTGGCAGAAACCCACGCTTTCGGGCTCGCCGCCATGCTCGCCGCAGATGCCGAGCTTGATGTCCGGACGTGTCTTCCGGCCGTCCTCGATGCATATCCGCATAAGCCTTCCGACCCCGCGCCGATCGAGCACCTGGAACGGATCGACCGGAAGTATCCCCTTCTCGACATACTCCGCGATCATCGCGGCGGTGTCATCCCTCGAAAGACCCATTGTTGTTTGGGTGAGATCGTTAGTGCCGAAGCTGAAGAACTCAGCGACCTCAGCGACCTCGTCGGCAGTCAGCGTGGCACGCGGTATCTCGATCATCGTGCCGTAAAGATAATCAACCTCGACCCCCTGCTCTTTCATCACTTTGGCTGCGGTCTCGCGAACCAGGGGCTCAAGGAATCGAAGCTCATTTACTTCGCTGGTGAGGGGGATCATGATCTCCACCTGAGGATCGAACCCGGCTTTCTTTCTCTCGCAGGCAGCCTCGAAAATGGCTCGCACCTGGGTCTCGTTGATGATCGGGAAGAGGATCCCCAGACGGCAGCCTCTCAGCCCGAGCATCGGGTTCGCTTCGTGGAGATCCTCCCCAAGCTCCGCCATTTGCTCGAACTTTTTCCTCTCAGCCTTCGACTTGGCCTTTCGCATTAGCTTCTTTAGTTCTTTCTCCGACGGCAGGAACTCATGCAGAGGGGGATCGATGAGACGTATCGTGGTGGGAAGCCCGTCCATTGCCTCGAAAACGCCGAGAAAATCCTTCCGCTGTGCATTGAGTAACCTCTTGAGAAGCGTCTCCTTGCGCTTGACCTGAGGCTTGGTGGGCTTCTTGACATTGAGGATTAGAATCAGCTCCGCGACCAGCATCTTGCGCTCTCCGCCGAACTGGTGCTCGGTGCGGCAGAGGCCGATGCCTATCGCCCCGAGCTTCCTGGCGAGCGCTGCCTCATCCTTGTTGTCGGCATTAGCTCGGACACCAAGTCGCTTGAATCCGTCGGCCCACTCCATGATCCTCTCGAAATACGGCCCGGGCTCGGGACTTCGCACCAATATGAGATCAGCGTCAATCACATCGCCCTCTGAGCCGTCTATAGTAATCAAATCGCCTTCCTTGAAAATCTTGCCGCCCAGCTTGAGCAGCTTCTTGACTGTATTGACCTTGGCGTCACGACAACCTGCAACGCACGGCTTACCCATCTGGCGCGCGACGACCGCCGCATGGCTCGTCATACCGCCCTGACTGGTAAGAATCCCCTGCGAGGCGTTCATGCCCGGGAAATCATCCGGGTTCGTCTCGTCCCTGACCAGGATCAACTTGGGGAGATCATCTCCCTTCTTACCGGC
>CBDUXL010000198.1:0-6481 GCA_965371155.1 uncultured bacterium | reverse complement strand
GGAAAATGCGGTGCGGTACGGTTTCGGCCCGCCTTGCGCGACCACTTCCGCTTTCGCCAGGTTCGCCAGTGCCGCCGGTTCTACCTCCACAGCCCCGTGCTCGTCCTCTCTTATTGTCAATGGGTCCTCGCGACCGGCCGTGATGAGAATCCAGGTCGCCCAGATCGCGAGAAACCAACACGCAAGAGCGGCGAGCAACGATAAGAAACGCCAGGCAATTATCCTTGTTGCCCATGTGGCGATAACTGTCGTAATGATTTGAGGTGTGATTAGACCCAGGAGAAAACCCGTAAAAATGGTCAATACGCCAAAGATGGCGAATATCCCCAACGTTGACGAAATGATGATCAAGTATGAGCGAAGCGTGCGCATAGGGTATCACCTGGGTTGCGAGTGCTCTCAGAGTAATGTCGCCGACGGCGGTTATGAGGATTTAAGGGGATTTAGTGAATACCTTGCGAAAGTGCAAATTATGATGGGGGAAATAGTGCCTTTATTCCAGTCCGCTCACTTGATGCCCGTCAGGCTCATCGCAGCTTTCAATTCATCGATCCGATCCTGCAACTCGTCCCAGGTCGCAAACGACTCGAAGTGAACCTCCGTCGATAGACGAAACGAGCCGTTGGCGCCGCACTTCTCGCACACATACGCATACGCAGCCCATTTGTCGTGCCCCAGGTGCCTCTCGGACGGTGAGATGCTCAGATCGTACGCCTTGCATTTGGCGCACTTGAGGATATTTACCGTGCGTTTGAAGTATGTTATATGGAACACGTTAGGGATCCTCGCTAGTACAGATCGAAAATCCTGATTCCATAATGGACTGAGAGCATATAGAGATACTCATTCCAGACCAGAACGTCTTCGGAACCCCCGTAAGGGTAGTCCATCGTCAGGACCTTTGACGGGTCATTGGCGGGCCAGAGACTGACGACCGCCGGGAATGCTGTGGGGTCGCCATGAACGAATGCGTGCTGGCTGTCAATGTCGAATACTCTCCCTGCATCGCTGCCGAACAGGAACTCCGTCCCCAGGACAACAGGAGCCGAGGGCGTGCTGACATCGAAAATCTCGAAATCCGCATGTGTGTTGACGTACAAGTAGTCCCCGGAGACCAGCAGTTCATCTGGGTAGTCCTCAACCGCGGTGAATGTATCCACGTACACCGGAGTGCCGGGCAGAGTAATGTCGTAGATGTCTATCTCGTGATCGGTCCGAGCATACATGTAGTTGTCCTTGAAAGCCATGTACCGATGGATTGACGAGGTCGGTACGGAGCCGATATTCGAAATCGAGTAAGGGTTTGATATATCATAGACCTCAAAAGTGTAGTTCCCTGGCGAGATGAAGTTGGATATGTACAAATTGGTGCCGTTCATCCCCATCCCGTAAATGTAGCCGGAAAGAGTGTCCGAATCGCCAAGGACCAAAGACCACGGGCTGGCTGCATCAACGGCGGTGAAGGCGCCGGCACCGGATTCGACCGCAAGCACCCCGGGTCCTTGCACCAGCCGATCGCCCCCTTGCGAGGGCAGTGATAGTGCGGCAACAATTGACGCATTGGCGGGGTCGGTGATATCGATCGTCTTAAGATACGTGTGATCCAAGTCCGCTGCGTCCAATACCACAAGGTAGTCATCGATCCCGGACTTAATTGCCACCGCAGCGCGAGGATCGTTGGACAACATCGGGAAATGCATGAGTCCCACCGGAAACACTGAAACATCATAGATCTCATACCCCATCTGACGAAGGACCACATAAAGGTAGTCTCCTGCGGAATCGACGGCCATTTCCCTGGTTCTCGTTGTCGTGATAAACGCACCGATGAGGCTTGGGGCGGTTGGCACGCTTATGTCAACAATGCTCAGACCCGCATCGGTCGGATCAATAAAGGCTTTGCTATCCGAGACCTCAAGTCTTGAGGCGCAGCCGGCAATAGTCTCCGAGCCCAGCCAGTCCAACGAACCTGTGGCCTGGTGAAGAACATGCAGGTAGCCGGTTGGACAGTCCCTTTCCAGAACGTAAACGTAGTCCTCATTGGAATCCACGTCGTAAACAAGACCCGACGGCACGGTGTAGCTTCCATCTCCGGCAATAGATCCAATATCCTCGACATCATAGCTGCGCACTTCAGCGCCGCCCACAATCAGAAGATGAGTATTCGGGCCTTCGGGATCGTACAAGGCCAGTTGCGTCGCGAAGAAAGCAGGCTCTATTTGGTTCACCAGAGTCGGGTTTGTTGGATCACTCGCGTAGGAGTAGACGCGACAAATGGTGTCAGCGTCCAGCACAAACAAGTGCTCGGAATTCATAGTTATGTCATCGTTCGCGTGTTGGAACGTCATCAGGTTCCGATGCAGCACCGGACTCGCAATATCTGTGAGATCAATCAGATGAAGTGCACTGGTATCAAAAGCATTCTCCGTGATGTACATGTAGGGATGCTCGTACGTCACACGACGGATGTTGAAATACTCAGTGAATGTCTCAGAGCCCGCCAGGGTCGGATTCCCCGGATCAGCAATGTCAAAAACCCACAACCCATACCAGCCGAGGAAAACTACGTAGTTGCCATTCAGCCACACGTAGTTCGGATTACAGTGAAGACCCTCAGGCGTAACTTCACCTTCTATGATGTCGTCTGTCTTGGGAACCAGATCGACGTTCATCTGAAGGTGATACAGGGCCACGTTGAACTCATTGGTCCTCACGCTCAGATAGTACGTTCCGCCGATAAGCGGATACTGGCTCAGATCGAATGAAGCTGTGCCACCCGAAGTCTCGAAATAGTCGACCGGGTACATATTCCAGTCGCATAACTGCAGCTCAATCAGATCCTTGTCGCAGTAGAGTGTGATATCGCCGGTGGCATCGTATCCGACAGGGATCTCAAATCTGAAATAGTCTGAGCCATCGACATCCTGACACACCTGTCCGACAGTTCCCTCCGTCAGTCCTATATCCACCGCCTCCAGGTGGCTGTTGTTTGAGTCTGCCACACAGCCGGGAAGCTCGGGAATGTCGACTGTGATTACCTCCCACGCCGATACCTTGTCCGGCGGAGCGGGCGCGACGCCCTGGTCGTAAGCCGGCCCTCCCATTGACCTCACTCTCACCGCCACCAGTGCCTCGCCGGTCCCTGTCGGAACAGCGGCACCATACAGATCAGCTATGTACGTGGCCTTGATAGGGCTTTCGTCCAGGAACACACCATCAACGGCTCCGGTGTAAAGGTCAGGTGCGAATACCTTCACCACTTCCACTTCGCCCTGTATGTCTCCCGCAAGCTGCCCCTGCCAGTCGTGCACGTCGACCTGGACCTGAAGAATGCCTCCCCCAATCCCCGCAATGCTGTCGTAGTAGAGAGTGTTGACCCTCGGTGCCATAGCGAGGTCATATGCCTCAGGCTGGTTTGCCTTGATCGGAAAACTATCCGGCACCTCCGACGGCGGATTCGGTGACGGGAAATCCCAGGAGGCGTCGATCGCGTATCCGAAGACGATCTGGGGGTCGGGATTCATCGGAAACCGGATTCTATACCTGCGAGTGTTGCTGTTTCCCGCGGCGAAGACACCCCGACCAAGGTCGCTGTCCAAAGGCTCGATCGGAACCAGGCTGATCGGGTCGTCGGCGCCAAGAACATCAGCGAAGTACTTGTAGGGATTGATGGTTGCTGTCAGGGCAGTGCCCGGCGCATTTGCCAGCACCCCGTCAACATAGCCAAACATCCCCGGTTCAGTGAACTCGGATGGATTCCACCATCGAGTGTACCCATCTGCATTCTCCAGTCGGGTTTCATCCAGGTCCGCAAAAACCAGGGGACTGATGCTCAGCGATCCCGGGGTCATCAGAATCCCCTTGACATCGAATCCCGCGAGCTGGGGCTTGACCGCGAACGGGTGCGTCAGCGTTATGTCAAAGACAAATAAACCGTTCGCCGGGTCGGCCTCACCCGGAACACCGATTGCAGACACACCCATCGTGCTGTTCAGGATACCGGTTACATTGACATGCAATCCCGCAGACCGCAGCGGGATCACTTCCACCTCGTATGTTCCTGTGTCCACAACCACTGAATAGAAGCCTAGACACTGACGAGTACCTGCCCTCGACGCATCAGCTCGTCCGGAATCCACCGATACAGGTTCCATGCCAGGACCCGCGGGATTGCCTCGACAGCCCAGAGAAACGATCGCAAGCAGGATCAGTAAGCGGATAACGCCATGTTTGGACGCATACACCTTGCAGATCTCCTTATGACAGAAGTGCTGACATCTTACCACGAAAAGAAGAGAAGTCAGTACAAATCGTGAATACGAATTCCCGTGTGCTTCGCCAAACCGTAAAGGTAACCATCATGCACTACCAGATCCGAGTTGGTCGAACCGATTGAGGTGAAGTACTGGGTGTACAATTCCCCAAAGACAGTCAGGTTATCCGGTGGCCATACCCGGCACGCATAAACAGGCGAACTAGTGCCGTGGACATACGCAAACTGCCCTTCAATCGCCAGTTCACTCAAGTCCGACACTCCGTCTACGGTCACGTCGTCCATCTTGGTCGGGGATGCCGGGTTGCCCAAATGTGCTACCTCGAAAGTGCTGGGCGTGATCATGTAAAGGTAGTACCCCAGAATCTCCGTCTCGATCACTTCCCCGCTGTCGGTGTAGAGCCCTTCGTACAACGGAGCCGAGGCGTTATCCAGAGAGTAGACATTCAATCCCCACTCGTTTGCCAGGTACATGCAGTCGTCACCAATTGTGAAATCGGTTACCGGCTTGGATAGGCCGTAAGTTGTGAGCAGTGTCGGCGATGACGGGGGCGCGATATCGTAAATGAGCATCCCTGAGGAGTACGTTGCTATATACATGATCTTCCCATTGATACCAACCGCGGTTGGGTAATCAGCCAGGGGTATCATCGATTGATGCTGAGGCGACCACGAGCTGCTCACATCCCATAGCTGGCAGTAATCATCGCTGATCACAGCCATGATGTTTCCATCAATATCCATTCCCCTTGGTGGGTTGTCCATCTGACGAAGATTGACAAGGGCTGCGTTGGGAGGGTCCGAAACATCGACGATCTTGATGCCGTACTGGGTTCCCGCGTACTCTGCAACGAGCATGTAGCCATCCTTGATTATCGCCTGTCGCGGCCCGTCCACAACTTGCAGTCGATTGATCTCAACCGGGGAGGCCGGATTGGAGGCGTCAAATGTCTGCAAGCCGGCCAACTGCGGAACGACATGAACGGTATCCCCGTAGACGATGACATCGGTTCCGTCGGAAATAAGCAGAGTCGTCGATTCGACAGTCATCGCAGTCGGATCGCCGATATCAACGATCGTCAGGCCCGCAGTTCCGTCACCTATGAAAGCGTTCGGCCACCAGGCGTATAGCCCTTTGGCCTCGCCGGGCAGCAGGACTGACCCGACTTCAGCCAGATCATTCGGAATGACGGTGTTGTGTTCGAGAGCATACAGGCGTCCTTCATAGGTCGCGGAGTTGTAAAGCGTGAAGAAGACCCTGTATAGCTTCGTAATCAGTCTAGTAAGAGATCCCGGAGGTCGAGTGTATTCTCCATCCTCGATTGGCCATGATGGGTCGTCGATATCGTATGCCAGTATCTCACCGGTATTCGTGGCAACTATGAGCTTCTTGTTGAGCCCGCCGGGGTTCATTACGGCAAGTTTGTCGGCATCGCCGGTGAAATAAATGCCCCCGACATATGCCGGGCTAGTCGGGTTGGAAGCGTAGTCGTAGATTATGATTTCCGCGGCAAGTGACTCGACCGTTCCGACATAGAGGTGCGAGCCGTCCATCGCGAGGTCGGTAAACCAGGTGGACTGTCCGATCACACCTGAATGGAGGACCGGCGCTGTGGGATCACTGAAGTCAATCATATGTAGCTTGCCCTGGTTCAGGAACCCATTTTCAATGAAATACAGCCTATTGCCGAACATGGCCGCATCATTGCCGACATAGATCCGCTCGAAAGCATCAAGGACCGGGTTGTCAGGATCGGTCATGTCGTAGACCCAGATTCCCCAGGAGCCTGTGAGAATAGCGTGGGTGTGCGTTCGCCAGACCCTACTCCCCTTGGCGAACAGGTTGAGCGGGGTGACTTCCACCGGCGATGTCGGTTCAACGTTTACGAGTTCGGCATCGATCTCAAGGAGATACGGCACGACCTGGGCGCTATTTGATGTTGTGATCACAATAAAATGTGTGGTGGGCATCAGGGGGAGATCATCCAGCTCGATTATGGCCACAGCGTTCGACAGGCCCGACGAGGCGATAAGGACGTTTCCCGGTCCGTACAAGCTGATTGTGGTCGGCGTCGCGTTGCAGTGAAGCCTGATTTCGCCGTACGGATGGTAGCCGGGCGCCAGTTGAAAGCGGTAATAATCGGAAGGATCATCCGGAAGGCACACCTGACCGGTATCGGCTACGGTGGTGTGTCTCTCGAGTGAAAC
>CBDUXL010000197.1:0-6484 GCA_965371155.1 uncultured bacterium | reverse complement strand
GCAAAGGGCGGAGCATTCGAGGGCGCCGGTGGAGACTGGGTTCTTATCGTGTGGCAGTTCGTGAAGATGGTCGCCCTGGGCGCAGCGATCGGATTCGCTATAGGCTACACCGCAAGCCTGATCACCAAGAAAATCAATGACCATCTCATCGAGATCACTCTCTCCACAATAGTCGCGTTCGGAACATTTCTCCTGGCGGAATTTTTCCACGTCTCGGGCGTCATTGCAGTCGTGGCCGCGGGAATAACCATCGGGAATTTCGGATTCGAGGTCGGCATGAGCCCGACAACCCGGCTTTCGATGAGGACCTTCTGGGAGTACGCGGCGTTTCTCATCAATTCACTTGTATTCCTGCTGGTCGGCATCCAGATAAAAATCGGCGAACTCGCCAAGTTCGCGCCGGCAATTATCATCGCTATCCTTGCAGTCCTGATCAGCCGTACACTGGTAATCTACGGGCTTGCGCCGATTATCGGACGATTCGACAAACCCCTGCCATGGAGCTATCGACATGTCCTGGTCTGGGGCGGATTGCGCGGCGCTCTGTCGATGGCGCTGGCTCTTTCGCTTTCCCCGGTTATAGATAAGACGCTCAGGACCGAAATCCTCGAAATGACTTTCGGTGTGGCGGTTTTTTCGCTTCTCGTGCAAGGGCTCAGCTTAGGGGGATTGGTGAGGAAGCTGGGTTTGTCGAAACACGATCCCGCTGAGAGGGAATTGGAGCTGGCAGTCGGACGATTGTCAATGCTGTACGGCGCACTTGAGGAACTGGCTCGACTCCACGAGGAGCGGGCAATACTTCCTGAGGTGGAGCTCAGATTGAGGCACGAGCTCCGCGAGAAAGCCACCGAACTTGAGCAGGAAGTGGAACGACTCCAGGTCGAGCACGGCCCGGTTCTCGAAACGCAGATGTCGACCACCCGGCGGGATATTCTCCGCGCGGCGAAAAGCGACTTGATGAGCTTGATGCATGCGGGAACGATAGGCAGCGATGTGTACAAGGAACTGGTCCACGAGTTGGACGAACAGTTGGATCGGCTGCGCATGACCGGGGAGGAATAACGTCGGGGCAGGCACGCGGCCTGCCCGATGCAATTGTGTGCCAGTAGGGGCAGGCCTCGTGCCTGCCCGATGCAATTGTGTGTCAGTAGGGGCAGGCCTCGTGCCTGCCCGATGCAAGTGTGTCAGTTTAGCGCTCCCCCAACCGTTCTATCTGTAGAGGTGAAACAGATGAACGGAACTCGAACGGAGAGAAACCGACGGTCGATACGTCTCAAAGGATTCGACTACTCCACACCAGGCTGGTATTTCGTGACTATCTGCACTGCAGGCTCAGCGTGTCATTTCGGATCTATGAGTAAGAAGCGAGTTGTACTCAGCTCGATAGGACAGATGGTTGAGTCTGTATGGCTTGGCATTCCTATGAGATTCCAGGATGTCTCATTGGACGAACACATTATGATGCCTGACCATTTCCACAGAATCGTTGCGATTGGCTTCGCACGTGATGAAGTGCTTCAGGAAATTGACGGCTCGAACGGACGGGTAGGATTGCCGGATATCATTCGGTGGTTTAAGTCATACAGTGTTGTTCTGCACGCAAGAGGCGTAAAGGAAGGCAAGTGGCCATTTTTGCCAGGAGGGATGTGGCAGCGCAACTACTACGAGCATATTATCCGAAACGAAGAATCGTTGAATAGGATTCGGAATTACATCCAGGAAAATCCTTCACGGTGAAATGGTTTGTAGCGCGCCCAAGGGCAGGCACGAGGGCAGGCACGAGGCCTGCCCCTACTAATCATCCTCTCTCAACTTCAGCGCCGCCATGAACGCCTCCTGCGGAATCGATACGGCCCCCACCTGCTTCATTTTCATCTTCCCCTTCTTCTGTTGCTCCAGCAGCTTACGTTTTCGAGTGATATCCCCACCGTAGCATTTCGCGGTGACATCCTTGCGAAGAGCCTTGATCGTCTCACGCGCCACTATTCTCCCCCCCACCGCGGCCTGAATGGGGATATTGAACATGTGCCTCGGAATGGTGCTGCGTAGCCTAACTACCATCTCGCGACCCTTGCGCTTGGCGCTTTCCGCTTCGGACAGAAAGCTCAATGCATCGACCGGTTCTCCATTCACGAGAATATCCACTTTTACCAGATTGGCCGGAGTGTATCCGACGTGCTCATAGTCCAGAGAACCGTACCCGCGCGTCCCGCTTTTCAGCTTGTCATTGAAATCGATAATCAGCTCCGCCAGTGGGATCTTGTATTTCAGATTGGCCCTTTCGGTGCCGAGGTACTCCATTCCCTGATGGATCGCTCGACGCTTGTGCGCGAGTTCCATTACCGCACCAATATGCTCCTTCGGTGTGATAATCGTGCAGTCGCACATCGGCTCGCGAATTTCCGCGATACGAGTGCGATCTGGAAAGTCGGCAGGACTCTCGACATGCTCGATGTGATCGTCAGTGAATTCGATTTCATAGCGTACGGTCGGCACGGTAACGACCAGCTCCAGCTCGTACTCGCGTTCGAGACGCTCCTGGATTATCTCCATGTGAAGAACGCCGAGGAATCCAAGCCGATAGCCGAATCCGAGCGCCGCCGATGTCTCCTGCTGGTATGAGAAACTCGAGTCGTTGAGGTGTAGCTTTTCCAGCGCGGCAGTGAGACGACTGAACTCGTCGGGGATTGTCGGATAGAAACTCGCGAAGACCATTTGCTTGGGTTGGCGATAACCGGGAAGGCGTTCGATCTCACCATGCTTCCCCGCGAGGATCACAGTATCGCCGACCTGCGCGTCGGAGATCTCACGGATGGTGGCTACCATGTAGCCGACCTCGCCCGCGGAGAGCTTGTCGATCTTCGCAGCCCAGGGAGTAAAAATACCGACTTCACCGACCTCGAATTTCTTGCCGGTAGCCATCATCTCGATATGATCCCCCGGCTTGATTTCGCCGTCGACCACCCTCACATAGACGATGACACCCCGGTAAGTGTCGAAGTGACTATCGAAGATGAGCGCCCGGAACGGAGCGTCGATATCGCCTGCGGGCGGGGGGATTTCCCGGACGACTCGCTCGAGCACATCCATGACGCCGCGACCGTCCTTGGCGCTCACAAGGCTGATCTCGTCTTTATCGCCACCCATCAAGCCGATTATCTCCTCGATGACCTCATCGGTCCTTGCGGCGGGCAAGTCGATTTTGTTCAGAACAGGGATGACCGCCAGGTCCTGTTCGATCGCGAGGTAAAGATTCGCCAAAGTCTGCGCCTGCGGACCCTGGCTTGCGTCCACCAGGAGCAGGGACCCCTCACACGCCGCAAGCGCCCGGCTGACCTCGTAGGAGAAATCCACGTGACCGGGCGTGTCTATAAGATTGAGCTGATATTCCTCCCCGTCGGCGGACTTGTACGGAATCCGGACCGCGACAGCCTTGATTGTGATCCCGCGCTCGCGCTCAAGATCCATCGTGTCGAGAATCTGATCGCGCATGCGTTTCTTCGGTACCGCTCCTGTGAGTTCGAGGATGCGGTCAGCCAATGTGGACTTGCCGTGATCGATGTGCGCGACAATCGCGAAATTCCGGATGTGCTTCAGATCGGTCATAAGCTATCAATCAGAATTGTACTGGAGAGATGGGTGTTACTCAACGCCGCCGGAAGAGGAGGTCTAATGTGGAGGAAAGGTCATCGCTGCGCATCAGCCACAATAACCCGAGGTAGACCACGGCTCCGAGTGCCGCGCCGAGGAGAATCATGCCGAGAAGCGCCCACGTTCCCTGCACCGGTCCGAGCAGCACACGATAACCCCAGAGAACACCCGCTTCGATTACTCCCGCGATAATCATCTGACTCGGCGCTCGGCCTCCGATGGCGGTCAGCAGAGACGCCTGCGTTCGGTATCGCCTGTGCAGGATACCGACTGAGATCACAAGCACCAGCCAGGCTACCGCTCCGGTGGAAAGCGCGATTCCTGAGAACCCGTAAACCCTTGAGAGACTTAGTGCAGCCACGTAGTAGACCGCGATAGTCACCAGTCCAAGGACCGCCGGTGTGCGCATGTCTTTTTCCGAGAAGAATGTTCTCGCAGTGAGCAGCAGGAGCGCCATCGGCAGTATCGCCCATGCGTACCAGAAGAGCGCGATCGCAACATCCGCTGTATTTTCCGACGTAAACTGACCTCTTTCCAGAAGCAGCCGGATGGTCTCCGCGGGCATTATCAGAAAGAAAATCACCGCCGGGAGCGTTGCGAGCGCGGTCATTCTAAGGCCCCGGGCGAGCGTCGTGACAAGATCTTTTCCGGAACCCGCTGCGGCATGGCGAGACAGGGTCGGGAACAGGGCGGTCGCGACTGAGACTCCGAAAATCGCAAGCGGAAGCTGCTGGATTCGGAAAGCGTAGGCAAGCGAGCTTGCAGCGGATTCGGAGAGGTTCAGAGCTATCCCCTGCCCTATGAATGCGTTAACCGCGGGCGCGGCATACGCCAGGACGGCCACCGGGGCAAGTTGCATGAATTTCCTGAGCATCGGGTGATTCCAGTCGATCGCGAGCGGCCGAATACCCGCTCGCCAAAGAGCCGGAATATGCATCAGAACCTGCACGATATGACCCAGGACAAACGCCCAGGCTATATGGCGCACATCGCATTGCCATCCAAAGATCAGCAGCAGCACGATAATGGTCCCATTCCAGGCCAACGGCGCCAGACCGGGCACGTGGAAGTTGTCGAGTGCGTTCAGGATCCCCCCCATCAGGCCCCAGAGGCCGACAAGAAGGACAATCGGCAGGAGAAGTCTAATCAATTCCGTCGTTAGAGCGAGACGTTCGGGATCGAGTGGCTCGCGAGCGAAACTCAGTACCTCGCTGAACTGGACCAGCCAGGGTGCGGCGAGCTCGCAGGGGATAATCACCGCGACAGCCAGCAACGATATGAAGCTGATAATCACCCCCGCCAGGCGACGCGCCTCCCGGGCCTTGCCTGCACGCTGAGTTTCGGTCATGAGGGGGATGAAAACGCTCGCAACTGCTCCTGAGATGATGAGCGTGCGCAGCAACTCCGGGATTATCAGAGCGAAAAAGAAGCTGTCGGTTTGTCCGGTGGCGCCATAGAAATGGGCTATGATCATCTCCCTGACAAGACCGAGCAAACGCGAGAGCAGTGTCGCCCCGGCAAGAAGCACGCTTGTCCGGGCGAGGAATGCAGCGGAGGATGGTTGGGGGCCGCCTTCGCTCAGGACAGGATCTGGATCCTGTGGACCGGTTGCCTCACTATTTGCCGACACGGCGGGATTCTAGCACAATCCGTGCCGGAACCTCCCGATGGCTTGAACAGAAACGTTATGGAATCAGATCGCGGATGCACTCAAGGGAGGTCATTTGCTTGCGCACTGTGGGAAACTGTGCTATTATCCCGCGGCTTCACTCTTCGGAATCGGAGGGCTGTTATATTTGTCTAAGCATACTCAAGCTGAAAAACGTCACAGGCAATCGCTCAAACGGCAGGCTCGGAACTATGCATACCGATCCCGCCTGCGCTCTTTCGTAAAGAGAGCCCGTCTGGCAATCACCAACAACTCCGAGGACAAGGAGAAGCACGTTCAAGCGGCTTGTCGGGAACTCGATCGCATGGTGACCAAGGGCGTCATCCACAAGAACACCGCAGCGAGGGGTAAGTCGCAACTGATGACGAACTACCCCAAGGGCACGGACACCCAGTCCGGCCTCGCAGCGACAGAAGCTCGAACCGCTCTCGGTGTGGAGAGCGAACAGGCTGAAGCCGGGGAAGTGGAGTAGGACAGCGGACATTGGTGAAAGAACCAAGACGAGACCTGGAACGTCGCAAGAGCGGCGTTTCTGCAATATACTGCTATAGAATCTGGTTAAGATGCTATCAGCCCCCCAAAAATGCCCAATAGGTATTGACATCTATCGGAAAAATGTGATAATCTAATTGATGCCCTGAAATCTTAGGAGTGCCCATTCTTCAAAGAAAGGAGGGAAAAGCTACCAACTATGGCTCTTTTTAAGGTGCGAAACCAGAAGGGTTTTACGCTACTTGAGCTCCTCGTAGTGGCAGCGATTATCGCAATCATTGCTGCTATCGCCATTCCGCAGCTCCTGAACGCCAGGCGTGCTGCGTGGCAGAGTCGAGCCAAGAGCACCGTTCGGTCTATCGGATCTAGCCAGTTAGCGTACCAGAACACCAACAACGATAAGTTGTATGGCTCGTTCGAGGCTCTACAGGACGACTTGTACATTGCCCATGGTTACAGCCTCGGTAACATGATCGAGAACTACTCGATGAGCTGGGAAGTTTCGCTAACGAGCAGGAACATTGCGGGCTCACCTCTCGGTACTGGTGGTATCGGTTCGAACAAGTTCACCATCATTGCCTACCCGCGTGACACACGGCCTGGGTATCTGCATACCTTCTCGATCACAGAGGACCAGACAGTCCGCGTTTACAACAAAGAATCGGGAAATGA
>CBDUXL010000196.1:0-6529 GCA_965371155.1 uncultured bacterium | reverse complement strand
GCTCGCGGTCCCGGTTAAGATGCGTCCAGCATATTCAATCCGCAGATGCGCCCGTCGCCATGAATACTTGACATGCTCGCCTGGAACCGTAACACTAATCCTCCGGAATCAATTTCGCGTCTGCACTGAAGGGTGGAGACGAGTTTTTGCGTGCATCATGGAGATGTCCCAGATGGTTCAGAAAGAGAAATCAGAATACCTTGGATGGTTACGAAAGCAGATCGAGCAATACTCGACGGTTCAGTCTCGCTACGAGGAGTATGCCGGAGTCCTACTTGAGGTTCTTCAAAAGGCAGCAGAGAAACATGCGCCACGCGCAATCGTGCAGACTCGGGCCAAGTCAATCGCCGGTTTCGCTGAAGTGATCCAGCGGAATCCGGACGACCGCAAGGACCGGGTTTTGGGATCAACCGATCTGTGTGAAGCGGTGGTAATCGTACAGACACACGATCAAATTGGGCCCATTTGCGATTTCATACAGGCACATCTCAATGTCGACTGGTCCAACACCCTGGACATTCCTGAGTTCCTTGAGCTGAATGAGTTCGGCAACCGTGCGGTTCATTATGTTGTTTCATTTGACCCCGATAGTACTGCCCTGAGTGCCTTCGGTATTACCATCCCCGACTCTGTGTTTCCGGATGAAGCGCTCCCCATGAAAGCTGAGATCCAAGTGACGACGGCGCTTGAGCGCGCCTGGTCGGAGCTTGATTATGAAACATCCAGTAGAGTTTCTTTCAAGCTCCCTTATAAATGGCGGCGCGAGCTATCTGTAGTGAGTGCCTTGCTTGAGAGCGCCGATTCAGCGTTGACAAGAATCAATGCAGCACTCCGGAAGTATGCCGCATCTTATGAAGCGTACATGACTGAAGATGAAATAAGGGATGAAATCGCCGTACTGGAAATCATTCTGGAACATTGCCCCGGTGACTATCGAATTGCGCATAAGGTCGGCAAGCTGGCCATATCTATGGGGGACTGGCAGAAGGCAATTGACTTGTTTTCCACCTGCAAAGAGTCCGGTTATCAGCCCATAGTAAGGGATCTTGGAATGGCATTATGCAAGGTGCACGAAAAGTCGCCGGATGTTCCCGAGTACAAGACAGGCCAGGAGTGTCTGCAGAGCGCGATTGAAGCCGATAAGACCGATGTTGATGCAATTGCCTCGCTTGCCGGCACATACAAGGGCGTCGACGACAAGAGGGCAAGCAAGTTATACAAACTGGCATATGAGATTGACCCCGGAAACCCTTATGTTTTGGGCAATTATCTCGAGTATGAAATCCGGAAACGCCGGGATGCCTCGGTTGTTTCAATGTTGACTCAATCCATCAAGTCGGCGATCGATCGATGCAACGAACAGATAGAAATCGGAATGAACTATCCGTGGGCGTTGTACGACCTGGGGAAGTTCTACCTCCTGTTGGGAAGACCGTACATGGGTCTGCCTGCGTATCTGCGCGCGATACAGCTTTCAACGGCGCCATTCATGCTGGAAACTTCGTTGGACTCGCTTATCGACCTTAACCCCGCCCTCAAGGAATCTCATGGATATGACTGGGCGCTCAAACTTCTTGAGATTGGAAAGGCAGCCAAGTTCAGGGATTCAAAGTCAATTGAGGAAATGAAGAAACTGGTATCAAAGGACTGGAAGCCGATCGAAGGAGCAATTGTATTGATAGTCGGATCGTGCGACCCGAAAGACGATGAGCAAGTCCAGACGTACAGAGGTTTAGTCGTTGAAGCTCTTAAGGATTACAAAGGAACAATTATCTCGGGTGGAACCGATACGGGTGTAGGGCGGCTTGTGGGAGATATTCAGGAGGTTTATGGAGACAGTATTGTCAGTATCGGTTACACACCGGAGAAGCTGCCTGCGGGTGCAAAATGGGATAAGAGATGCACCGAAATCCGAACTGTGCCCGGATCACAGTTTACTCCGCTTGAACCTCTGCAATACTGGATCGATATGCTTGCTTCCGGGATAGAGCCGTCAAAAGTGAAAGTGTTTGGAATTGGTGGGAACTCGATTTCTATATTTGAGTATTCACTTGCCATTAGTCTGGGCGCGTCAGTCGTAATTCTGGACAGTTTTAGGGAGGAATTAAGATCACAGAGCGATGACTTGCAGTGGTCTATACTAAGAAACGCTGTCTTCTTCCCGGATGATGCCCACGTTGTGAGGGGTTATATGGGAACGGGAGCGCCGGGATTTGGGGAATCGATCCGTGAAGAAATTGCAGTCATGTTGCACGGAAGTTATCGGCGGAAGGTTGCGCCGCACAAACTTCAGGGATCTCAATCGATGGCTGATTGGGATGAACTATCACAGGACCTGAAAGAGTCGAACTTACATGCAGTAGATCATATCGGACAGAAACTGAATGAAATCGGGTGTTCGCTCGAGGCTATTGAGGATCCTGAGACAACAACGCTGATAACATTTGACGAGAACGAAATCGAAGTTCTTGCGGAAATGGAACACGGCAGGTGGGTAGCTGAAAGGCTTGTAAACGGGTGGAAGCATGGTCTGGAGAAGGACATCGAGAGGAAGGCCCATCCCTTTATTGCTGCCTGGGGCTCCCTGGGTGAGGATGTGAAAGAGATTGACAGGGAACTTGTCAGGAATTTGCCGGAATTTCTGGCTTTGTGTGGATACCGGATCGTGAGAGTCTGAGTGAAATTCGCGGGTGGATCGTGTGAGGGGGGCTTGAGGTGCGGAGAATGATTCATTCCTGATTTGCCTGGTCTGCGCGTCCTTATGTCGGATAGGGGTGGTAACGTAATGAGGGATCATCTCTTATGAAAAAGGTTCTTGCGCAAGCAGTTCAACATCAACGAGTTATTCGGGTCTTCGTTTCCTCGACTTTCCTGGATATGAAAGAGGAACGGGAGGAGTTGGTGAAGCGGGTTTTTCCGAAGCTGCGAAAAATATGCGAGAAACGTGGGGTTACATGGGGAGAGGTTGACCTTCGCTGGGGGATCACAGATGAGCAGACCGCGGAGGGGAAGGTGCTTCCGATTTGTCTGAGAGAGATTCATGAATGCAGGCCGTATTTCATCTGTATGCTCGGTGAACGTTACGGTTGGGTGCCTCCCGAGATTCCCGACGATCTTGTCGAGCTGGAGCCGTGGCTTGCCGGGCAGCACAAGAAATCCATCACCGAGCTGGAGATTCTTCACGGCGCGCTGAATGAATCGGAGATGATGGGTACTGCGCTTTTCTATTTCCGTGATCCTCATTTTATCTACTCTCTGGCGCCCGACAGGAGGGAGGAACTTCTTGAAGGCCCCCACTCTGAGGAGATAGAGGAGTTTGGGCCTGACGGCGCTGAGGACCGAGCGGAGGATCGTCGAAAAAAGCTTGCGGCACTGAAGGCACGCATAAAGGAGAGCGGTCTGCCGATCCGCGAGAACTACGAGAGTCCGGAGCAACTTGGCGAGCTTGTGCTTGAGGATTTCACCAAGTTGATAGATCAACTTTTCCCGGAAGGCGAGGAACTTGATCCGCTCGATCGCGAAGCAGTCGAGCATGAGGCGTTCGCGCAGAGTCGGTTTCGGGCGTATATCGGGCGGGAAGAGTATTTCGATCGGCTGGATGAGCATGTGCGGAGCGACAGTAAACCCCTTGTTGTGCTTGGAGAGTCGGGGTCGGGCAAATCGGCATTGTTGGCGAATTGGGCGGCCAGATACCGTCGGGATCTTCCCGAGGGTCTTCTCATCATGCACTTCATCGGCGCGACACCGTACTCCGCGGACTGGACTGCGATGCTCAGGCGAATAATGGGCGAGCTCAAGCGGCGGTTTGACATAGAGGAAGAAATCCCCACGGAACCCGACAAGCTTCGCTCGGCGTTTGCAGCCTGGCTTCACATGGCAGCCGCGAAGGATAGGGTCGTGCTGATACTCGACGCGCTAGACCAGCTTGAGGATAGGGACGCCGCTCCGGACCTTGTTTGGATGCCTCCATTCATACCGGAAAACATTCGACTTATCCTCTCCACACTCCCCGGTCATTCGCTTGACGATCTGAAAAATCGCGAATGGCCGACGATGGAGATCAAGCCGCTGGAGGACGACGAACGCAAGCAGTTGATACGAAATTACCTCGCGCAGTATCGAAAAAATATTAGTGAGTCCCGAATCGAGAAGATCGCATCCGCTGAACAGACACGTAATCCTCTTTATCTCAGGGCTTTGCTGGAGGAACTTCGGATTTTCGGTATGCACAAACACCTGGACAGGGCAATCGAGCACTACCTGTCCTCGAAGTCCGTGCCTGCGCTTTACGAGAAAATCCTCAGACGCCTGGAGCAGGATTACGAGCGTGAATGGCCGGGACTCGTGCAGGATGCCATGACATTTGCGTGGGCATCTCGAAGGGGTCTATCGGAAGCTGAACTCCTCGATCTTCTTGGCGCCGGCGGTGAGCCTCTTCCAGGTGCACAGTGGGTGCAGTTCCATAATGCGGCTGAGGACCTGTTGATAAACAAGTCCGGGTTGGTCGGCTTTGCGCATGATTATGTTCGTAAGGCAATTGAGGATCGGTATCTGCCGACAGATGAGGATCAACAGGCTGTCCACCTGCGTCTGGCGGATTACCTCGCGGACCAGGAGCTATCCCCTCGTGTAATTGACGAACTTCCCTGGCAGCTTTGCGAGGCGAATTCCTGGCATCAGTTATACGATCTGCTGGGTAATCTTGTTTTTTTCAGCGAAGCCTGGCAGGAGGACAGGTTCGAGATAAAACGTTTCTGGGCGAAGGTGGAAGGCGCTTCGCCCCTGCGTCTCGTGGACGCCTACGGGCCGGTGTTGGAAGCGCCGGAAGATGTTCCCGATGTAGATACATTGCTGCATGTGTCGAGGTTGCTCGACTATACAGGCCACTCCTCGGAGGCACTCTCGTTGCAGCAGTTCCTGACCGAGCACTACCGGCAAGCCGGTGATCTCCGGAACCTCGCATCCTGCCTGAACGGCCAGGCGTCTATACTCCTGTGGCGTGGCGAACTGGATGACGCGATGGCACTTCTGAAAGAGCAGGAGCGCGTTTGCCTTGATCTTGGTGATCTCAGCGGTCTTCAGCGGAGCCTGAGTAGCCAGGGGTTGGTACTCTGGAGACGCGGCGATCTGGACGGGGCGATGGTGCTGCAAAAAGAGGTGGAGAGCATCTGCCGCGAGCTTGGTGACTCTGACGCCCTTCAGCGGAGCTTGGGCAGTCAGGGGTTGATACTAAGCAACCGCGGCGACCTGGACGGCGCGATGGCACTCTACAAGGAGAAAGAGCGCATCTGCCGCGAGCTAGGGAATCCATCCAGCCTTCAGATCTCTCTGGGCAACCAGGCCTCGATACTCTATGGTCGCGGCGACCTGGACGGCGCGACGAAGCTGCAAAAGGAAGTAGAGCGCACCTGCCTCGAGCTTGGTGACAAGTTCGGGCTTTCGGCAACTCTGGGCAACCAGGCCGTGATACTTACAGACCGCGGGGACCTGGATGGGGCGATGGCGCTTCTTGCGGAACAGGAACGCATCTGCCGCGAGCTTGATAACCCGGTCGGCCTCGCAGGGACCCTGAACAACCAGGCGGTGATTTTCCAGCTCCGTGGTGACCTGGAGCGTGCGATGGAACTCTACAAGGAGGTGGAGCGGATTTCCCGTGAACACGGGTATCCTTTACACCTTCCGATCAGCTTGGGTAACCAGGCGGAAATACTCATCGAGCTTGGCGACCTGGACAGGGCAATGGAGCTTCTTAAGGAGTCGGAGCGCTTGACTCTCGAGTACGGTCATCCACATACCTTACAGAGTTGTCTGGGGAAGCAGGCAGAGATTCTAATGGCTCGTGGTGGTCTGGATGAAGCGATGGACCTGTTGAATGAGCAGGAACGTATCTGCCGCGAACTCGGGATCCCGGAATACTTGGCAGAATCCCTTGCCCACCAGGCTGAGGTGCTGGCCAAAAAGGGGTATCCAAACGAGGCGCTCCCGCTGGCCGAGGAGGCATACCGTCTTGCCACCGAGCACGGCTTTGCGCAGGTTACCGAGGAGATCAAACCCATACTCGACGACATCCGATCGCAGTTGAAGTGACCTTGTTACCGACATAGGGCTACTGTAATATTTGTATGAGGAGTGATTCCATATGGAAGGCATTATTACGCAACCGGCCCAACAGCAGCGGGTTATTCGAGTGTTTGTCTCCTCGACGTTCCGAGACATGAAGGAAGAGCGGGAGGAGTTGGTGAAGCGGGTTTTTCCGAAGCTGCGGAGAATATGTGAGAAACGCGGGGTTACATGGGGTGAGGTTGATTTGCGTTGGGGGATCACTGATGAGCAGACCGCCGAGGGGAAGGTGCTGCCTATTTGTCTCAAGGAAATTCACGAATGCAGGCCTTATTTCATAGGTCTGCTCGGTGAGCGGTATGGATGGGTGCCGTTGGAGATTCCAGAGGATCTTGTCGAGCTGGAACCTTGGCTTGCCGAGCATCGCCATAAGTCGGTTACAGAACTGGAGATCCTTCACGGGGTCCTG
>CBDUXL010000195.1:0-6563 GCA_965371155.1 uncultured bacterium | reverse complement strand
CCAGAATCTGGAATGTCATATTCGCAGGCGGCTCATTGACGAACCGCACGACATTGACCGCGAACATCACCTGACGGTTGGGAACTACTTCAGCACTCCGGTTCTCGATGTCGATGTAGATATCGTAGTAGCCCCAAAGGTTGGTGTGGGTTTGTCCCGTGGGAGTCGATTCCGACGTTAGCCCATGATCGGCAGCGGGCGCTACGGGATTTCCGCCGCCGCCGGAGCAGCCTATTGCGACGAATCCTGCAACAGAAATCGCCGCGAGAAAGATTGTCCATCGATTCATGTCATGACCTCCTAAGGACCCAGGTTAAAACCTGGGCTACCGACCTGGGTCACCGGCCCGGTGCTGTGAAGGTGTACGGTTTGCACTGGGCCTGCCCTCATACATTATGTTATCAGCAGGAACGAGAATCCGCAATATCGGACCGCTGTACAAGGAGCGAAACAGGAGGACATTTCTACTTCGGATTGACAGGACAAAGCTCCCGATCTCGTCTGGGTCCGTTCGTTCTATTCCGTCCTTATCGCTTTCAGGGTTTCGACCGCGCGCCTTAGATGGGGGATGACGATTGTCCCGCCGACAAGAAGCGGCACCGACATCGCCTCCCAGATCTCATCGTCCGAAAAACCCTCCTCCACGCACCTTTTCAAGTGGTAAGTAATGCAATCGTCGCATCGTAGCGCCATCGAACACGCAAGCCCCAGAAGCTCCTTCGTGCGGACGGGCAGTGCGCCGTCTCGATAACACTCACCATCAAGCGCGAAGATCCGCTTCACCACAAGGGGTGCCTCGGAGAGAATAATCTCGTTCATGCGTTGACGAAAGGCGTCGAATTCTTTGATCTTGTCTAATTCGGACATGGTGCAACTCCCAACGGGTTCAAACTTGCACCAGAGTAACGGATGGCATCCTCCCGCACAACCGACTGGGCAAGGGAGGACTAGACTACCTGAGGGGATGGTGAGATTCCCGCTTAGTCATTCATTGCTGTACACTTTCCCTGAGATAAGCTCTTTGCTATAATGAACGCTGGATCTGGGTTCATCGCTTTGCTAAGCTGCGAGGTCGCGTTATGAAATTAGTACATGCGAAATGGGTAATCTTCGTGGGTCTGCTGCTGGCCACAGGATGTTCTACATCATCGCCTCCCCTGGAGCCCATCAGTCCTTCATCAGAACCAACAGGGGCCGGCCTGTCTTCAGGAGTCCGTACATGGGGAGTGTTTGAGGTCACTATCGACCCAGAAACTCACGAGGCGGAGGTCGTGCCCTTGAGGTCAGCCAGCGTCGAGGTCAATGTACTGCGATTTCTGGAAGATCCCGGGTCGTTCCCCAAAATCCTCATCTCGGATCTTTCTTTTAACCCTCCCGAGGTCACCTGTACGGTCGGCATTTACCATCCTTTCCCCGAATTCCCGGAATACACCGGTGAAGGGTCAGGCAACAGAAACCAGGACCGAGGTAAATTTCATGCGAATCAAGATAATCTGCATTCTTGCATTCATTCTCCTTGTTGGGGCCTTCGGATGCTCTGAAGGAAATGATCCAGCCGTTCCCGTTATCGACCAGACATCCCAAACGGTTTCGGGTCATTGCATCTGGGCGGCGGTCGATTTCTACTGGGATGGCGCAAGCGATGAGCTGAAGGTTCTGCCAAACCGCGTAGTCGCAAAACACTACAATGTCACGCCGTTCCTTCTTCCAGGCTATGTCACCCTGAAGATTCTCGACTGGGACATTGCGAATAAAGTGTTGACGATAGAGGCGACACTGGAGAATCCCTTGCCCCTGGATGGCTACGATGTTAGGGGCATCCTGACGAACATGGTGGATGCCAGGCTTCTGAACCCGGACGATTACACGAAGATCTTCGACCTCAACGATCCTCAAGTGGCGAATCCGTTTCGCGCTTACGCGAAGGACGACCCCACCCGAAAGTTCTACGGGAATTATGCCCTTCCGGATCAGTACATAAAATCCGAAATTTTCGAAATCTACGTCCCGTCGGGGATTTTCGCCTCATTCATTGTCACCGCTGCCTTTCCCGACAATGCACACGAGCCGTACGACATCGTCAGCATCGAGCAGGAGGGGCTGCTCTACGAGGACGGGGGATCACTTGTTGTTACGGTCAATGTGCTCGATTGGCAGGGTATTACGGCGTACGAGGTCGTCATCGAGGATAACCCGGTAACCGGCGGCGACGTTCTACTCACGAAAATCGATGACACTGAATGGCAGGCTACGATCACAAACTCCGGCGGTGCTCTCGGAGGCGACTATGAGCTATGGGTGGCTGCCTGGGATCAGGTCGCTCCTCACGCTCTGTACAACAAATTCACCGTCCGTGTGGAGCTGCCCCAGCCTCTCTGGACCGACCCGATCCTGGTCGCCGGCGAGCAGGGCGTGGACGAAATTCTTCCCAGACTGGTCTTGCGGGAAAATGACTACTGGATCATCTACACGGACGGAACCGATGCCTTGGCGAGGAGCTCCGGCGATGGCGGATATACCTGGTCTGAGGCTGAGATTATTGGAAATTACGAGGGCATCGACACAATCCATGCTGTCCTTGGCGGCGACAACGGTGTTTATGTGCAGTATCAGAAGTCCTCAACCAAGTACACTTATTTGAGTGTCTATGAGGGCGGGTCATGGGCGACTCCAGTCAGTACAAGCTACATGGGAATGACCGTATCACCTTTTTCCTGTGACCTCGGCATCGGAGCCGACGGCTACCTGTACGATATGACCACGGGTAGCTGGTCCGCCCTGGGATTGCGCAGCGACAGCCCCTTCGATATTACCTACTGGTCGAGCGATCCAATCGGCACTTTCTATAATGCCGTCTATTCCATTAACGACGGCTTCGTTCAACAGGCAAGCACCCCGAAATTCTTCTACGTCCATGATGACACTCAGCTCGACTATGCATGGTACGACGGCGGTTGGGACAAGGCTCCAGCCATGACGGGCGATGATGCTCTTATCGAACCCGCTATCGCCCCGGAGTCGGACGGTCCTTACCACGGCGTTATGGCGGCCAATCGCGGCGGCAGCTACGATGTGGAGTACTTCCGCTTCGATAGCTGGCCACCCACCACTCCCTATACCGTTGCTCTCGCCACCGGCCTTATCGATGAACCCGTCTTCCATTCTATAAGTGCAGATGGTGACGCGGTCTCAGTTCTTTTCGATGCGGACGGCGATGTGCTCTACGTGGAATCCGCTGATGGCGGCGACACATTCGGTTCCCCCGAAAAGCTCGGTGAAGGATCTTGCGCCTACAGCCATGTTCGACGAGATGCGTTCGCAGGCGGCGTGATTGCTGCGTACGCTGAAGAAGAAGGCGGGGATTACAACATCTACGTCAGGCTGCAGAACTAGACCTTCAGGCAGTCTTGATCTTGACGACCACGGAGTCTGATTGATCCTGCCGATTCGTTCTTACGCAACCATTTGGGTATACTATTCGTCGCATTCCCATTCCCGTGACCCACAGGAGAAGCCAATGTTCAACTGCCGCCTGCGCATCTCTCTCTGCACGCTGTTTTTCTCATGTCTTTTCGCGTTTCTGGCGGGGCTTGCGGGCTGCAACTCAAATGCAGGATCCGTCAGACCGTTTATCTGGAACACCGAACGTCCTGTCCCGCACGTTCGGGATGAATGTCCAATCACGTGGTACGGCACGGATGAACGGACCGAGGTCATTGAGCAGGCCCGCTCGACCGGTAGGCCGATCCTCTGCTACGTGAGCCGGTACGAGGATTACTCCACCGAGGAAATCGAAGAGGATCTGTTTGCCGCTGACATGTGGGGTGAGATGATCGAGCAGAATTTTGTGACATGGGAGGTCGACTGGTGGGAGGACCCCATCCTGGCGCAGTATCTTTTGACCGGTGATTGGGCCTCGGGCGGATTGGGCCTTTGGTGTTGGGGGCCGCCGGCGCTCGTAGTGCTTCAGCCTTCAGGGGATCCGGATTCTGATGAGCTCCTGCTGGTGGACACATGGACCTCTACGGACGTCTATTACTTCCCCGGACATAGCAGCGGGCAAGGCGGTACGGTTAGCGGTCCGGCAATTTCGCCACTGAGCTCGGAGGGCCGGGCTGAGCTGAATCGTCTACTGACGAGTCCGGGGAGCACGTTTCCTCCCGTGCGAGTGCATCGGGGTTTTGGGGGTGATCCCTACGAGAACGTGAAAGACTATATCGACATGCACAAGGATTTTCTGGACGGGTCCGGTCTGATTGCGCCGGAATATATCCTTTGTCTGGCTCTCGAGGAAATGGGAAGCGGTGATGATATCAAGGGCCTGGAATTGGAAATGATAGGTTGGGTGAAAGATGAATACAGCTTGACTGCCGACGTGTGGCTCGGTGAGATGAATTTCGCTATGCCGCACTCCGGTCAAGGTTATGGTGGCTTTACTGAGATTAACATCGTTCGCAACCTCATGGCTGCGGCGAGCGCATCGGCACTGGACGAGGATTGGCCCGTGGAGCCGGAAACGCTTTTCGATGCTCTTTACAATATGGTGGTGCTCGAAGATGGTCGGCTGGGCGGCGGTTTCCCAACGATCCTGGACACTATGAACACCTTCGAGGAATTCGATTTGGAGGATATGGATCTGTCTCCGTTGATTCTCTTTAGCCCGAATGCCGTGATTGATATGCTTGATGCTTTCGATGCTCCGGTGCCGGGAACGAGGGACGTAGTCTGGGTCAACGCCCGAACGCTCGCATGGTGGCTGAAACTCGTCAAGTGGGATCCAAGCCTTGAGAGCATCGTTCTGTCCGACGGCGTAAGAACCGGAGAACTCCTCGACACGCTGGCTCCATCGATGCTTGCAGCTATGGAGCAGCGGATTAATCTTGAGCATCCCGACACAATGCGACTTGCAGATCGCATCTACATGCTGGACCTGCTTATCGAGATGTACCAGACCACCGGGGATGTGGCTCTTCTGGAGAAGGCGGGTTCAATCGCCGACAGTTTCCCGGCTGATTCACCGGATGAGTGGTACCACCCATCTGCGAACCCGATGCTGTTTGAGCTGGCGGTTTCGCTGTATCGATATGGGTGGCTTGCGCATGAGGAAGGTCCGCGCGACACCGCGAGTCTTATCACCGACACGGGACTAACGCTTTCGTCGTGGCCGACCGGCTCGTTGGAAGAGGTGCAACTGATTTTCGCGATCGATGTTATCGACTCAAAGTGCATCCATGTTGCGGTAGTGGCTTCGTTGGATGACCCCATGGGAGACGAGCTTCTGAAAGCAGCCCTTGAGGGGTGGGATCCGAGGAAGGTTGCGCAGATACTCGATCCGGAGCGCGATGCGGAACTGATAGAGCAAATGGGGTATGTTCCCATGGAGGATGCGGTCGCGTTCGTTTGTCTCGATGACTCATGCTACCCGCCGGTCCGCGATCCGGAGGAGCTTCGGGAGATGTTGGCCGAGGTCCAGGCGGATCTTGCAGATAATGAAAGGCTGGAAGGCAGTGATTCATTGAAACTCCCCAGATGACCTTGTGAAAAAATTCGTGTCACCTATCAAAACCTTGCGAAAGTGCATCGAAATATGTGAGAAGCGCGGAAAAAATACCCCCTCCCATCCTCAGAACGCCCGCCTCGTGCGGGCGTTTGCTTTATACCTCCACACTTCTCTTGAATAAACTTAAAGCCTTCTTGACAGACGCTGTTTTTGTGGTATGTTCAATATGCAAGGAGGATGTCTTATGAGGAAGGTTCCCATTCTTTTCATCGCGATCCTGGTGGTGGGTTGCGGCGGTGGTTCCGCTGTTGTGCCCGACGCTTCCCCCGATCAAACGCCGGCTCTCGAAGCCTCCAATTGGGACATATACGACGGTCCCTACCGTCTTTGGGGTGAATGGACGTGGTACATCCCGGAGACGCACGACCGTGTCGATGTGGTCCCTCGGCGCGCCGGGCGGTTCCATTTGAACGCGCTCAAGTTTCTCGAGGAGTATTGCACCAACTGTCTCGAAATCACCAATATCAAGAGCAATGGCGACTCGACGGTGGATATCACCGTCAGAATCCGGCACCCGTTCCAGGGTCTTCCCGAGTACACCGGTTTTGATGTGAAGGGGATAATCATGTTCGATGGGTCCTGGGAGGAGGAAGGCTATCAATATTACCCTCCGTGGCCCGAGCCGTTCAGGGTGTCGTGGCGGGGTCTGGGCGACCCGCAGGTGCTCAACGCCGATGGATACTCGCTCCGATGGAGCCCATCCTACGATTCGGGGCAGCCTGAGCCGATTTTCAACTACTACGAGGGCAAGTATGCGATCGGAACACCGACGGCCAACTTGAACGCCTACCTGAATTTCTACACGCACGAACCGAGACATATGTTCTCGAGCAGTGGCTTCGTTACCCGCACCTACCACATATGGCTCCCGCCGGGTGAGCCTTTGGTCGTGGGGTACGCGGTCGAGGCCTGCTGGGAGCCGCCGCTCGTCACCCCCGTGATAGACCCACTGAACGATTTTCCATCGACTGCAAATCAGCCTGAGGCATACGAGTTCTATTTC
>CBDUXL010000194.1:0-6588 GCA_965371155.1 uncultured bacterium | reverse complement strand
ATGCTTACCGCGGGACCGATCAGGCTCCGTCCTGTCGTTATGACCGCATTATCAACTATAGGAGGTATGCTGCCGGTCGCACTGATGTTCGGCGGCGGAGCGGGTGTTGAGATCCGGGCCCCGATGGCGGTCGCCGTCATCGGCGGATTGCTCGCCAGCACGCTTCTGACCCTGGTTGTTGTGCCGGTCGTTTACTCTCTGTTCGATCAGGCCACAACATGGCTCCTGAAGGTTACGCGCATCGGCAGGTTTTACGACAGCATCAGGAGGATGGACCTACCCGACGACCAGGTTTAACCCGATTGGTTCTCCAGGCTTATCCCTCAAAGCGGGGGAAGAATGCATCTTCAGGCGGAATCGACCTGAGGCTTCTTTCAGCATAGGAGGTGATCCAATCGCCGGGATTTTCCTGATCGTTACCCGTTGTTTGGCAATGATCCAAAAAAAAGCCGCCCCAAGAGGAGCGGCTTAGTGTTCATTTATCAGGCGAAGCTCATTGACCGACAGGGCGTACCAGATCTCGTGAGACAGGCACCCCCTCGAGCGTTTGGCCCTCGAGCTGTACATGGTTAACGCTCGATGTAGTGATTGGCGCCTGGGCAAGTGTCGACATCCCCCAAGTCAGGAGACCGCCCAGCACCAGCAGAAAAACGATTGTTCGAGTAATCTTAATCATTGTCTTATCTCCTTTCATCAATCTGGGGTGTAGTCAAAGACGGTGGCTTTGATCGCGCCGCCATCCTCATAAAGGACATGGATAGTGAAGTTGATCGGATCGACATCGAGTGCAAGCGGTGTGCCGGAGATCGGATCGGTGGTATCGACTATCGCGATCTCCTCGATGGGGTCGATACCCCAATCGACATGATAGACCCTTACGACCCAGCCACCCGAGCCGTCGTCGTACAGAATCGCAACCCAGTTCATGCCCTCCTCAGGGTCACCGCCGTAGAGGTATGTGGTGGTGGGAAGGCTTTCCAGGTCGACGGCAGTGCCGCCCTCGAAGTAGAACTCACCATCGGTGAACATCTTCATAGAGGCCTCTAGACCCCAATATCCGAACATGCCGGCATCAAAGTCGATCTGGAAGCCGGTCATGTATATGTTGTTCACGCTGTCGATCATGTACACCAGGTTTATGAGACCGTCGTAGGGATCTCCAAACGACAGGTAGCTATCCGAATCCACAGCAATCCGCATCTTGGTCGGGTCGCTCACGTCAAAAGCCTCAAAGAACGGGAGAGGCATGTTGTCCGTGGTGTACTCGGGGAACCCGAGCGCGTAAATAATGGTGGTGGTGAGGTACGGATAGGCCCAGATACAGATGTTAAGGTCACCGGAATCCTCATCCGGGATTGCGGGAGCACCTGCCTCATGGGAAAAGCACATCAGCGAGAACAGGCAATCGTCCAGTTCCGTCCCTTGCCATCCAGGCAGGCCACCTGACACGTCAGCGCGGTGGTACCAAGGCCTCTCCTCAGGATCGTCTGAGGGAGGATCTCCTTCGCCAGAATCGCTCCAAGATACCGTTAATAGGTCGCCCGGATCACCTTCATCGGCAAGGATGTAACTGACGTACCAGATCGTGGTCATGGGATCGTTCCAAATCGGCGGGTCGATCTGATTCGTGTTGGCGGAGCAGCCGGTAATAACGATTCCGTTCGACGACACATCATGCCGACCCATCGGTGCAAAATTGTAGTTAAAGCCTGACGGATAGGCATTGCCGCCGGGGCCGGACCAGTCGAGTAGATAGTCAAAGAAAGCCATGGGATGACCGCTGTCACCTGCCTGGTCGACCATCCATGCGCCTTCGTTGCCTTCGTCATCGTTCTGGATGCCCAAATCCGGCTGCACAGTGCTCTGATTCGGCTCGGGATCGTCGACAATCTTGCCCTCCTGACCAGGAATCACGTTCCAACCGGGCTCCTCTGGCCCTTCTTCCTTGATCGTGAAATCATCGTCGGACTCATCCTGAGCCTCCGGCACAGGAAGGTCCTCGGTGATCCGCACCCTGGCAGTGTTGGTTGGGTTGTCGGGAACGGGATTCCACGCGTAGGTCTGGTCGCTGCATGCAACGCCGCCTTCGATCAGATAAGGATAAGTTGCGCCACTATCGTCGGAGTATTCGATAACAACGTTTACAATCGGACCTGTATAGTCCCATGTGATGGTCTCCGACTGACCAATGTAAAAATTCTCACCGCCGTCCGGCACGGTCACGGTGATTGTCTTCTCCGGTGGCACGCCGGTGTCCAGAATATATGCCGCGTGGAGCTGATACGCCGCGAGTGTCGCCGACGGCCATGTGAAACCGCTCACCGGAGGAATGTAAGCATCCGGGACGGAGCTCTCGACCGTGACGAAGATCTCCTGGTCCTCGGTGTCGGTCGGCGTCACATTGAGAAGCGTGCCGGAGTAGGTCACCGAATTGGACGAAGAGCCGGGTGATACTGTCCAGGTTCCGGTGATTTCCACCGCGCTGGACAGGAGTGTCGGGCTTTCGAGATAGATTGCAGCGATCTCACCCTCGACCGTACCGCCGCCCTGTTTCCAGTCCCATACCTCGACATCGAGGATCAGGTTGCCACCGAAATTGGCCCCGTCCTCATAGTATGCGGTCGAGTCGGGATCCTGAGTGACGACGATCTGGTAGGCCTCGGGGGTGTTGGCCGCTACCGGGAAATCATCGACACCCGTGGGTGGTATCGGGTCAGGCGGGGCCCAACTCGTAATGACCGAGTACTTGAACTTGAATGGTTGTGTCACTTGGGGGAACTGGAGCTTCATCTCGCGGGTTACAGAACCTGAGGAGAAGCTTCCGCGTTCGGCCTCAGCAGGATTCGGGGGCATCTGGGTTGACGTGATACCGTTGGCATAGTATTTGTATCCGTTGACCGTGGCCCAGTTGATGGTAAACATGGGGGCATGGGCGCCGTCGGTATAGCCGAAAAGCTTGTCCGTCGGCCAGAACTCGTCATGGTTGAACCACCGGGTATACCCATCGGCGTTTTCCATGCGGAGTTCGGTGGGGGTCGGATACTTGACGGTGTTGTCATGGACACCTGTCGTGCTGCCACCGGCAAAAACGGCAATCCTGGTGTCGAATCCCCAGAACTCCGAGCCGGAGAATGGGTGATTCAGTGTGCAGTCCAGCTCGACATAGGCGTTTGCCGGATCCACGAACGTCAGCGCAATCTGAATGCCGCCCGGATTCTGCAGGAACATAACTACGTTGAGGTTAAAATCGACCGTCCGGAGAGGGACAACCGTCACTTCCCCGGTCTCAGCGTTGATCGTTACCTCGCCGGTCCCCCAGATGTAGACGTTCCCGGCGGCTTCCGATTTCACCTGTCCGGTGAGCTCCGCGCCGGTGGTGTCGGGCGACATGGGGGCTTGACCGCCACCACCCGAGCAACCTATCAGGAGAACAAGTACGGTAAGGTAACTGAAAATTGCGGTCCTGTTGAGAAAGACCATCTCAAACCTCCTGGGTCTGGTAGGGATTTTTTCTTGCCTCATCAGTTGGGCACAATAAGTTATCGTCGTCTCTATGTCAACCTCATTTTGGATGCCGCATATCGCTCGGCAAAAGACCGCTTATAAGATCGCTCTCAGCCCACGATTCCAACATCCATGGGAATTCATCGCCGGTATGCGATTTCTGTAGGCGGCATTTAACTTTATCACTATTTATTCCCGCTGTCAATACGGTCCGCGCCGCGGAATCGTGATCATGGGCCATGCAGCGGCACGCTGAGTTCGGCCACCAAAGCTCGTGAAGCCGAAGGGTCCCAGTGAATATCATGCGTTCCGTACTTCTGTCACCTAATCCCCGATTGCCGGACCTCGTCCGCTTGAGTATACTTTTACCAGCCGCTCAGAACTGCGCGCCGAAGTAGCTCAGGGGTAGAGCAGCTGATTCGTAATCAGCAGGTCAGGGGTTCGAATCCCCTCTTCGGCTCCAATTGCCGGATCTGGCGCCTGGAGGCGCCGTCTCGAATATTGCTGCGCGGCGTACCCGCGTGGTTGTGTTGTCATGCCCAACTCGGCTGCAAGCCCCGATCCCGATCAGCCGGACGCGAATGCGTCCGACCCCGCCGACCTCGAAAGGGGCGCGGTCCCACCCGATGAAGAATCAGGCACTGACCCTGAGACTTCTACATCTGAACGAGCCCCTCTGCTCGATGAATTCCCAGAGGACCCTGCTACCTCCGACGAATCTGCTGAGACCGACCAACTCGCAGACGACACTCCTCCACAGACGTTTTTCCCGGGCGCTGATTCTCCCTACGTTGAGGCCATCGAGCCGGTTCTGGAGACTGACGAACGCAGTGATATCGAGGGAGAAACGCCGCAGGATCAACTGATCAAGCGCGAGGAGGCCTTCGCAGCGGCCTTCAAGAACCTGGAGCGGCTCGATTCACTCCTCGCTCGGGAGTTCGGCGATACTCTGAGCGGCCTCAATGCTTACACAGGGCCGCTCGGTGTATTGTTACTTATACTTGCGCTTCTGGGTTGGCTTCTCGGACCGATGCTCGAGTTCCTTCACATGGGCAATCTCATTGGAGATCAATTCTGGACCGTGCCGGCTGTCGCCGCGGTCCTGAGCCTGGCAGGCCTGCATCTCCTTTTCTACTGGACCGTCCATCGCATCTCGAACTCAGTGAAGTCACGCGAGCTGGATCGACTTATCGAGTCGCGACGAGTGAGGCATCCATGCAGCTATCTCAATTGTCATGAGCCCGCCGATGATGACCTTCCACCGCCGGAGGAGATTCTTGATGGGTCAGACGAATTACATGACGGTGAACTATTGTGGCGATGCGATCTATTCGATGTGGAACTCGAGGGAAGGCCCCTCTGCGCTGTCTGCGACCGCTACGAACCCAAAAAAGGAGACTAGTAGCCGGGGTTCCCAGGCTACGACCTTCGTTTATTTCCATTATAATCCCTTCCAAGAAAAGGCAAGCATGCGCCGGTCGCCCGACACCCTTTTTCTTCCTCCCATCCCAGCTGGCCCCATCACCGGGCAGTTCACCATACCCTGGCAGCGATGGGGCGAGGGTGGCGGAATGGCATTCACTCGGAGGGCTTTTCAGTCGAGGGATCATCTTATCCTCGGGAATAATCTGTCGCTTCTGGGTGTTCTGGATGATGGACTCATCGACCTTGCCTACATCGATCCACCGTTTGCCACCGGCAAACGTCGCGAAAGCCCACAGAGCGAAAATGGGCTGGAAGGATTCGACGACAAATGGGATAGCACGGAAGCGTTCGTCGAGTGGCTCGCGCCTAGACTGAGAGAGCTTTGGAGGATTCTCTCACCTGATGGAAACCTCGTGATACACCTTGATCCGCGCGCGATCCATCACGTGCGACTCCGGTGCGACCGGGAATTCGGCGTCGATCGCTGGGAGAATGAGATTGTCTGGCACTACACCGGCGGCGGTCGGTCCAAAACAAGATTCAGCCGCAAACACGATGTGCTCCTTTGGTATTCAAAAGGTCCGGGACGGGTTTTCAACATTGATGAGGTCCGGGAGCCGTACAAGCCGACAAGCGGCTATGCGAAGGGAGGAATTGTCAGCAGGAAGGGAAAGAAATACATGCCCCATCCGGAAGGAACGCCTGCTGATGATGTCTGGGATATTCCGATCGTGAACCCGATGGCCTCCGAGCGGACCGCCTACCCCACTCAGAAACCGCTCAAGCTCATGGAGCGAATTGTAGCCGCGCTTTCCGATCCCGGCGCAGTTGTCAGCGACATTTTTTCGGGGAGCGGAACCACCGCGCTCGCTTGCAGAAAGCTGGACCGAAAATTCATCTGCTGCGACAACAATCCCGACGCGATCGGGGTAACGCTTTCTCGTCTTGTCGAGCAGGATCCGGAATCGAGCCCACCGGCTGTTCTCTCGCACGGGCTCTATCGCTTTTCGGCGCCGGGTCCGGAAATAGCTGAGGTGGTCGCAAACCGTTTTGTGGAGGACGGCCTGGCGATCGAGAGTCGCGAGGATATAAAGGTATTCCAACCTGCATGGCGGGACGATGAGAATCCCCCAATGCCGCTTGGTTCTTCAGACTTTGTGATTGTTATTCAATAATGAAAAGTGCCTTGGCCGGTTCCCCTTGCGGATTCGCCCACTCTGCACCTTGACAGATTCTCAATCCATAGTATATTAGAAGTGCCTACTCTTGACTTGGGAGGACGAACCTATGAAGACACCAATCTGGCTGGTCGCTTCGGCTGCGATGCTGATCGCTGTTGCATGCAGCGGCTCCGGCGGCTCGGATCCAACTCAACCGGATAGTTCGCCCGGATTATCGCCAACATCAATGGCGGAATCGATGTCGGCAATGGGGGAATCAGGCCGTTACGTCTGGGGTTATTGGAAAGTCATAATCTCCGATGACTGCCAATCGGCGGAAATCATCCCTCAAAGGCTGGCGTCGATGCATATGAACGCTGTCAGGCTTCTGGAAGTCGCCCCCTGCTCGACTTGCCTGAAAATTGTAAATATCGTTCCAAATCTGCCGGACGAAATCTCCGCCGACCTGCGCCTCATGCATCCCTTTCCGGGACTGGAT